>NZ_BAAGVM010000002.1:0-364360 GCF_054780875.1 Marinactinospora endophytica | reverse complement strand
CGGCTGAACGGTGACACCCGGAACCCACGAATACCAGAGCGACTTCGCCCGCAAATACGTGGCCGAGGGGAAGGCCGAGAGCGTCCTGGCCGTGCTCTCCGCACGCGACATCCCCGTCACCGACGAGGCCCGCCAGCGCATCACCACCTGCACCGACCTCGACCTCCTCGACACCTGGCTCCGCCGCGCCGCCACCGCCCACACCACCCACGACATCTTCGGCTGAGGACGCCCCGGCGGCCGCATGATCGCGAAAGGGCGGCCCCCGTGCGGGGACCGCCCTTCTCGACGTGGGAGCGAACGGACTTAGAAGTCCATGCCGCCCATGTCAGCGCCCGGGGCGGCCGGAGCGGCCTTCTCCGGCTTCTCGGCGATGACGGCCTCGGTGGTCAGGAACAGACCGGCGATGGAGGCCGCGTTCTGCAGCGCGGAACGGGTGACCTTGGTCGGGTCGATGACGCCGTCCTTGAACAGGTCGGTGTACTCGCCCGTGGCGGCGTTCAGGCCGACGCCCGCCTCCAGGTTCTTCACCTTCTCCGCGACGACGCCGCCCTCGAGGCCGGCGTTGATCGCGATCTGCTTCAGCGGCTCCTCGACGGCGCGGCGCACGATGTCGGCGCCGATGGCCTCGTCGCCCTCGAGCTCGAGCTTCTCGAAGGCCGGGACCGAGGCCTGGAGCAGCGCGACACCACCACCGGGGAGGATGCCCTCCTCGACGGCCGCCTTCGCGTTGCGGACGGCGTCCTCGATGCGGTGCTTGCGCTCCTTGAGCTCGACCTCGGTGGCGGCACCGGCCTTGATGACCGCGACACCGCCGGCCAGGCGGGCCAGGCGCTCCTGGAGCTTCTCACGGTCGTAGTCGGAGTCGGTACGCTCGATCTCGGAACGGATCTCGTTGACCCGGCCGGCGATCGAGGCGGCGTCACCGGCACCGTCGACGATGGTGGTCTCGTCCTTGGTGACGACGACCTTGCGGGCGCGGCCGAGCAGCTCGAGCTCGGTGTTCTCGAGCTTGAGGCCGACCTCCTCGGTGATGACCTGGCCGCCGGTCAGCACGGCGATGTCGCCGAGCTGGGCCTTGCGGCGGTCACCGAAGCCGGGGGCCTTGACCGCGACGGACTTGAAGGTGCCGCGGATCTTGTTGACGACGAGGGTCTGCAGGGCGCCGCCCTCGACGTCCTCGGCGATGACGACGAGCGGACGGCCGGCCTGGAGGACCTTCTCGACGACCGGCAGGAACTCGTTGTTGTTGGAGATCTTCTGGTTCGCGATGAGGATGTAGGGCTCCTCGAGAACCGTCTCCATGCGCTCCAGGTCGGTGGCGAAGTAGGGCGAGATGTAGCCCTTGTCGAAGCGCATGCCCTCGGCCAGCTCGAGCTCCAGACCGAAGGTCTGGCCCTCCTCGACCGTGATGACGCCTTCCTTGCCGACCTTGTCCATGGCCTCGGCGATGATCTCGCCGATCTGGGTGTCGCCGGCGGAGATGGAGGCCGTGGAGGCGATCTGCTCCTTGGTCTCGATGTCCTTGGAGAGGTTCGCCAGCTCCTCGCTGATGCGGGCGACGGCGGCGTCGATACCGCGCTTCAGACCGATCGGGTTGGCACCCGCGGCGACGTTGCGCAGGCCCTCGCGCACCAGCGCCTGGGCGAGGACGGTGGCGGTGGTGGTGCCGTCACCAGCGACGTCGTCGGTCTTCTTCGCGACCTCCTTGACCAGCTCGGCCCCGATCTTCTCCCACGGGTCCTCGAGCTCGATCTCCTTGGCGATGGAGACACCGTCGTTGGTGATGGTCGGCGCGCCCCACTTCTTCTCAAGGACGACGTTGCGGCCCTTGGGGCCGAGCGTGACCTTGACGGCGTCAGCGAGCTGGTTCATGCCGCGCTCGAGGCCGCGCCGGGCCTCCTCGTCAAACGCGATCAGTTTGGCTGCCATAAGAGTTCTTGTCCTCCCGAGACCGGGCTGGTACGCATTGGAACGAGCCGACGCCCGCGACGGACGGCCACCGTCCCACCGACAACCCGTCTGCCGGGGGATGCGGCCTCGTCGCCTCGATCCAGGATTAGCACTCGATGTCTCAGAGTGCTAACGGTCCCATTTTTAGCACTCACCACCGGCGAGTGCAAACGCCTTCGCCAAGAATTCGCCCCCCTCTTACCAGCAGGTCAGGGGAGGAAACGGAACCGGCCCGCCCCGCCGGACGGGCGGGAACGGGCCGGGAACGGACAGGCGACGCTCAGCAGCCGCCGGCCACCGCGGGGATGACCGACACCTGGCTGCCCGCGGGCGTGGCGGTGTCGAGCCCTTCGGCGAACCGGACGTCCTCGTCACCCACGTAGACGTTGACGAAGCGGCGGATCTTGCCCTGGTCGTCGAGAATGCGCGCCCGGATGCCGGGGTGGTTCGCCTCAAGGTCGTCGAGGACCTCCCTGAGGGTGCTCCCCTCGGCGGTGACCTCGGCCGCGTCCTTGGTGTAGGTGCGCAGGATGGTGGGCACGCGAACGCTGACGCTCATCTTCGGGATGTACTCCTCGTGCTGGCCGGAGCGATCCGGCGGTCTGGGTGGGACGGCGGACGGACCCGGCCTACAGCAGGCCGGCCTCCTTGAACGCGCGCAGGGAGGGCGGGATGGTGGCGGTGACGCCGGTGCCGCTCACCGCGTTGAGCGTCTTGAGGCCGTCACCGGTGTTGAGGACGACGGTCTCGGCGTCGGGGTCGATGTCCCCTTGGGCGACCAGCTTGCGCAGCACACCGGTGGTGACCCCGCCGGCGGTCTCGGCGAAGACGCCCTCGGTGCGGGCGAGCAGGCGGATCGAGTCGACGATCTCGTCGTCGTCGACGTGCGCCACCGCGCCGCCCGTACGCCGGCAGATGTCCAGCACGTAGGGGCCGTCCGCCGGGTTGCCGATGGCCAGGGACTTGGCGATGGTGTCGGGCTTGACCGGCTGGATGACGTCGTGGCCGTCCTCCCAGGCCCGCGCCACCGGTGAGCAGCCCGTGGCCTGCGCCCCGAACACCTTGTAGGGCCTGTCCTCGACCAGGCCGAGCGCGATCAGCTCCCGGAAGCCCTTGTCGATCTTGGTGAGCTGGGAGCCCGAGGCGATCGGGACGACGATCTGGTCGGGAAGCCGCCAGCCGAGCTGCTCGGCGATCTCGTAGGCCAGCGTCTTGGAGCCCTCGCCGTAGTAGGGCCGCAGGTTGACGTTGACGAAACCCCAGTCCTCACCCGCCGGGTCGCCGATGAGCTCGGAGCAGAAGCGGTTGACGTCGTCGTAGTTGCCGTCGATGGCGACGACCCGGCCACCGTAGACGGCGGCCATGACGACCTTGGCCTCTTCGAGGCCGGCCGGGATGAACACGCACGAACGGAACCCGGCGCGGGCCGCCGCCGCCCCCACCGCGCCGGCCAGGTTGCCGGTGGAGGAGCAGGACAGCGTCGTGAACCCGAAGTTGCGCGCCGCCTCGACGGCCATGGCGACGACGCGGTCCTTGAAGGAGTGGGTGGGGTTGGCCGAGTCGTCCTTGACGTGCAGCGAGCGCAGCCCGAGTTCGGCGGCGAGGCGGTCGGCGCGCACCAGCGGGGTCAGGCCCGGGTTCATGTTCGGGAGTTCGCGGACGTTGGCCGGGACCGGCAGCAGGCCCGCGTAGCGCCAGATGTTGTTGGGGCCGCGCTCGATGGACTCGCGGGTGATGTCGCCGAACTCGTAGGCCACCTCAAGAGGGCCGAAACAGAACTCGCAGGCGAAGCGCGGGCCGAGGTCGTAGCGCTCACCGCACTCGCGGCAGGAGAGCGCGACGGCGGGGCCGAAGGCGGCGGAGGTGGGCGTGCTGGGTTCCGTGGCGGTTACCGCCATGCGAGGCGTCTCCCCTCATCTTTACCCGTGGACCACTTTGGTCCCGGGCCGGAGTTGGCACCTGTCCCGGCCGCCTCGCACCTGACGAGCAACGTGTACCGAGATGGTTGCCGGGGCTTCGTAGGGCCGGTCCCTCCACCCCTCTGGATGAGCAATATGAAGTTGTCGGGAAAAGCGGATTCCTGAATCCGTTGGTCACTGTAACCGACCGCCTCGCGGTTTTTCCAGCCGGGTCCGGGAGTTCCCCCGGCCCCCGAAACCGGAGGTGATCAACCGCCCCGGCGGGGCAGCAGATGGTAGGGGGGCCACCCCACGTCCTGGCGGTGGGGCGAGCGGGGACGTGTTTGCGCCGCATCCGTCCGGGTGAGACTCACCACGTCACTACCGCATACCCCGCTCTGTCCCACTGCCCGATCCATGTAGTTAAGTAGGGGTTCCTTGCAATTCACGGGAGAGGTGGACGATCAGGTGGACAAGGCGCAGATCCTCGTCGCTTCCAACCGGGGTCCGGTTTCCTTCTCGGTCGACGATGACGGTTCCCTGAGGTTCCGTCGTGGCGGCGGTGGTCTCGTCTCCGGGCTGAGCTCGGTCGCCGGGGACGCCGACACCCTGTGGGTGTGCGCCGCGCTCTCCGACGCCGACCGCAAGGCGGTCTCGGAGTCTCCCGAGGGCCGCATCGACCAGGCCGGCTTCGATCTCGGCGGTGCCCGGGTGCGGATGATCGACATCCCGGCCGCCACGTTCGCCAACGCCTACAACTCGGTCGCCAACTCGACGCTGTGGTTCGTCCACCACATGCTCTACGACACCCCGAACAAGCCGCTGTTCGACGCCGGTTTCCGCACCGAGTGGGACGACTACCGCGCCTACAACGCGGCGTTCGCCGAGGCGCTGGTCACCGGCGCCGCCGACGGCGCCAAGGTCGCGGTCCAGGACTACCATCTGGCGCTCGTCCCCAGGATGATGCGCGGCCGCCGCCCCGACCTGCGTATCGCGCACTTCTCCCACACCCCCTGGGCCCCGCCCGAGTACTTCCGGATGCTGCCGGCCGACATCGGCCGGGAGCTCCTGGAGGGCATGCTGGGCGCCGACCACGTCGGTTTCCTCAGCCGGCGCTGGGCCGACGCCTTCCTGCGCTGCTGTGAGACGTTCCTGCGCGCCGACGTCAACTGGGACAACCGGACCGTGGACTGCGGTGGGCGGATCGTCCGGGTGGGCGTGCACGGGCTGGGCGCCGACGCCGAGGGGCTGCGCGCCCGGGCCGCGGCCGAGGACGTCGCCGAACGCCGCGCCGCCCTGCGGGAGATGGTCGGCGACCGCCGGCTGATCCTGCGCGTCGACCGCACGGAACTGTCCAAGAACATCGTCCGCGGCCTGGCCGCCTACCGTGAGCTGCTGGTGAAGCGGCCCGAGTGGCGCGAGCGCGTCACCCACCTCGCCTTCGCCTACCCCAGCCGGGGCGACGTCCCGGAGTACCGGGCCTACACCGAGAGCGTGCGCCGCCTCGCCGAGGAGATCAACGCGGAGTTCGGCACCGACGACTGGACGCCGGTCGTCTTGGAGGTCAACGACGACTACGCGCGTTCGCTGGCCTCCTACCAGATCGCCGACGTGCTGCTGGTCAACCCCATCCGCGACGGCATGAACCTGGTCGCCAAGGAGGGGCCGGTGCTGTCGCAGGAGGGCTGCGCGCTGGTGCTGTCCACGGAGGCCGGAGCGGCCGACGACCTGGGCCGTGACGCGATCCTGGTCAACCCCTACGACGTCAGCGAGACCGCCGAGGCGCTGCACACCGCGCTGTCGATGCCCGACGCCGAGCGCCGTGAGCGCTGCACCCGCCTGGCCGAGGCGGCCGTCGCGCTGCCGCCGCAGCGCTGGTTCGCCGACCAGCTGCGCGCCCTGGTCTGAGAACACGACGCGACGGCGGACGCCCGCGGCGGGACCTCCCGCCGCGGGCGTCCGCCGTCGCGTTCGGGCGCCTCTCCTCCCCTCTGCCCTGAGCAGATCTCCGCAGGGCAGAAACGCTCGCCGGCGCCTTCCCCCAAGGCGCAGCCTGGAGGGGACCGGCCGGGAGCGGGCGAACGCGCCCGCCCACCGCGGCCGCGAGAAGGAGGAGATCATGCTCGTGACACCCCCACGGCTCGCCGCGTCGGAGATCGGCGCGGCACCGTTCGACGACCACGTCGCCACCCGGCTCCTCCACGGCCGGATGGTGGTCCTGGGCACCCAGGTGGACGAGGCGAGCGCCAATCGCGTCTGCGCCCAGCTGCTGCTGCTCGCCGAGGAGGACCCACGGCGGGACATCGTCCTGTGCGTCAACAGTCCCGGCGGCTCGGTCCACGCCGGGATGGCCGTCTACGACACGATGCGCTTCATCCCCAACGACGTCGTGACGCTCGGGATGGGCATCGCCGCCAGCATGGGGCAGTTCCTGCTGTGCGCGGGAACGCCGGGCAAGCGCTACGCCCTGCCCCACACTCGCGTGATGATGCACCAGCCCTCCGGCGGGCTGGGCGGCACCGCCGCCGACATCGCCGTCCAGGCCGAGAACCTCGCGCACACCAAGTCGACGATGCAGCGGCTCATCGCCGAGCACACCGGTCAACCGCTCGAACGGGTCGTGGCGGACCAGCGCCGCGACCGGTGGTTCACCGCCGAGGAGGCCAGGGACTACGGGTTCGTCGACCAGGTCGTGCGCAGCGCCGCGGAGCTGGGCGGCGACGCGGCCCGCCGGTTCGGGTTCAGCGCGGACGGGCGGGGGGCGCGGGCGTGAGCGGGCGTTACACCGTGCCGATGGTGGTCGAACGCACCCCGTCGGGGGAGCGCTCCTCCGACGTGTTCAGCCGCCTGCTGTCGGAGCGGATCGTCTTCATCGGCACACCGATCGACGACGACGTCGCCAACGTGGTCATGGCGCAGCTGCTGCACCTGGACCACGAGAGCAGCACCGGCGACATCCAGCTCTACATCAACTCCCCGGGAGGGTCCACCACCGCGTTGACGGCGATCTACGACACGATGCAGTTCGTACGCGCCGACGTCGCGACGTTCTGCATGGGCCAGGCGGCCTCGGCCGCGGCGGTGCTGCTCGCGGCCGGAGCGCCCGGCAAGCGCATGGCGTTGCCGCACTCGCGGGTCCTGCTGCACCAGCCTTCGGCCGAGGGTCGGGGCGAGGCCGCCGACCTGGAGATCCAGGCGGCCGAGGTGCTGCGGGTGCGGGCGGAGATCGAGGAGATCCTGGCCCTGCACACCGGGCAGAGCGTGGAACGGCTGCGGGAGGACACCGACCGGGACAGGATCTTCACCGCGCGCCAGGCGCAGGAGTACGGCCTGGTCGACGGGCTGGTCGCCACGCGCCTCCCCGCGGTGGCGCCCCGATGAGACGCCACCGCGACACGGCTCCACGGCCCCGGGTCAGGCCGCCAGCGCCATGGCGCGCGGAGCGCTCCCCCGCATCGGGCGCATCGGGGGGTGGGCCGGTGCGGCGGTGAGCTCGCTGTGCAGGCCGCCCAGGAGATCGACGAGGTGGAGGCCGAGCGCCCGGTACACGGCCGCGAGCACCTCGGAGGAGGGCTCCTTGCGGCCCCGTTCGATCTCGGAGAGGTAGGGCAGCGACACCTGGGCGGCCTCGGCGACCTCGCGCAGCGTGCGCCCCTGCTCCAGGCGGGCACGGCGCAGCACGGTGCCGATGAGATCGCGCATCAGCGGCTCGCCGTGGACCTGGGGGAGGGGGGTGGCCGGTACCGGGCGTTCGCTCATGGGTCCTCCGCAACCGGATCGAACGGTGTGGCTGGACCCGACCCTAAGGTCTTCCCGGGGGCCACACCACGGTTTGGTCCCCGCGGGCGCCCGGTTCAGCGCGCGGCGTAATCCAAGGCCGGTTCAGCCGTCCTTGACCGCTGCGGCCAGCTCCTCCAGAAGCTCCACGACACCGGCCGGGCCGGTCACGACCAGGTCGGCTCGTTCGGCGAGCGCGACGACCTCGTCCGAGCCGCTGCACACGGTCAGCCCGGCCACCCCGCGCTCGCGTGCCCGTTCCACCGCGTCGAAGGCGGCGAGGTCTCCCAGGTCGTCCCCCGCGTAGAGCACGGATCCGGCGCCGCGCTCGGTGAGGAAGGCGGTCAACGCCGCCCCCTTGTCCATGCCGGGCGGGCGCATCTCGATGACCATGCGCCCCGGTTCGATGGCCAGGCCGGTGCGGGCGGCCAGCTCGGTCAACGGCGCGCGCAGCAGGTCCAGCGCGGCGTCGGGGTCGGGGGTCCGGCGGGTGTGCACGGCCAGCGCGTGCTCCTTGTCCTCGATCCAGGTGCCCTCGGGCGCGCCGCAACGGGACAGCAGCGCGGGCAGCTCCGCGCGGACGGTCGCCACACCGGGCGGGGGCTCGGGAACGTCGATCCGCCCCGCCTCCCAGCGCTCCCTGCCGTACTGGCCGAGCACGACGATGCCGGGGACCTGCGCCAAGCCCCCGTATTCGACCGCGGTCGCGGCCGGCCGCCCGGTGACGATGACGACGGTGTCGACCAGCGGGGCGAGCCGGCCCAGCGCCGGGACGACACCGGGGTGGGCGCGGGCCTGCCTGGGGTCGGGGACGATGGGGGCGAGCGTTCCGTCGAAGTCGAACGCGAGGACGGCCCGACGCGGATCGGACAGGATCTGTTCCAGCGCCTGTACGCCTACGGTGGTCCGGGGAGAGGGCAGGGACATCGGGTGGCTTCCGGTTTCGTGGTCCTCGTCGCCGCGCGGTGCCGCGCGGGCGGGAGTTCGCGGCTGCGCCGCGGCCCCTAGAGCTGGATGCCCAGCATACGGGCGGTGCGCTGGCGGCGACGGTCGGCGCGCAGCCGGCGGATCCGCTTCACGGTCATCGGGTCGTGGGCCAGCGCCTCGGGCCGGTCGATGAGACCATTGAGCAACTGGTAGTAGCGCGTCGGGGAGAAGCCGAACTCGTCACGGATGGCCTGTTCCTTGGAGCCTTCGAACTTCCACCACTGGCGTTCGAACGCGAGGATCCGCTGTTCGCGTTCGCCGAGATCGGTCTCTCCTGTGGCCCCGTCCGCTGGGAGATCTGATGTTCCTCGGGAAAAAGGCCCGACATCTGACATTGGGCGGCTCCTCGTCCGGATTGGCGCGACTTATCGTAGCGACTCCGCTTGAGTGTTGAGGGGGAGAACATCCATGACTGACCTCGGGGGGAACAGATACCTGTCCTTCCTGACCGACTACGGAACCCTCGACGGCTTCGTGGCGATCTGCCACGGGCAGATGCTGCGCCACGCCCCGCACGTCCGGGTCATCGACATCACCCACGAGATCGCGCCGGGCAACGTCCGACGTGGTGCGACGGTGCTCGCCGAGACGCTTCCCGAACTTCCTCCCGGGGGCGTGCACGTGGGCGTGGTGGACCCCGGGGTGGGCACCCGACGGCGCAGCGTGGCGATCGCCGCGGGCGGTCACGTGCTCGTCGGCCCCGACAATGGGCTGTTGCCCTGGGCCGCCGACGCGCTCGGCGGCGCGGAGGCGGTGTGGGAGCTGACCAACGAGGACCTGTGGCGCCGTCCCGTGTCGGCGACCTTCCACGGCCGGGACGTCTACGCGCCCGTGGCGGCGCGGATCGCGGCGGGGCTGTCGCCGGCCGAGACCGGGGAGCGCATTCCTCCGGAGTCCCTGGTCCGGCTTCCCCCGCCACGTCGTTCGGTCACGGCCGGTACCGCCCTGGGAGAGGTCCGGGCGGTCGACCGGTTCGGCAACTGCCAGCTCTCCCTGCGCGGTGACGACATGGAACGCCTCGTCCCCGGGGGCACACCGGCCACTGTGGAGGCGGCGCTGCCCTGTGGCGTGCGCGAGCTTCCCGTCACCACCACGTTCGGCGCCGTCCCCGAGGGCCGACCGCTCCTGTTCGTCGATTCCGCCGGGTACGCCGCGCTCGCCGTCAACGGCGGTGACGCGGCGGCCGTCCTCGGGCTGACCGTGGGCGACCACGTCACCCTGCGCGCGGGAGGACGGTCCCGGCCCGGGCCCCGCGGGGTCTAGGCGCGTGACGGCAGAGGCAAGTGGTGCACTCGTGACAGAATGACCAGCGCCTACGGGGGCACGGCAAGGGCGACGAAGTACGACATCAGCCCGGCCGAAGGGATCGCGGGAGGGGTAGTCCGCCATGCGCAGGCACAGGATCGTCACATCCGCCGTCCTAGGGGCGTGCACCGCGCTGTCCGGGAGCCTCCTCGCAGCCGCTCCCGCGACCGCGGCGCAGGCGACCGAGGGCGTGCAGGACCTACGACTCGACCAATGGGGCCTGGAGGCGATCGGCGCCTCCGACGCCTGGGAGACCACACGCGGCGCCGGGGTGACGGTCGCCGTGCTCGACACCGGTGTGGACGACACCCACCCCGACCTCTCGGGCTCCGTCGCCTTCGGCCCCGACCTCACCGGGCAGGGCCGCGAACCCGGCAACGGCTACGCCGGGGAGCACGGCACGATGATGGCGGGGATCATCGCCGCCAGCGGACACGGCCGGGAGCACACCGGCGGTGTCATGGGGGTGGCCCCTGAGGCGGGGATCCTGTCGATCCGGGTCGCCTCCGACGAGGGCGTCCCCTCCGCGACGCCCGGTTCGATGGCCAAGGGGCTGCGCCACGCGGTGAGCCAGGGCGTGCAGGTCATCGTGGTCCCCATCGGCGACGGCGCGGACGAGCCTGGAGAGGCCGAGCGACAGGCCATCGAGTTCGCCCAGGACCACGGCGTACTGGTCGTCGCGGCCGGCGGGGTCGGCGGGGTCGCCGACTTCACCTCCTCCCCGGAGTCCTACGAGGGGGTGCTCACCGTCGCCCCCGTCGGCCAGGACCAGGCCCCGGCGTCCCCCGCGCCGGAGGGCGTGGCGCTGACCGCGCCCGGCGCGCAGATCACGACGACCGGACTGGACGGCGGCTACGCCGACGCCTCCGGCGGTGGCGCGGCCGCCGCCTTCACCGCCGGTGTGGCCGCCCTCGTCCGCGCCGAGCACCCGCAGCTACGTCCCGAGCAGGTGGCGGAGGCCCTGGTCACGGGGGCCGACACGGCCCAGGGGGCGGGTGCGCCCCTGCTCAACGCTCCCGGCGCGCTGGAGGCCGCCGGGCGGATCGCCCAGGACGTCCCCCCGTTCGATCCCGAACTCGCGCAGGAGGCGGACGAGGGGCTGCCGGTTCCCGCCTGGACGTTGTGGGCCGGCGGCGCGCTCGTGGTCGTGGTCCTGGCCGTCGTGGGCGTCCTCACGCTGCGACGCCGGCTCGCCAACCCCTACGACCTGCCCGAGCGTGAGCCCGCGCAGGAAGCGCAGGAGGAGCGGGAGGAACGGCCTCGGCGCGGTCGGCGCCGCAAGACACGTGGACGTGGGCGCGAAACGTCCTGATCCGACGTCTCCCGCCCCGCTCGTCCCTCCCGGCCGAACGGGGCGGGCCGGCGCTGTTCAGGCGACCAGGGAGGCCCGTACGGCGGCGCGGAGGTCGAACAGCCCGACACGGCGCCGTCCGTGGTACACCGCGTTCGTCAGCAGCCCCACGTACCGTCCGGTCTCGGGATAGAGGTAGAGGCTGGTCCCGGTGTAGCCGTTGTGGTAGACGAGCCCGTCGTCGGTGACCAACCAGGCCAGTCCGCGCGAGAACTCCTCCCCGACCGGCACGTGCGGGCGCCAGCTCTCCCGGACGAAGCCGGTGAGGGGCTGCGGCCCCCCTTCGCCGTCGTAGGTCCGCAACAGTTCGCGCGCGAACGCGCCCAGGTCGGTCGCCGTGGTGAACACGCCGGCGTGCCCGGCCACGCCGCCCATCAACGCGGCGGACTCGTCATGGACGACCCCCCAGGTCGGCGCCGCCCCGGGAATGCGCCGTTCGGTCGGGGCGACAGAGGGCGTGCGGGGAAGCGGACCGTAGGTGGTCGCCGACAGTCCCATGGACCGCCACGTCTCCTCGGCCAACCGGTCGAGGGGTGCGCCGAAGAGCCGCTCCAGCAACAGTCCCAGCAGGATGAACCCGCGGTCGATGTAGCGGTAGCCCGTGTCGTCCAACGGTTCGCTCAGGATGGCCTCGGCGAGATCCTGTCCCGTTCCGACGTAGCGCTCCAGCCAGGTCACCGGGTTCAGCCGGGAGGTGTGGGTGAGGATCTGCCGGGCCGTGACCCCATCGCCCGGTCGGGGGCCTCCGGGAAAGTAGGACCCCATGGGCGCGTCCAGGTCGAGCGCCCCGTCGCCGACCGCCAGCCCCACGAGCGGCCAGGTCGCCATGACCTTGGTCAGGCTCGCCGTGTCGTAGTAGACGTCGGGCGCCGCGATCGCCTCGCCGCACTCCCGGGCGATCCCGCCCACCGCGACGAACTCCCACATGCTGTCCGTTCCGACGACGGCCACCCCGCCCGGTAACCAGCCGGCGTCCACCATGACCTTCAGGACGCCCCGGATCTCCGTTCCCGTCTGCGCAACCCAGTCGCCGTCCCGCACCTGTCCTCCTCGCCGCTCTCCCCCCACCGAGCGGATACCCGCCCGGAATGGGAACGTCACCCGATTTCCGATCGTGCCGGGACCCGATGACCTCGAAAGGCCCATCCGAAACACGAATCAATGGTCGGATCCGTCCGCTGACGTCACGGGACGCGGAATCGGCAGCCACCCCGTCCGAACACGGAAAGGCGGGCCCGGACTCCCGGACACAGCGGGGAAGAAGGGGGCGAAGACGCCGATGGCCGGCCCCTGAGCGGGGCCGGCCATCGCACCATGAGCCGGCGAGGGGACTTGAACCCCTAACCTGCCGCTTACAAGGCGGCTGCTCTGCCAATTGAGCCACGCCGGCCGGATGCCCGAAGGGCACCCAGACGAATGGTACCGGCTCGTGACTACGCTTCGGACAACCTGCGCCGCGCCACCTCGTACAACGACACCCCGGCCGCGACGGAGGCGTTCAGCGACTCCGCGCCGCTGATCGGGATGCTCGCCACCTCGTCGCACGTCTCGCGGACCAGGCGCGACAGTCCCCTGCCCTCGGAGCCGACCACGATCACCAGCGGCCCCGTCGCCAGTTCCAGGCCGTCCAGCCGGACCTCTCCCTCGGCGTCCAGCCCCACGACGAACAGGCCGGCCTTCTTGTAGGCCTCCAGCGTCCGGGTGAGGTTCGTGGCCTGGGCGACGGGGAGCCGGGCCAGGGTGCCCGCCGACGTCTTCCAGGCCGCCATCGTCACCCCCGCGGCGCGGCGCTCGGGGATCAGCAGGCCATGCGCGCCGAACGCGGCCGCCGAGCGGGCGATCGCCCCCAGGTTGTGCGGGTCGGTGACACCGTCCAGGGCGACGATGAGCGCCGGCGTCTCGTCCTCCAGCACGCGGTCGAGCAGGTCCTCGGGCTCCCAGTAGCGGTAGGCGGGCACCAGCAGCGCCACCCCCTGGTGCGCGGCGCCCGGCTGCCCGTTGCTCTCGCAACGCCGGTCCAGCTCGGGGCGGGTGATCTCCGAGATCTCGATCCCGGCCTCCCCGGCGAGCCGGGCCGCCTCCGTGACCCGCTCGTCGCTGTCGAGGTTGGTGGCCAGGAACAGCCGGTTCGCCGGCATTCCGGCACGCAGCGCCTCGACCACCGGGTTACGGCCGACCAGCAGCTCCGCGCCGCCGGCGCGGCGAGCGCCACGCGGATCGCGGCGGGTCCCGCCGGAGGCGGGCGCGGCGGACTCGTTCTTGCGCTTGGCGGCGCGAGCCCGCTGCTTGTCGTCGTACCAGTGTCTCTTCTCGGCGGGCAGCGTCCCCTTCTTCCCTTCCAGGGAACGTCGCCCCTTGCCGCCACTGCCCTTGGTCGGGCCCTTCTTGCTGTGCTTCGCCGTCATGGGACGCGGTCCTTTCCGTTCGCTCGTGCAGCGCGGGTGCGCGATCGCCGCGCGTGCCTGCGTGCACGCGGCAGAGCCGCGGCCTCCCCGGCCGCGGCCCTCGCTGTCTCGTGATGTTCGTTCCTGGCGGCGCGGCGGCTACCCGCGCTTGAGTTCCCAACGCGGTCCGTGTGGCGTGTCCTCGACCAGGATCCCGGCCGCGCCGAGACGGTCGCGGATCTCGTCGGCCGCGGCGTAGTCCTTACGGGCCCGCGCGGCCTGGCGCTGTTCCAGCGCCACCGTGACCAGGGCGTCGACGACCTCGCGCAGCCCCGTGTCCTCGGATCCGGCCCACTGCTCCGACAGCGGGTCCAGGCCGAGCACGTCGAGCATGGTGCGCAGCCTCGCCGCGATGCCGGCGGCGCGTTCCTTGGCTCCCTCGGCCAGGGCGGAGTTGCCCTCGCGGACGTGGCCGTGGACCACGGCCAGCGCCTGGGACACCCCCAGGTCGTCGTCGAGGGCCAGGGCGAACTCGTCGGGCACCGTGGCGGCCGGCTGGATTCCCCCGGTGACCTCGGCCACCCGGGTGAGGAACCCCTCGATGCGCTGGTAGGCCGCCGCGGCCTCGGCGAGCGCCTCGTCGGAGTAGTCGATGATGGACCGGTAGTGGGCCTGGCCCAGGTAGTAGCGGAGCTCGACCGGGCGGACCTTGCGGACCATCTGCGGGATCAGGAGCGAGTTGCCCAGCGACTTGCTCATCTTCTCGCCGCCCATGGTGAGCAGGCCGTTGTGCAGCCAGTAGCGGGCGAACCCGTCTCCCGCGGCCCGGGACTGGGCGAGCTCGTTCTCGTGGTGGGGGAAGACCAGGTCGAGGCCGCCACCGTGGATGTCGAACGTGTCGCCGAGGTACTTGGTGGCCATGGCCGAGCATTCGAGGTGCCAACCGGGGCGGCCGGGTCCCCAGGGCGTCCGCCAGCTGGGCTCGCCGGGTCGGGCGCCCTTCCACAACGCGAAGTCGCGGGGATCGCGCTTGTCGCGTTCGCCCTCGCTGTCGGCGGCGGCCCGCATCTGATCGATCCGCTGGTTGGAGAGGGAGCCGTAGTCGGGGAAGGAGCGCACGTCGAAGTAGACGTCGCCGGAGCCGTCGGCGGCGGGGTAGGCGTGACCGCGGTCGATCAGCCTGCGCATCAGCTCGATCATCTCGGGCACGTGCCCCGTGGCGCGCGGCTCGACCGTGGGCGGTAGGCAGCCGAGCGTGTCGTAGGCCCAGGTGAAGGCCCGCTGGTTACGTTCGCTGACCTGCCACCACTGGATGTCCTCGGCCTTGGCGACGCGGATGATCTTGTCGTCGATGTCGGTGACGTTGCGGCAGAAGGTGACCTCGTAGCCGCGGTAGGTGAGCCAGCGCCGCAGGATGTCGAAGTTGACCCCCGAACGGATGTGTCCGATGTGCGGCGGCGCCTGCACCGTGGCACCACACAGGTACAGCGAGACACGTCCCTCGTGCAGGGGCGTGAAGTCGCGGACCGTGCGGGCTCGGGTGTCATAGAAGCGCAGACTCACGGTCTCAAGGGTAGCCGTTTCCCCACCCCTCACGGAGGGGTTCGCGACCGACCTCTTCTCCCCGTTCCGCCATCGGCCTCCGTTCCGCCGCCCGGAGGCGGGGATCCTGCCCGGAAACCGGGCGTCCGTAACCAAAGGAGTGTTGTGCGGAAAATCCCGACGTCCTCCGTCCGGGCCTGTCCTCCCCGCCCTTCCCGGACGGTGCAGGCGTCCGCCACCTGCGGGAATCCCGGTCCCCGGTGCTCCGCCACGTCCCCGGGCGACCGTCTCGGCGCGCACCGGTCCCTCGTGCCACCGGGGCCTCCTGGGCTAACCTGCTGCGCACGATGGCCGCTCATACCTCCTCGAAGCCCCCAGCCGACAGGCCCGCAGAGCGCGGGTCCCGCTCCGGCTCCCGCGTCGGCGCCATCGCGCTGGCCGGGATCGCCGTCCTGGTGATCGCCGCGAGCGCCATACTGCTCTCCTACAACGGCATCTACCAGATCGCGCTCCAGGGCAACATCGATCCGCCACTGGCCCACGTCTTCCCCGGTGTGTTCACGCTGTTGCTGCTGGTGGCCTTCTGGACCACCTACCTCCTGCGGGACGCGCCCCGGGCCCAGCGCATCTGGGTCGACCTGTTGATCCTGCTGCTCATCCTGCTGGCGGCGGCCGCCAGCGCGCTGCGCTCGCTGGACTACCGCCTGCTGGAGCCGGTCGCCGTCGTGGTCGTCGCGGGCGCCCCGTGGCTGGCCCTGCTGATCGCGTTCCGGCTGTGGCTGTGGATCATCGCGCACCTCCGCGGCGAGATCCCCGCGCGCGCCCGCGTCGAAGACCCCGTGGCGGAGGACCCCGGCCACCCGGTCAGCTGGGAGGAGGAACCCACCCGGTCCATGGCCCACCCCGGCCGGTCGGTGCGGGTGGCGCCTCCCCACGAGCACACGGGGCCGGCCGGGTCCGATCCGCGCGACAACGACGACACCGTGCCGCTGCCCGTTGTGGAGGAGGGCCCGGAACGGGACACCGCCCCCTCGGTCGACGGGGACCGGACGCGCCCCGCCCCTGGCGGAGCGAGGGGGACGGACGACCTGCCCCGGCGCCGTCCCGGTGGCGACAACCCGATCAAGCGGGCGGCGGACCCGGTCCCCGCGCCCGTTCCCGCCCCGGCGCGCGACGCGGGGACGGCGCCGCCGGTGGACGGCGTGGACGACGGGTTCGTCCCCGACCCGCCGATCGACGATCCGGCGGGCGACGAGTCCTACAGCGAGGGGTCCGACGCCCCGGCCCCCGCCCACCCCCCGACACCGGAGCTGCGCAAGCGGGCGATGGTGCTCAAGCCGCGGCGGACCGTCCCCGAGGGCGTTCCGCCGGAACCCCCGTCAGGGCGGGTGCGCAGCGAGCCCACGCCCCCGGGCGGGTGACGCACGGCGCGGCGGGCGGGGACGGTACCCCGCCCGCGCGCCCGTCTCAGTTCGAATCGTCGGTCCGCACGCACAGCGCGGTGGCGATCGCGGCGATGCCCTCGCCCCGGCCCGTCAACCCCAGGCCGTCGGTCGTGGTGGCCGCCACCGTCACGGGCGCCCCCACCGCCTCGGACAGAACCTTCTCGGCCTCGGCCCTGCGCGGCGCGAACTTCGGCCGGTTGCTGACGATCTGGACGGCGACGTTGCCGATCTCGTAGCCGGCCGCCCGGACCCGCGCCGCGGTCTCGGTGAGCAGGGCGATCCCCGAGGCGCCGTGCCAGGCGGGGTCGGAGGTGCCGAACTGGGCACCGAGGTCGCCCAGCCCGCAGGCCGAGAACAGGGCGTCACAGGCCGCGTGGGCGGCGACATCGCCGTCGGAGTGGCCGCTCACGCCTTCTTCCCCCGGCCAATGCAGTCCGGCGAGGAAAAGGGGGCGACCCGATGTAAATGGGTGGACGTCGGTTCCGACGCCCACCCGTGGCATATTCCGCATCAAGACACTGGTTCTCAGTTGGTCAGAACCTCGTCGAGGAGCGCTTCGGCTTTGTCCTCGTTGGTCTTTTCGGCAAGAGCGAGTTCGCTCACGAGAATCTGTCGAGCCTTGGCCAGCATTCGCTTTTCACCCGCGGAAAGTCCGCGCTCCTTGTCACGCCGCCACAGGTCGCGAACCACCTCGGCGACCTTGTTGACGTCGCCGGAGGCGAGCTTCTCCAGATTGGCCTTGTAGCGCCGTGACCAGTTGGTGGGCTCTTCCGTGTGCGGCGCGCGCAGCACCTCGAAGACCCGGTCCAGGCCCTCTTGGCCAACCACGTCACGAACACCGACATCCTGGGCGTTCTCCGCCGGCACACGCACCGTCAGATCGCCCTTGTCGACCTTCAAAACGAGGTAGGTCTTTTCCTCGCCCTTAATGGTGCGAGTCTCGATAGCCTCAATGCGAGCAGCCCCATGATGGGGGTAGACAACGGTGTCGCCGACCTTGAAAGTCATGTGACAAGTACCCCTTCCGCTACCACAAGGGTACCACGAATCTGTGACTTAACGTACCTATTTGGTTTACGAACGCGCAGGTCAACACCGCTTTCCGCCCCTTGACAAAGCCTACCGCAGGTGCTTGCACACAGACGGGAAAGCACACGCCACGCCCTGCCGGCCGTGGCCGTCGCGACCCGCCGGGACGGCCCGCGCACCCTTTCCCGGGGGCCCGGAACGGCCCGTCGAGGCACGCCGCGACGGATCAGACCTCGGACTCGTAGTCCTTGGGCTTCTTTCCGGTCACCAGGTAGACCAGGTTGTCGGCGACGTGCACCGCGTGGTCGCCGAACCGCTCGTAGAACCGGCCGGCGAGGGTGACGTCCATCGTCGCCTCGACCCCGTGCGACCAGCCCTCGTTGAGGATCCGCTCGAGGAGCTTGCGACGCAGCCGGTCCATCCGGTCGTCGTCCTTGTCGAGCTCCAGCGCCGTCTCCGCGTCGCGGTCCGCGACGACCTCGCCGGCCTTGATGACCAGCAGCTCGGCCTGGTGCCCCATTTCCAGCACGATGGAACGCAGCTCGGTCGGGATGGCGGAGTCGGGGTGGCGGCGGCGGGCGATCTTGGCGATGTGGACCGCGTGGTCCCCCATCCGCTCCAGGTCGCCGGCCATGTGCAGCGCGGTGATGATGGTCCGCAGGTCCTTGGCGACGGGCTGCTGGCGCGCCATCAGGTCGAACGCGCTCTGCTCGATCTCCTCGTCGAGCCGGTTGAGCTCCTCGTCTCCGGAGATCACCTCCTGCGCGGCTGCCAGATCGGCGTCGAGCAACGCGGTGGTCGCGCGGGCGATCGCGTGGCGCGCCAGTCGTGTCATCTCGATGAGCCGGTCGCTGAGGGCGTCGAGGTCCTCGTGGTATGTGTCGCGCATGGTCAAATCGTCCCAGGTGGTAGTTGAATCATTTCAGAATCGATGGTGAACACTGCGGGAACCTCGGTTGTAACACATGGTCACACGGGTAAAGGAGGTCTTCTCCCGCTTACGATCGAAGTGTGCAAGGGGAGCTACTGGCCGCGCTAGCGGGGCTCGTCGGACTCGTGACAGGCGTCGCGGCCGGTCTGGCGTTTCGGATCAGTGAGGCGGGCCGTAACCGTACCCCGGTCCCGGCGCCGCAATCAGAACTTCCGTCGGGCATCGCCGAGGTGCTCGCCGCGCTCCCCTCCTCCGCTGTCGTCCTGGACTCCACCGACCGGGTCCTGCGGGCCAGTTCCGCGGCCCGCGCCTTCGGCATCGTCCGCGGTGAGGAACTCGTCATCGGCGACCTGCTCGCGCTCGCCCGGCAGGTGCGCCGCGACGGCGTCATCCGCGAGACCGAGATCGAGGTGGCGGTCCGCAAGTTCGGCCCCGACTCCACCTCCTTCGCGGTGCGCGTCGCCCCGCTCGGCGGCACGGGGCTCGTGCTGGTGCTGGCCGAGGACCAGACCGAACGCCGGCGGGTCGAGGCCGTGCGCCGCGACTTCGTCGCCAACATCAGCCATGAGCTCAAGACCCCGGTGGGCGCGCTGTCCCTGCTGGCCGAGACCGTGGCCGACGCCAGCGACGACCCCGAGGCCGTACGCCGCTTCACCGCGCGGATGCAGCAGGAGGCCGCCCGGCTGACCAGCGTCATCCAGGACCTCATCACCCTGTCGCGGATCCAGGGCGCCGAGCCCATGTCCGAACCCGACGAGGTCGAGATCGCGTCCGTGGTCGACGAGGCCCTGGACGCCGTTCGGATGGCGGCCGACGCCAAGAAGATCGAGCTGGTCTCCAGCGGCACCGAGGGCATCCGCGTCATGGGGGACGAGGGCCTGCTCGTCACCGCCATGCGCAACCTGGTCGCCAACGCGGTCGCCTACAGTCCTGAGCAGACCCGTGTCTCCGTCACGGCCGACGTCACCGACAAGACGGTGGACATCAGCGTCGCCGATCAGGGCATCGGGATCCCTCCGCAGGATCTCGAACGCATCTTCGAGCGCTTCTACCGTGTGGACGCCGCTCGAAGCCGGTCCACCGGTGGCACCGGTCTGGGCCTGGCCATCGTCAAGCACATCACCACCCACCACCGTGGGGAAGTGAGCGTGTGGAGCAAGGAGGGTTCGGGTTCGACGTTCACCCTGCGTCTGCCCCGGATCGAAACTCGGGAGCCGCAGCGCTCCGGTGAGAACACCTATCGGGAGGCACCACAGTGACGCGTGTACTCGTCGTTGAGGACGAGGAATCCTACAGCGATGCCCTGTCGTACATGCTGCGCAAGGAAGGCTTCGAAGTCGCCGTGGCGCCCACCGGCACGGTCGCCTTGGAGACCTTCGACCGCACCGGGGCCGACCTCGTGCTGCTGGACCTGATGCTTCCGGGGCTGTCGGGCACGGAGGTGTGCCGGACCCTGCGGCAGAAGTCCAACGTCCCGGTCATCATGCTGACGGCCAAGGACAGCGAGATCGACAAGGTCGTCGGCCTGGAGCTGGGCGCCGACGACTACGTGACCAAGCCCTTCTCCTCCCGTGAGCTCGTGGCCCGCATCCGCGCGGTGCTGCGTCGCCGCGGCGAGGACGAGACGCTGCTGCCCACGACCCTGGAGGCCGGTCCGGTCCGGATGGACGTGGAACGGCACGTGGTGACCGTGCGCGGCGAGAACGTCCAGCTCCCGCTCAAGGAGTTCGAGCTGCTGGAGGTGTTGCTGCGCAACGCCGGCCGGGTGCTGACCCGCATGCAGCTCATCGACCGGGTGTGGGGTGCCGACTACGTGGGCGACACCAAGACCCTCGACGTCCACATCAAGCGGCTGCGCGCCAAGATCGAGACCGATCCCGGCAACCCCCGCTTCATCGTGACCGTCCGGGGTCTGGGCTACAAGTTCGAGCCCGTCACCGACTGAGGCCCCCGCGGCCCGGCCGGCTCCCGGCCGGGCCGCCCGCTCCCCGCCCCGAGGCCCCGGCGCTCCACAATCAGGGCCAGAGCCCACTGTTCCGACACGGGGCCACGGCCGCTGCTCTAGGAGCCTGTCCCGGTAGAGTTCACAGGCCGTTTCCCGGCATCACATCCACGGGCACGACCGCCAAGACCGTTTCGCCGACTGACCGCGCCCTCCTTTCCAGCGCCGTCTTGGCCGTCGGGAGGCGGCCAGGCACCATTTCCTCCCTGCGGTGAATATGAGGACCTACACGGGAGCAGGCGCTGTTCTCCACCTACCGTCGAGAAGGCGGTCCCCGGCCGGGTCAGCGGCTTTGGTCAACGACGTGCTCCCCGTGGCCCCTTCGGCTGGCCCGCGCTCGGACACGCCCAGCCGTCAGCCCACCAACGTCACGATCAGGCACTTCCACGTGACGGTGAGGAGCCTCTCCCGAAGACGAGCAGAGGAACACGAAGGCGACCCGCCCGGCTCTGAGGGCTCGTCGACGCCGCGCAGAGGCCCCGGCCCGTGGGAACCACGGACCGGGGCCTTCCTCGTCGATGCCGGCTACTTCTTACCCTGGTTCTTGACGGCCTCGATGGCGGCCTTGGCGGCCTCGGGGTCGAGGTACTCGCCCCCTGCCTTGCGCGGCGTGAAGTCGTCGTTGAGCTCGTAGACCAACGGGATGCCCGTGGGGATGTTCAGGCCCGCGATCGTCTCGTCGTCGATGCCGTCGAGGTGCTTGACCAGCGCGCGCAGCGAGTTGCCGTGCGCGGCGACCAGGACGGTGCGGCCCGCGGCCAGGTCCGGGACGATCGAGTCGTACCAGTAGGGCAGCATGCGGTGGACGACGTCGGCCAGGCACTCGGTACGCGGCATGAGCTCGGGCGGGAGGTCGGCGTAACGCGGGTCGCCGACCTGGGAGTACTCGGCGTCGTCGGCGAGCGGGGGCGGCGGGGTGTCGTAGGAGCGCCGCCAGATCATGAACTGCTCGTCGCCGTACTCCTCGCGCGTCTGGGCCTTGTTCTTGCCCTGGAGCGCGCCGTAGTGACGCTCGTTGAGCCGCCAGGAACGGCGGACCGGCAGCCACAGCAGGTCGGCCTCGTCGAGCGCGATGTTGGCGGTGCGGATGGCCCGCCGCAGCACCGAGGTGTGCACGACATCGGGGCGCAGGTCGGCGTCGAGCAGCAGCCGGCCGCCCTTACGCGCCTCCTCCTCGCCCTTGGTGGACAGGTCGACGTCGACCCAGCCGGTGAACAGACCTTCGGCGTTCCAGACGCTTTCGCCGTGACGCAGCAGAACAAGAGTGCCCATGGGCATCAGCCTAGCGAGTCGGCCCCCGGAGGAGGGCACCGCCCCGAAGATTGGTCTACTCCAATGCGGGCGTCTGGTCGCCCGTCCGCTCCGAGACCGGTTCGCCGAGCAGGTGGCGGAACGCGCGGAGGTTGCGCGGGTTCTCACCCCGCCGGGTCCGCCACTCCCACTCCTTGCGGATGGCCGAGGCGAAGCCGCGCTCCAGCGCCGGATTGAAGTTGTCGTCGGAGTAGGTCAGCACGCAGCCCAGCAGCCGGTCCACCTCCCGGGGCGTGACTCCCCCCAAGGGCAGGCGGCCGGTGATGTAGACGTCACCCACCTCGTCGGCCGCGAACGCGACTCCGTACATGTCGCTGTTCTTGCGCATCAACCACCGGTAGAACTCCGCCTCGTTCTCGTCGGGGCGGCGGCAGAAGAACGTCTTGACCAGCAGGCTGTGCTCCCCGACCCCCAGCCATACCAGGGTCTTGAGCTTGCGCTCGCCCGGCAGCGTCACGACGAAGGCGTCGGGGTCCGGGCGTTCGAACTCCAGCCCCGCCTCGCGCAGCGCGGTCCGGATCGCCTCGATCGCCTGGCTCTGCTCCTGTGATGGCATACGGCTCCGTTACTGGTTGGCGGCGGCGGGCAGCGGCTCGGTGGCCGAGGTGGCGCGGTAGACGTCGAGGAGGCCGTCCACGGTGGCCGACCAGCTCAGACCACGGGCGTGCCCCACCCCCGCGGCGCCGAACCGGTCCCGCCACGCGGGCTCGGTGATCATGCGGTGCAGCACCCGCGCGTAGTCGGCGGGGTCGTGGCCGTCGATCAGCACGCCGGAGACCCCGTCGCGGACGGCGGTGGG
The DNA here is from genome assembly GCF_054780875.1 of Marinactinospora endophytica. Classification (NCBI taxonomy): domain Bacteria; kingdom Bacillati; phylum Actinomycetota; class Actinomycetes; order Streptosporangiales; family Nocardiopsidaceae; genus Marinactinospora; species Marinactinospora endophytica. Next base: position 341,646 of record NZ_BAAGVM010000002.1, on the reverse strand, counting down.
CAGGCCGCCGACACGGGCCGCGACGACCGGCGTCGCACACGCCTGCGACTCGACCGCGACGAGCCCGAACGACTCCGAGTGCGAGGGGACGACGGTGGCGGTGGCGGCCCGGTAGTAGTGGACCAGCTCGGCCCGGGTGCGCGGCGGCTCCATGCGGACCAGATCGGCGATGCCGAGCGTGCGGGCGAGTTCGGCCAGGCGGCGCGGCTGCTCCAGGTCGGCCCCCGACAGCCCGCCGACCACGGCGACGACCAGGCGCTCGCGCAGCGCCGGGTCGGTCTCGACCAGCCGCGCCGCCGCGCGCAGCAGCACGTCCGGGGCCTTCAGACGCTGTACCCGGCCCACGAACAACAGCAGCGCGGTGTCGGCCGGCAGCCCCAGGGTGCGCAGCGCGTCAGCGCGCGACCCGGGGGTGAAGACGTCGAGGTCCACGCCGGGCGGGACCGTGCTGACCCGGCCGGGATCGGCGTCGTAGTGGTGGATGAGCTGGGCGGCCTCGTCGGCGGTGTTGGCGACGAGGTGGTCGGCCTGGCGCACCAGCTGGTCCTCGCCCCGGACCCGGGCCTCGGGTTCGGGGACGTCGCCCTCTGCCAGCGCGCTGTTCTTGACCCTGGCCAGCGTGTGCATGGACTGCACGAGGGGGACCCCCCAACGCTGCGCGGCGACGAGCCCGGCGCGGCCCGACAGCCAGTAGTGGCCGTGGACGAGATCGTAGTGCCCGGGGTCGTTGCGCGCCTCGGCGCGCAGCACGCCGAAGACGAAGGGGCACAGGTACCGGGCGAGCGTGTGCTTGTCCAGCGCGCCGAACGGGCCCGCCCCGATGTGGCGGACGGTGACCCCGGGAGCCATCTCGACCTCGGGCGGCTGCTCGGGTCCGGTGGCGCGGGTGAAGACGTCGACGGCCACCCCGCGTTCGGCGAGCCGTTTGGCGACCTCGACGATGTAGACGTTCATGCCGCCGGCGTCGCCGCTGCCGGGCTGGTCCAGCGGGGAGGTGTGCAGGCTGATCGTGGCGATCCTGCGTGGTGCCGCGCTTCCTCCGGGGCCGCCGGCTCCCGTGCCGGCCGCGCCGGGAATCTCTGACAGCACTGGACTTCGCCCTCTTTTCCGTCAACGGTCGCTCACTGCGTGCCACAACGGTCAACAGCCCCGGGTGGCCGCGGTGTTCCCATAATGGATGCGCGACCGTCCGCGCGAGGGCGCGGGGGTGAGGTAACGGGAGGACGCCGCCACCGGAACGGCACGCCGGCGGGGCACGCCGGCGCCGCCCTCCCTTGGGTGGGAGAGCGATCTCACGTCGCCGGTCCGGTCAGATGTCCCGTCCCCGGGCGCGGCGGCCCGGCGCCCAGGCGGTCAGGCGGGCTGCTCGGACCACCCTTCCACGAGGAAGTCGACGACCTGGGGATAGGTGGTGATCCAGGTCGAGTAGTCGTGGCCGCCCACGGGAAAGGCCGTCTCCACGGTCATGTCGCGCCGCTCCAGCAGTTTCGCGAAGCGCGCGGCCTCGCCGTGGATCGTGCCCTTCTGCAACGGCGTGTAGTCGTCGGTGCCCTCGACCAGGAAGAAGCGGATGTCACGTACCTCGGGGTCGTCCAGGAGCAGGTCGGGGGCGTGGGCCTCGGGGTCGTCACCGAAGGTGCCGGCGGGGTCGTCGACCTTGAAGTAGCCGCCCCAGCTGACCGACTGGGAGTACAGGTCGGGGTGGCGCAACGCGAGCGCGGCGGCACCGTACCCGCCCATCGAGTAGCCCGTGATGGCGCGCAGGCTCCGAGGACGGCGGTTGTCGCCCTCGACGGCCTCGATCGCCTTCCCCGTCACGAAGCTCTCGATGGCGAAGTCCCCGTTGACGGAGTCACCCCATTCGGTGTCGCTGCCGTTGACCTCCTGACCGAAGGGCGCCGCGATCACGAACTGGACGCCGACACGGCACATCTGCTCGTCCATCAGGGGGCCGACGTTGGTGTCGCGGACCGTCTGGTGGGTCCCGGTGGAGCCGTGCAGGAGGTACATCACCGGCAGGTCGGCGCTGTCCTCGCCGGGAGGACGCCGGATCCAGATGGGCCGGCCCTGGCTGGGCGCCCCCTTGTCGGGGATGTGGACGATCTCGTCGCGGCCGGGTTCGTGGCAGACGGGGACGTCGCCGGGGCGTGGTTCGACGGTCGCCTCGCCGCCCCCGGGCTCGACGAAGGCGGTGGCGCGTGGAGGGGCCTCCTGGCGTGCCGCGGTGACCGGGACCGGCCCCGCCTCCTCGGCCCGGAAGGCGGCGAGCATTCCCGCCGCGGACACGACGAGTGACGATGCGACGAGCACCGTGGTCCTACGCGAGAGCGTCGCGAACACAGCAGTTTCCTAAGGTCAGAGCTGGCGCGTCCCTGTTCCGGCGATCACGCGGGCGAACGCGGCATACACCGGGTCGGTGAAGAGGACGAAGCGAACCTCACCCACTGTAGTCGAGGCGTCTCGCACGGCGTGGACCGCGACACGCGCCGCGTCCAACGGCGGCCAGCGGTAGACCCCGGTCGAGACAGCGGGGAAGGCGACCGTGCGCGCCCCCAGTTCGTCGGCGACGCGCAGCGAGGAGAGGTAGCAGGAGGCGAGCAGCTGTGACCGGTCCTGCGTGGTGCTGTAGACCGGGCCGACCGTGTGGATCACCCAGTCGGCGGCGAGGTCTCCGGCCGTGGTGGCCACCGCCTGCCCGACCGGCAGGCCCGCGCCGTAGCGGGAGGCCCGCAGCTCGCGGCAGGCGGCGAGGATGGCCGGACCCCCTTTGCGGTGGATGGCGCCGTCCACGCCGCCCCCGCCCAGCAGGGAGGAGTTGGCGGCGTTGACCACCGCGTCGACACGCTGCTCGGTGATGTCGCCCTTGAGGATCTCGATTCGCATGGCCGACAACGTAGCCGGGGCGTCGCCTTCCGTCACGGCCACGGCGCGCGTCCCCCGGGAGCCGTTCGCGAGAGGTCCGTGGAGGAGACCCCGGCACGTGAGGTACCGCACCGGGTGTTCGGCGCCCCCTCCGGCCCGTCCCGCACCATGCCGTCCTCGAGGCCCGATATCCCGCGCCCCAGGGGAATCCGAAACTCACCCGGGGGTGCGACAGCGCGTAGTACTACCCTCGGTAGACTGTGATGTATGAATCGGCTCGGTGACCTTGAACGCGCGGTGATGGATGTACTGTGGGAACGAATCGAGCCAATGACGGTTCGTGAGGTGGGGCGCGCGCTCTCCGACCGCGACCTCGCCCACACGACCGTCATGACGGTGCTTGATCGGCTAGCCAAGAAGGGTGTGGTGGAACGCACCCGCGAAGGGCGCGCGTGGCGTTACCGTCCGGCCGCCAGCCGGGAGAATTACGTCTCCGAGCTCATGTTCGACGCACTGGGACAGACCGGTGACCCGGACGCAGCGCTGGCCGCATTCGTACGCTCGATGAGCGGGACGGAAGCCGAAGCGCTTCGCCGCGCGCTCGCGGAAATCGACCAGCCGAGGACGTAGCCCTATGGTCAGTGCCGCACTGCTCGCCACCATCGCCGTTGGCTGTCTGTTCGCGGCGGCACGCCTTCGCCGGGCCTCTTGGCCTCTACGCGGCCCCCACGTGGCCGTCGTCGCCTGGCAGGCCCTCGGGCTGGCCTGGGGCATCTCCACCATCGGCGCGCTTCTCGCGTTCGGGCTCGCCCCCTACGAACAGGGGGTCTTCGGGGGGCTCTCCGCGCTGGCCGTCGACGCGGCCACCCACGGCCTGTACCTGTCCGGGCTCGCCGAGACCCCGTTCGGTGCCACGCAGGTGGTCGCCATCGTGGCCGCCGTCGCCCTGACCCTGTTGCTGTTCTGGGGGCTGAGCACCTCCTTCCTGCACGTGCTGCGCACCCGCAGGCGCCACCGCGACCTGCTCAGCCTGGTCGCGCGCGACGACCCGGACGTTCCGGGCGCCCGCATCCTGGACCACCCCGCGGCCGCGGCCTACTGCCTGCCCGGCGTGCTCAACTCCCAGATCGTCATCAGCGCGGGGGCGCTCGCTGTCCTGGACCGCAGCGAGCTCGCCGCCGTCCTCGCCCACGAGCACGCCCACCTGCGCCAGCGGCACGATCTGGTGCTGCTGCCGTTCTCGTCGCTGAAGCGCGCCTTCCCCCGGGTCGGCCTCATGGTCGGCTACTACAACGCCGTCGCCCTGCTCATCGAGATGTGCGCCGACGACGAGGCCCGGCGCGAGCACTCCCCCAAGGAGCTCGCGATGGCGCTGCTGCGGTTCGGGACCGCCGGCACCGCGCCGGTTCCCGCCGGCGCGTTGGCCGCGGCGGCGGCCCACACCGACCAGCCCGAGGTCGTCACCCGCGTGTCGCGGCTGCTCAACCCGGTCGCCCAGCTCTCGCGGGGGGCCACCGTGGCGGTGCTCGCCTCGGCCGTCACCCTGATGACCACGACCGTGGGGCTGTGGCACCTGCCGATGTGACACCCCGCTCATCCGGGCACGTTCTGTGCCCCTCGGGCGTTTACTGTGGAGAACACCCACCCGTCCACGTACACGCAAAGGTTCGGTGCTCGCTGTGGTCGCCCTGTCGTTCTTCTCGCTGCTGTGGAAGGTCATCTACCTGGCGATCTTCGTGACCACCCTGTACGCCCTGGTCGAGGCCGTCCGGACCCCCGCTCAGGCCTTCCCCGCCATGGACAAGCAGACCAAGGGGCTGTGGGTGGGTCTGCTCGGCGCGGGAACGCTGCTGTCGCTGAGCGCGGTGCTCGGTTACGGCGCCTTCCTGACCATCCTCTCGTTGATCGTCTCGCTGATCTACCTGCTGGACGTGCGTCCGGCGGTGAAGAGCATCGGCCGTCCGGGCGACGGCCCCTACGGTCCCTGGTAGGGCTCCAGCGTCTCCTCCCCCGTCGTGGCGTCCTCCTCGCCCACGTCCCTTTCCTCTCCCGCCCGCTCGGACGCGTCGGATCCCGGCCGCGTCCCGGCCAGCCGGCGCGCCGCGGCGGCGACCGCGTCCCGGTAGGCGGGGTCGCCGGTGTAGTCGGAGTGTCCGAGGACCCTCGGGTACAGCGCCTCGCCGCCGCGCCGCTCGTAGTGCCGCGGGTCGGGCAGCGGCTCGGCGAACCCCACGTCGCCCCGGTCGGTCGGGATCGGCCCGCCCACCGCGTCGGTGGCCCGCCACAGGTTGCGCCAGCCCGCCACCCTCCCGCGCAGCTCTCCCAGCGCCTCCGGACCGAAGTAGGCCGGGAAGTACCGTCCGTACAGGCGGTACAACGGGGAGCCGTGGGTGATCAGCACCACCCGGTCCCTGCACCGGCCGGGAAGCTGCCAGACGGCCGCCGCGGCGAGCACCGACCCCTGCGAGTGTCCCGAGACCACCACCCCCGTGCCGTCGGCCGTCAGGCCGGCGATCCGGGTCGCGAGCTGGGGCACCGCGCGTTCGGCGTAGGAGGGCGGGGCGAGCGGGTGCGCGGCCCTGGGCCAGAAGGTCCCGATGTCCCACAGCACGCCGACCGCCTGCCGGGTGGGCCGGTCCCGGTAGGCGCTGCGCCCCAGCCACATCAACGCGAGAAGGAAGGCGCCGCCCAGCCACGCCCCGATCCCGACCATCGCCGCGACGGTGGCGTTGGCCCATCCGGGCGCGTCGACCACCGCCACCGGTGAGACGAACCCGCCCCACCCCCCGCCGGCCCCGTCACCGGTGAGCCGTCCGGTCAGGGCCGCGTACAGCGCCAGGGCGGCCAACGCCACGACCGGCAGCAGGAGCGCCCCCAGACAGGCCGGCAGCACCTCGGTGAGCGAACCGAGGGCACGGGCCCGCGCGATGTCGCGGGTCCGCGCCGCCGTGGTGGAGCGCTGGTAGCGTCCGGCGACGGCCTCCCGCTCGGCCCGCGCGCGCCCGCGCAACAGCAGCCACACGACGCCCGCCGTTCCCAGCGCGATGACCGCCTCCAGGGTGAACGCCATCTGCAACCAGGCGTAGACGTCCGGCGGGCGCAACGCCATGCAACCGGCCCTCTCGGCCCCCTGGTAGTGGCAGCCCCCCAGCCACCCGGCCGACTGGTGGACCAGCGCGGCGGAGAACACCCCGCCGAGGACGACCCCCGTGGCCGCGACCGAAGGGCCGGCCAGGCCCCCCATCGCGGTCTCGGCGTGGGCGCGCCCACGCCGGTACTGGATGACGGCGGTCACCGCGAGCAGCGCGCCCACCAGGCATTGCGCCGCGAGCAGGAGATCGAGCAGGACCGTGTGCCCGGGCAGCGTCCCCGTCGCCGTCCACCCGGGGCGGGGCCACAGCGCGTATCCCACGGCGAGCGCGAGCAGCAGGGTCGAGACGTTGCGCAACGCGCGGCAGAGGCGGGCGGTCACGTGGTTGACCGTGCGGGCGGTGGTGGGGACGAACAGGCTCACCGTGGAGACCGCCGCGGTCGCGGCGATCAGGCCGACCAGGACGGTTCCGGCCGGCGCCGCCCCGGACGCGCGGTCATGGGTCAACGGCGGAACGGCCAGCGACAGCGCGATCGTGGCGAGGGCGACCGCGATGTGCGCCGACCGCAGCCGCCCCACGGCGGCGCCGTTGTGCCAGAACCTCGGGTCGCTGAGGGGGGCGTCCGCGTCCCGGGACGTGCGCATCGTCGCCGAGACCACCTCGTATTCGACGCCGGTGCGCCGCGACAGCCTCCACAGCACCGCGACGACCAGCAGGGGAAGAAGCGCGCCCACCGTCAGCGAACGGCCCGGGGTCGCCAACGGCGCGCCCGGCTCGGACAGAAAGCCCAGCCAGGGACGTAGTCGGGCGCACGCGCTGCCGTGCCCGGCGCACTGCCAGCCGACCAGATCCATGCCGACGCCGGCGGCGGCGAGGGTGAGCAGGACGGTCAGGCTCAACGCGAGCAGCCGCACGAGCACGTCGTAACCGTGTTCCACGGCCCGATGCGTCAGGGCGCGGTCGTCCCCCGTGCCGCGCGGTCCCATCCAGTAGGCGACGTTGACGAGCATGAACGGCAGGAGCAGCAGCCACAGCGCGCGGGAGGAGCGGCCCGAGGTCAGGTTGCCCCACGCGAACGCCTCGCGGGTCACCCCCGGGACGGTCTCGGCGTCGGCCGCGCTACGTCGGCGGTAGAAGCCGGCGAGGTCGTCTCCCGATACCGGGCCCGCCGGCTGGACCTCCAGCAGCTCCTCGGCGGAGGCCCCGCTGACTCCGTGGATCCTCAGTTCCACCGTGCTTTCGTCGGGCATGGCCGGATCCTCCCAGGACCGGCGACGCGGGCACAATGGGGAGTGACCCGGTTCCCGGGAGTCACCCCCGCGCACAGCGGCCGGGGACCTTCCTCCCTCCGGGCGCTACTGCACGGTCTCCTCGGCGGCCTCCCAGGTGTTGCACGCGCCGGGGTCCTGCTCCTCCAGACCGTGCTCCATCCACAGCACGCTGTTGTCGGCGGAACCGTGGGTGCGCTCTTCGGCTGAGCTGCCCTCGCGATCGGCGGTGGCCGCCGCGTCGGCGAGGATGACCTCGCGGTCGGCCGCGGAGATGGGGTAGGTGACGCTGACGGCGCCGAGGAAGGCTCCGGCCAGACAGTTGGCCTGCAACTCACTGCGCCGGGTCCAGGCGTTCTGCCGGGCCCGGTCCGGCTCCAGCCTGCGCTGCTCGTGGTAGTACTCCAGCAGTCCGGACTCGCCCTGGACGTGGTGGGCGTACTCGTGCGCCAGCAGGGAGGCGTAGACGACGCTGTCGTCGGCTCCGTTCCACTTGGCGACGACGTCGGAGGTGCCGATGTAGATGCCCTTGCTGGCCCGGCAGTAGAAGGCGCCGGCCGTGGAGGGGTAGTCACGGCAGGGGCTGGTGCCCGGCGTCTCCCAGAACACGCGTGAGGGCGGTTCGAAGGAGATCCCCGCCTTGGCGAACTGGGTCTGCCACGTCTTGTCCAGGCAGTCGGCGACGACGTTCAAGAACCCCTCCATCGATTCGGGGTCGTCCACGTCGGGGACCGGGACGGGGCAGGGCAGGGGGGCGAGCCGGCCGGTCGCGTACAGCGGGTTGTCGACGAGCGCGGCCTTGCCAGAAGGGCGCTGGACGGCGGTCAGGCCCCCCGAGGGGGAGAGGCGTCCCTCTCCCGACGCGGCCGTCCGCGGCTCGGGTTCGCCGGGAGCCGGCGAGGCCGCGGCGACCCCCGCGGCCTCGTGCCGGGGAGGCTCACCGGTGGCCGTGCTCCACACGAGCACGACCAGGGCGGCCATGGCCGCCGCGACCGCCGACCACATGCCCGGACCGCCGACACGCGGGCGCGCGGAAGGGGGTGACCGTCGTCCCCCGTCATCCCGCAGATCCGGTTCCACGCCCCTGTGCCCGCCCCTCGTCGGCTACTTCGGCGCCGATCCGCTCACTGGACCAGCTCCTCTCCGGCCTCCCAGGTGTTACAGGCTGCCGGATCCCTGCGGTCCATCCCATGAGCCGTCCACATCCGGCCGTTGTCGGGGGAACCGTGGGTGCGCCCGGCTGCTCCGTAATCGCCCCGGAGTTCGGCGTCTTCGAGGATATGCGCCTGTTCCCGTGCTCCCAGGGGGAAGCTGTCGTCGACCGTGCCGAGGAAGACGCCGCCCAGGCAGTTGGCCTGCAACTCGCTGCGCCGGGTCCAGGCGTCGCGTTCGGCCTCGGTGTCCGCGGCGCCGCGCACGGCGTGGAAGTGGTCGAGGATCCCGGCCTCGCCCTGGACGTGGTGGGCGTACTCGTGGCTGAGCAGGAAGGTGTAGGCCGCGGGACGCCTGCTGTCGGCCGAGTTGTCCACGATGTCCTCGACCCCCAGGTAGAGGCCCTTGTTGGCCTGGCAGTAGAACGCCGCGGCGCCCTCCACCGGGTAGGTGCCGCACGGACTCTGGCCGGAGGTGTACCAGTAGATCCGGTTGGGCGGTTCGAAGGGCATCCTCGAATCACCGAACTGCGCCGTCCAGGCCTCGTCGAGGCAGTCGGTCACGGTGTGCAGGAACGTCTCCATGGACGCGGCGTCGTCGGGGTCGAGCTCGGGTGCCGGGCACTCCACCTCGACCAGCTCACCCCCCTCGTAGAGACGGTTGTCGGTGAGGGCGTTTCGGCCCACACGCCTGACACCGTCCTCCTCCCGGCCGAGGTCCGCGCTGGTCCCCGGCAGACCCGCGGCCCCCTGCTCGGTCCCGTCCTCGTCGAAGAGCCCCGCGACGGTGACGAATCCGGCCAGCCCCACCGCGGCGAACCCGGTCAGGAGGACCCCCGTCACTCCGATGTCCAGCCGGCGTCGCGGCCGTCGCGCATAGGACGGCGGCCCGTACCCGGCGCCGGTGTCGTCGTCGGCCGTACCGGAAACGCGGCTACGCCATCGCGCCATGGTCTCCGTCCCACCTCCTGGTTGCCTCTCCCCCACATCGGGGCAATCGTTTCAGGGCCGACCTTTCGATTATGACGGCTATGCCAGGTCCACCACGTCGCCGTTCCCCGTCGTCACCGGCCCCGCTCCGGCAACGGCTAAGCTCTCTCGCCATGTGGTGGGATCGATTCGCGCGCCCGGCCGCCGCCACGGTGGCCGGCCTCGCGCTGTTGGGGTTGGCTCCCACCGGGGCATGGGCGCAGAGCGGCGACACCGCGCCGCAGACGCACGCGGGCGTCCCCGGCTCCGCCACGGGAAGTAGCAGGACCACCAACGAGATCGACCTCCTCCTCGACGCCGAGGGGGTGCTCCACGCCGAGGAGCGCATCTCCTTCGGGGGCGCCGCGCCCGAGCGGTTCACCCGGACTTTCGTGACCCGGGAACCCTACGACACCGACCACGACCGGATCTACGAGGTCACCGGCCTCACCGCGACCAGCGCCGACGGCCGCGCCACCGAGGTGACGCTGGCCCACGGGGAGACGACGCTGGAAGCCACCGTCGAGCCCTCCGGCGCCGATGAGATCATCCTCTCCTACCAGGTCCGCGGTACGACCAGTGAGATCGGCGAGCGGGTCGAGATGGAGTGGGCGGCGGTCGGCGGTTACAGCCTCCCGGTGGAGGAGACCACGGTGACCGTGGACGCCGGTCTCCCCCCGCTCGCGCTGTCGTGCGCCGCCGGCGAACCGCGTAGTTCGATCTACTGCACCTCCTCCGACATGGGCGGGCACCAGGCGCTGATCGCCCGGTTCGTCCAGGCCGACCTCGACGTCGGTCAGACGTTGAGCATCGTGGTGGGCTACCCGTCCGGCGTGGCCCCCGGCGAACCGATCCTGGACCGGACCTGGTCGCTCACCTCCGCGTTCTCGATCACGCCGGTGACCTCGGCGGTGTTCGGCGTGGTGCTGCTCGTGCTGGTGGGCGGGCTGATCGTGCTCATCCGGACCCGCGGGCGCGACGAACGGGCCCTGCGCACCGAGGCCGCCGCTGGTGACAACGCCCCCCTGCTGAGCGGCGACGAGGGGCCGATCGGCTTCCGGCCGCCCGACGGGGTCCACCCCGGTCAGATCGGGACGCTCATCGACGAGCAGGCCGACGTCGTCGACATCACCGCGACCGTCGTGGACCTGGCGGTACGCGGCCACCTCGTCATCGAGGAGCTGCCGCACGAGCACTTCACCTCGGTCGACTGGCGGCTGGTGCGCGCCCCGGAGCCGGAGGACGACGAGGAGCTGCTGCGCTACGAGCGGCTGCTGCTGGACGCGCTGTTCCACAACCGCGACGCGGTACGCCTGTCGGAGCTGGGGGACAGCTTCGCGACCCGGCTGGCCGGTGTGCGCGAGGAGCTGTACCGCGACATGGTCCGGTTGAAGTGGTTCGCCCGGCGTCCCAACCTGGAGCGCAACCGCTGGACCACCACCGGCATCGCGCTGACGGCGTTCGGTGTGATCCTGACGGTGCTGCTGGCGGTTTACACCCATGCCGCGTTCACCGGGCTGGCCGTGGTCATCGCGGGCGCGGCCGTGACGGTGGGAGCGCAGTACATGCCGGCGAAGACGAAGCTGGGCAGCGCGGTGTTCGCGCACACCCTCGGTTTCCGCGCCTACCTGCACCGGGCCGACGCCGACGACGTCCCGCCCAGCCGGCGGGTCCCGTTGTTCTCGCGTTACCTGCCCTACGCGATCATCTTCGACAACGTCGAACGCTGGGCGCAGATCCTGGCGACCGCGGGCTCGGCCGAACTGGACGGCGACCGGCTGCCCTGGTACCACGGTCCCGCGGAGTGGCAGCTCGACGACTTCGCCGACTCCATCAAGACCTTCACACTGACGCTGTCGGGGGTCATCTCCAACACCCGGCAGTTCCGGACTCTGAGTTAGACGGGGAACAGAGGATGCGAGCGGTCGCACAACGGGTGAGCCACGCCTCGGTCACGGTCGGCGGTGAGGTGGTCGGTTCCATCACCGGGCCCGGCCTGCTGGCGTTGGTCGGGGTGACCCACGACGACACCCCGGCCCAGGCGGCCAAACTGGCGGCCAAGCTGTGGACGCTGCGGATCCTGCCGGAGGAGAAGTCGTGTTCCGACATCGGCGGACCGCTCCTCGTCGTCAGCCAGTTCACCCTCTACGGCAACGCGCGCAAAGGGCGCCGCCCCACCTGGCAGGACGCGGCTCCCGGTCCGGTCGCGGAGCCGTTGGTGGAGGCGGTCGTCAAGGAGCTGCGCGCCCTGGGCGCGCACGTCGAGACCGGTGTCTTCGGCGCCGACATGTCGGTCTCGCTGACCAACGAGGGGCCGTTCACCGTCATCGTGGACGTCTGACAGGCCCATCAGCGCCGATCCCTCGTCCGTCAACCCCGGATCCCCCCTTTCGCCCGTGGTGGCGGCGGCCTCCGCCTCCCTAGGCTCGGCCGCACCACGACGGACGACATCGCGAGGGAGTGGAATGGGCGGATCATCGGGACGGCGCGGTTCACGGCACAGGGTGCTGCGTCTCCTCCTGGCCGGCGGTGTCATGGCGTTGTCGCTGTCGGCGGGGACCGGCGCGGCCACCGCCTCCCCCCACGGGGGGCATCCCACCGTGGCGCTGCCGCCCGCCACCGGGCCGCATCCCATCGGCACCACGACCCTGCACCTGGTGGACGGGGACCGGACCGACCTGTGGGATCCGGACGCCGGGGTGCGGGAGATGATGGTGACCCTGTGGTACCCCGCGCGGGCCGAGACCGGCCGCAGGGCGCCCTACATGTCCCCGGAGGAGTCCGCCGCGGCGATCGGCGCGCAGGGGCTCGACATCCCCCTCGACGCCCTCTCCTCCATCGGCACCAACGCGTTCGTGGACGCTCCCGTCGCCGGCGCGCCCCGCAGCGCGCCCCTGGTCGTCCTCTCCCCGGGCGCGGGGTTCGGGCGGGCCTGGCTGACGGTCCTCGCCGAGGGGCTGGCCGGTAACGGCTTCGTCGTCGCGGGCGTCGACCACGCCCACGAGGCCACCGGCGTCGCCTTCCCCGGTGGACGTCTCCTGGACTGCCTGGCCTGCGGACAGGACCGCTGGGCCGAGGCCTCCCTCAACCGGGCCGCCGACATCGGGCACGTCCTGGACTCGCTGACCGGCCGAGGGGCGCCGTGGTCGGGTTCCTATGTGATCGACCCTCGCAGGATCGGCGTGGCCGGGCACTCGGCCGGCGGGTCGGCCGTGGCCGAGGTGCTCCGTTCGGATCCCCGGGTGGACGCCGGGATCGGCTTTGACGCCCCCGTCTTCCCACCGGCCCTGGACGAGGGGACCGATCGTCCACTGGCGATGGTGACCAGCGACCTGTCTCCCCCGTTGTTCCACGACTCCCAGGAACAGCTGTGGCCCCGCCTCGGCGGCTGGCGCCAGTGGCTGCGGCTGACGGACTCGGGGCACTCGTCCGTCACCGACCAGGGCTACCTGATCGACCGGCTCGGTCTGCGCGACCGGCTACCGGCCGAGACGATGGCGCGGCAGTTCGGCTCCCTGCCCACCGACCAGGGTCTGGGCGTCCTGCGGGACTACGCCACCGCGTACTTCACCCACCACCTGCGTGGCGAGCGGCAGGAGCTGGTCGTGGACCCGCCGTCGGTGCACCCCGGGCTCCAGGTGGTCGAGGCGGCGGATCCGGAGCCGACCGTGGCCGACGGCCGGCCTCAGTAGACGAGCGCCTGGACCCCCTCGGCGGTGACCTCGGCGACGAACGTCGCCGCTCCCGAGATGCGCACCCCTTCCACCAGGTCGGCCTCGGTGAGGCCGCGCCGGGCCGCGCACTGGGTGCAGACCGTGACCCGCCCGGCCGCCAGGACGGCGTCGAGGAGGTCGTTCAACGGGGCGGCGTGGGGGAGCGAGAACTCCGCGGCCCGGCCAGGGACCGCCAACCAGCTCGCCTCTCCGGTCAACCACAGGGAGATCTCGACACCGCTCGCCGCCGCCGCGGCGGCGACGGTGAACGCCTGGTTGCAGCGTTCCGGGGCGTCCTCGCCGGAGGTGGCCTTGATCACCAGAGCGCGACTCATGCCGACCAGGGTAGTGCCCGCCCCCCTCGGGTGCCCGTGGGGGCTCACACCCCGGCGAGGACCAACGCCAGCCCCACGAACGCCGAGGCGACCGTGCCGCCGCCGAGCAGCAGCGCGCCGGCGCCGCGGGCCTGCGGTCCCGCCTCTTCGGCCGCCCCCCACTCGATGCGCAGCCGGCCGTCCGGAGGCGCCACGATGACCGGTCGGCCGTCGCGCAGCACGACCCGGCCGCGCACGACGACGGGGTCGCCGGGGCGGATGACCCACTCGCGGTACTCGAACTCGATCGTCTCACCGCGGAAGATCCCGGAGACACGCCCCTTGATACGGCCGAGGAGGTCGTCGGCGGGGGCCGGCACCCCGCGCTGCGGGCGCCCGACCAGCCGTTGCAGGCACATGTCCACGCCCACGACCTCGGCGTCCCCGGGGTCGACGAGGACGCCGGCCCTCGGCGGCCCGTCGCCGTTGGGCGCGGCCAGGCCGAACAGCTCCGGCGACCCGTACTCGGCGATGGGGTCGCAGCCGCGCACGCGCTCGCGCTCGCCCTCACCCCGCTCGGGAGAGCGCCACGTCCAGTAGTGGCGGAGCACCTCGTGGCCGTGCCACACGCAGTCGACCCGGGCGAGGCGGGACTCCACGAGACCGTCCGGTCCCGGCACCGCACGCCCCGGTATGGCCACGTCCCTGCCCGCGCGCGCGGCCAACGCCCGCGGTCGCACCTCGGCGAGGGCGCGCTGTCCGAGCCAACGACGCAGGGCGAGAAAGGCCGGAGGTGCCAGGATCGCCGCGCCGATGAGGAGGGCTGTCCCGATCACCAGCATGTGGGCCGCCTCTTCTTCTCGTTCTCGTTGGTCGGTGGTCGTCGGCTAACCATGATCGTGCCTCGCCGCGACGTTTGAATCCTCTTTACCAGTTTCCGCGGTGATATCGATCATGGTCGCGATCGTCATGATCACCCCCGGGCGTTGCGGCTTCACACCCGGCACCTACCCGGCGTGGGCGGACGCCGCGCGAATCGGAGGTTTCCGACAGTCGTTGAACCGGGGACGAACCACACCGCGATCTGGACGGCCACCGGTACGGTCCGGTGCGCCCGCGCCGCTAATCTCGATCACTATGCAGCAGCCTGAGGTGCACCCCGATCTGGAGAGACTGTCGTTCCTGCTCGGCCGTTGGGAGGGGGTCGGCGTCGCCGGTTATCCGGACATGGAGGAGTTCCAATTCGGCCAGCAGGTCGAGTTCACGCACGACGGAGGTCCGTATCTGAACTACCGTAGCCGCGTCTGGCGGGTGCTCGAGGACGGCTCCCTCGGTGATTTCGTGACCTCGGAATCCGGCTACTGGCGGGTGCGCCCGCAGACGTCGGAGGGCGGGGAGTCAGACGCTCCCAGCGTCCACGTCGAGGTGCTGCTCTCTCACCCCGAGGGCTTCACCGAGGTCTACGTCGGCACGATCTTCGCCAACCGCGTGGAGGTGTCCACCGACGTGGTGCTGCGCACCGAGACCGGCAAGGGTGTGACCGCCGGCCACCGCCTGTACGGCCTGTTCGGGGAGAATCGCGAGATCCTGGGGTACGCCTGGGACCTCGCGGCCGACGGCCACGAACTCCAGTCCTACATGTCCGCCCAGCTCAAGCGCGCGGCCTAAGGCCCGCGCGCCAAGCGCGATGCGCGCCCGGCCATGGGGGCGGAACGCTCCAGGGGCGCGGCGGAGGGCCGCGCCCGGACATGGACGGACCCCCGGGCTCGGAGCGCCGAGGCGCTCCGTGGCCGGTGGACAAGGCCGGCCACCCGGAGGTCTGGGTGTCCATCAGGGATTCGCCGGAGCGATCCCGTATACGGGTCGCCCTAGCGGACGAACACCTCGCGAGTCCTAAAAGAATGCACTTTCGGACCACCTCCCTTCTTGCGTGCTTATGACGCTACGTCCCCTGGCGCGGGTGGGGCAAATGTTTTTCCGGCCCCGCCCTCGGCCCACCCGGGTGAGCTCCGCCACCACCGTCCGCGCGGCGTGGGGACGGCCGTTGCCACCGCGGCGTCCAGACCTCCACCGGGGACCGTAGACTCGGTTCATGTCGCACACCTGGCGTGAAGAGCTGCGCTCTCGCGGCTACCGCGTGACGCCGCAGCGACAGCTCGTCCTCGAAGCCGTCCGCGAACTTGAGCACGCCACTCCCGACGCGATCTGCGCCCGCGTCCAGCAGACCGCCTCGGGCGTGAACCTGTCGACCGTCTACCGGACACTCGACGTCTTGGAGAAGGTCGGCCTGATCACCCACACCCACCTCGGCCAGGGCTCGACGGCCTACCACCCCGCGGAGGAGGCCGACCACCTGCACGTGGTGTGCCGCGGGTGCGGCGAGGTCTCCGACATCTCCCTGGACGCGGCGGCGGGCCTGGTCGAAGCGCTCGACCGCGAGCTCGGCTTCGAGGCCGACCCCCACCACCTCACCGTGTTCGGCCGCTGCGCACACTGCCGCGCGCCGGCCTGAAAGCGACGTCGGGCGGCCTTCGTCCCGGCGGCGGGGACATAGGCTCGGGGGTATGACTTCGCCGCTGCTGAAGCGTCCTGGCGCCGTCGCCGCCGAGCCGCCGGACGCCGACATCGCCGCCCACTATGGTGAGCCCGCCCAGGAACAGCGCGCGCTGGACCGTTCCTGCGGCTGGGTGGACCGGAGCAACCGAGGCGTCGTCCGCGTCTCCGGTCCCGACCGGTTGGGCTGGCTGCACAGCCTCACCAGCCAGTTCCTCGACGGGATCGCGCCGGGCACCGCGACCGAGGCCCTGGTCATGGACAGCAAGGGACACATCAAGCACCATCTGTCGCTGGTGGACGACGGCACCGCGGTCTGGGCGCACGTCGAGCCGGGAACCGCCGAGGAGCTGGCCCGGTTCCTCGACTCCATGCGCTTCATGCTGCGCGTGGAGGTCGAGGACCTCGGCTCCACCCGCGGCGTCGTCACGCTCGCCGGGCCCGACCGCGAAGCCCGGCTGGCCGACGTGGCCGGACTTGTGGAGGACGTTCCGGTCCGGCGCGCCACCGACGAGATCGACCTGTTCGTTCCCGTCGAGAGGCTCGTCGAGGTGACCGACGCCCTCACCGAGGCCGGCGCCCGGCCGGCGGGCCTGTGGGCCTACGAGGCGCGTCGCATCGCCGCGCACCGCCCCCGGCTCGGCTTCGACAGCGACCACCGCGCGATCCCGCACGAGATGGGTTGGGTCGGTTCGGCCGTCCACCTGGAAAAGGGGTGCTACCCGGGCCAGGAGACGGTGGCGCGCGTCCACAACCTGGGACGGCCGCCCCGCCGCCTGGTCATGTTGCACCTGGACGGCACCGCCGAGCGCCTGCCCGAGCGTGGCGCGGCCCTGGAGCTCGACGGCCGCGCCGTCGGCGTGGTGGGCTCCTCCGCCCGCCACCACGAACTCGGCCCCATCGCCCTGGGCCTGGTGAAGCGGACCGTCCCGGTGGACGCGGACCTCACCGTGGACGGCATCGCCGCCGCCCAGGAGGTCATCGTCAGCCCCGACACCGGGGCCAACGCCAAGATCGAGCTGCGCCGCCGGCCCAACTGACCCGCGGAAGGGGCGGCGGCCCGGTCCAGGCCGCCGCCCCCGGAACGCGGGACGGGACGGCTCACAGCACCGCGGCCAGCCGCTCCTCGTGCAGGGCATCGCCCCAGGACCGCTGGAGCGGGGGGATGTCGCCCACGCGCATGCGCAGCAGGAGGTCGGCCAGCGCGGGGTTGCGCGGCAGCGCCGGGCCGTGCAGGTAGGTACCGATGACCTGCCCCTGGTAGGCCCCCTCCGTGGCGCCGTCGTTGCCGACACCGCGCACCGTGGTGGAGAAGGGACGGGCCGAGGGACCCAGCGCCGTGCGCCCCTGGTGGTTCTCGAACCCGGTGATGCGACCGACCCCCAGCGCGGGATCGACGTCGGCGACGATCTCGCCCACCGCGCGGGACGTGCCCCGGCCGCTGCGGATGTCGAGGATGCCCAGGCCCGGCAGGGGGTTGTCGGCGTCGTCACCGTAGGACTCGCCGATGATCTGGTAGCCGGCGCAGATGGCCAGGATCGCGGCCCCCCGCTCGGCCGCCCGCTTCAGGCCGCCGTCGGCGCGCAGTCGCTCCGCCGCGAGGATCTGCGGCCGGTCCTCGCCCCCGCCGATCAGGTAGATGTCGCCCTCGACCGGGACCCGGTCGCTGGAGTGGACGTGGATCGTCTCCGTGGGGATTCCGCGCAGTTCGGCGCGGCGGCGCAGGATGAGGACATTGCCCCGGTCCCCGTAGGTGCTGAGCAGATCGGGGTAGATCCACACGATCCGCAGCCTGCTGCTGGTGTCGCTCATGTTGGTCTTTCCTACTGGACGCGGCCGTAGGCCGTGCGGATCTGCTGGAAGGCCGTGTAGTTGGCGATGACGTCGACCTTGGTGATGTCGGGCTGTTCGGCCTTCAGCTTGGCGACGACCTCGTCCACGCGGTCGGCGATCTCGAACGGAACCTCGTCGGTCTCCAGACGCAACGCGAGGTCGGTGCGCCGCTCCCCCATGCAGAACACGCGGCGCCCGCGCAGCACGGTGTAGTCGACGTCCCACAGCCAGGAGGTGTCCTTGCCGTCGGGGACCTGGGCGTTGATGGACAGGATCACCGGGACGTGCGGCGGGCTGAGCACCGCGAACGACTCCAGCCAGCCCGCGGGGTTCTTGGCGAGCAGCAGCCGCACCTCGACGCCGTTGGTGACGACCGAGGTGTAGCGGCCCGCGACGGAGCGGATCTCGCGCAACCGGGGCAGCGCCTGCTTGGGGTGGATGCCGTAGGCCGCGGCGGTGGCCAGCGCGATGACGGCGTTGGCGCGGTTGGCGTCACCCGGCAGGTTGAGCTGCAACGGGAGCCGCTGGCCGTTGGGGTCGATGACGCTGTCGGTCTGGTTGTCCACCGCCCAGCTGGTGTCGGGCCTGCGCAGGCCGCACTCGGGGCACTCCCAGTGCGGGTCGGGGTCGCGCTTGAGGTGACCGCCGCACTCGGGGCAGCACCAGGAGTCCTCCTTCCAACGCTGTCCCGCCGAGACCCAGGTGGCGTAGCGCGCGCCGAGGCCGGCCCAGGCCACGAGCGGGTCGTCGGCGTTGGCGATGACGTGGGTCTCGCTCTTGGCCAGCGCCTCGCGCCACTTCTTGGCGAGCAGGTTGATCTCGGAGGCGCGGTCCATCTGGTCGCGGCTGAGGTTCATCAGCACGACCACGGCGGCGTTGGTCTCGCGGAGCACCTGGGGAAGGTACTTCTCGTCGACCTCCAAGACACCGTTGCGCGCGTCGGGGCTGTCGGCGAGCGCGGTGATGTGCCCGGTGGGCATGTTCGCGCCGTGCTCGTTCGTCGCGATGTCGCCGAGCTCGCGCAGCGCGGAGGCGATCAGCCGGGTCGTGGTGGTCTTGCCGTTGGTGGCGCTGACCAGCGACAACCGCCGGCCGCGGGCCAGCTTGGCGAGCAGGTCCGGTTCGACCTTGAGCGCGACGCGGCCTCCGATGACCGAGCCGTCGCCGCGCCCGGTGGCTCGGGACAACGTCGCCGCGCCCTTACCCAGTGCGGCGGCCAACTGGGCACGCAGGGGAAGTTCGCTCATGATCTCCACAATTCACTGGAATGACGAGACGCCTGAGTGATAGGCGATCGAACCCAGCCTATTGCCAACCGCAAAGGGCGGGCACGGGTGACACCTGCGCGGGAGGCCCGGCCCCGCCGGGGCGCGGTGGTGACGTCGCCTTCTCCACCGTCACCCCGGCCAACGACTAGCCGGCTTCGCGCATTCCCCCCTCGTTACGCCAGTCGGGGCGCTCGGGAGGCGGCCCGAGGTTGGGGCGTGGGGCCTCGTCCTCCTCGGCCGCGGGGGCCGGGGCGGGGACGCCGCCCGGTCCGGCCGCGGTGGCGAGCGTCGCATCGGGCAGCGTGAGAATGCCGGGGTTGGCGTCGGCGAGCACCGGGGTGCCGCCGTCGAGGACCAGCATCGCGGTGGGCGGCAGCGCGCGCATCCCGGTGGCGTCGCAGCGCAGCGTCTCCCCCGGGGTGGCGGAACCGCTGACGTCGGCGGCCTGGGCGGTGACACGCCCCCAGGCGGTGGCGGAGCGGACGTGGCGGACGAGGTCGAGGGGAGGGATCGTCCGGCCCGCGTGCCGGACGGGGATACCGGTGGTGACGCTCTCGGCCGGGTCGGTGACGTAGCCGTCGGCGATGGAGTCGCCCAGCGCCTCGCCGACGACCTCGGTGAGCGGGTGCAGGGGGAGCCGGTGCCCCTCCCCCACGCGCGCGGCCGCCTCGGACGCGGCCCGCGCGTCCGGCTGGCGCATGAGGACCGGCAGGCACCCGTCCTCGCCGAGCATCGCCAGGGCGTCGCGACTGGCCCTTCGGTACAAAAGGACGACCCCGGCCCCCACCGCCCCGGCCGCGCGCAGCAGGTCCCGGACCCGCGCGTCCGGCAGCGCGTCGGCGCCGCAGACCACGATGGTGTGCGCCCAGGGGCGGGGGGCGTTGCCGCGGCGGGCGCGCATCCGCAGCAGCTCGCTCAGCGCCGCGAGGGCGTAGGTGCCGTAGGAGCGTCCGGCCCGCTCCCCTGAGGAGCGGTCCGTGGCGATGATCTTGATCTGGGCGTAGGGCTCCTCGACGGCTTGGGCGCCGAGCCCTTCGAAGGCCACGAGGCGGCGCTCCAGCTCGGCCGCGCGTAACCGGTCCGCCCGATCGGGGTGGGGCAGGTCGCGCAGCCGCCGGCGTTGTTCCGCGGTGAGCGGCGACAACGCGGGGTCGTCGTCCGCGCCGGAGCCGTCCGGCAGCGCGAGCGCGCGCAGGGCCGCCGTGAGATGGGTGAGGGGCGCGTCGGCGCCCAGGATCCCCAGCAGCGTCGTCAGGAACTCCCTGTCGGCCGCCACGTCGGCCGCGGGCTCCGAGGCGCGGGCGGTGACGGCGAGCAGGCCGGCCCGGCCGGCCGCGTCGAGGTTCGCGCCGAGGGTCATGTGCGGCAGGTCGGCGGGCAGCACCCAGATCCGGGGGAGGACGGCGCACCTTCGGGCGAGCGAGGCGAGGTCGCCGGCCACCGCCCGGCCGGACAGGTCCACGACCGTGAGGTCTCCCCCGTCGCGCAGCAGGGAGGCGCCGAGGTTGGCCAGCAGCGCCGACCAGCCGGCCGGCGTCCCCCCGGCGACCGTGGCCAGGCGGGCCCACTCCGGGACGGCGACCCCGTACCAACGGGGCTGGGCCTCGTAAGCGCGACGGCGGGTCTCCCATTCGGCGTACTCGCGGGCGTGCTCCTCCTGGCGCTCGCGCAGCAACCGTTCGCGCTCCTGGTCCAGTTCCTCGACACGGCGCCGTTCCTCGACGAGCCGCCGCCGGACCGCCTGACGGCCCTGGAGTACCGCGAGGGCGATCGGGGCGGCGACGATCAGGCAGGCCAGGGACGCCGAGACCGCGAACAGCCCCGGAAGGACGCCGAGCGGCCACAGCGCGACGGCGAGCAGGGCGATACCCGCCAGCGCGGCCAGGGCGAAGGAGAGCGGCCGGTCGCTCTGGGCCTCGGCGCGGCGTCGGGCGGCGGCCCACTCCTCGTCGAGCGTCTCGCGTTCCGAGGGGCTCGGCCGCCGCGGGGCCGGACCGGGGTCGGCGACGACGACCTCATAACGCCAGCCGAGGTAGACCGATCCCGGCCGCCTCCGGTCCCCTTCTCGCGTGCTCGCCACCGCGTCGCACCTCCCGCCCGGCCGCGGGTGTGGCCCCGGCGGCTCTCCGTTGGTACGTCGGCATGGTGTCAGGCCGTAGCCCTCTTGTCACCGGCTCCCGCAGATTCCCCGGGACGGCGCCGCGGCCGCCCGCAGACACCGGACGCCGGCGGCACCGGGACCCGCTCCCGGTGCCGCCGGCGTCCGATGGGCCGTCTACGCCTGAACGGCCAGGTCGACGATCCTGCCGGTCTCGGCCTTCACCTCGTACTGGGCGGTGAACCCCTGGGAGGCCAGGACGCGCACCGTCCAGTCGCCGTCGGCGGCGAAGAAGCGGAACGTGCCCTCCTCGCCGGTGGCGACCTCGCCGACGAAGTCGCCCGAGGCGTTGAGCAGCCGCGCGTAGGCGCCGCTGAGCGGACGCCCGTCACGGGTGACCACCCCCTGGATGACCGCCTGGTCACCGGCGTTCACGTCGGCGAGGGCGACCCCTCCGACGGGAGCGCCGCAGCCGTTGTCGCTCACTTGGCCTCCCCCAACTCGACCGGGACGCCCACCAGCGACCCGTACTCGGTCCAGGAACCGTCGTAGTTCTTGACGTTGGACAGGCCCAGCAGCTCGTGCAGGGCGAACCAGGTGTGCGAGGAGCGCTCGCCGATGCGGCAGTAGGCGATGATGTCCTTGTCGAGGTCGACGCCCGCCTCGGTGTAGAGGGCGCGCAGCTCCTCCTCCGACTTGAAGGTGCCGTCCTCGTTGGCGGTCTTGGCCCACGGGATGTTGCGCGCGGTGGGGATGTGCCCCGGCCGCTGCGAGGTCTCCTGCGGCAGGTGCGCCGGCGCCAGCAGCTTGCCGACGAACTCGTCGGGCGAGCGGACGTCGACGAGGTCCTTCTTGCCGATCGCGTCGACCACCTCGTCGCGGAAGGCCCGGATCGAGGTGTCCTGCTCCTTGGCGGTGTACTGGGTGGCCGGCCGCTCGGGGACCTCCTCGACCAGCTCGCGGGAGTCGAGCTCCCACTTCTTGCGGCCACCGTCGAGCAGCTTCACGTCCTGGTGGCCGTAGAGCTTGAAGTACCAGTAGGCGTAGGCCGCGAACCAGTTGTTGTTGCCCCCGTAGAGCACCACGGTGTGATCGTTGGCGATGCCACGCTCGGAGAGCAGCTTCTCGAAGCCGGTCTTGTCCACGAAGTCGCGGCGGACCGGGTCCTGGAGGTCCTTCTTCCAGTCGATCTTGATGGCGTTGCGGATGTGGCCCTTGTCGTAGGCCGACGTGTCCTCGTCCACCTCGACGAGGACGACGTTCGCGTCGTCCAGGTGAGCCTCCACCCAGTCGGCGTCGACCAGGACGTCGGAGCGGCTCATGGGAACCTCCTTGTTTGGTTTGCGGGTCGTGCTACGTCACGGGGAAGCCGTCCGCCCACCCTCATCCGGTGTGCCTCGCGGAGGCGACGGCGCTCGGGGCGGGGGACGGCTCGCGCCGCCGGCGGGAACCGGAGGTCGCGAAGGCGGGAGGCAGAGCGGCCGGGCGACCGGCGGAAGCAGCCCACGGGGGACACGGCACGCGGGCGGGGAACGCCGCCCCAGCGGACGGCGCCCGCCTGGCGTGGGGAAGGAGGGCGAGGACCGGCGCCCCGGCCGTGTTCCCGCCGACCGGCCGCGCGGTCCTGCCGGTGGGCAGGGCTGTGGCCGGGAGGGTGGTGACGACGGCTGCGGGGGGACGCTGACCTCTGGGGTCGACCTTCATCGTGGTTCCCAGGTGCGTGAGCGGTGCTGAGGGATGTGGAGCGCACCCGTTGCGGGGTGCGGTCGCTTCCGTGGGGCGCGTACGGCGCCGTGGGCTCGCTCTACAGGGCAGCGCGACAGAGCGCGGTGGCGACGCGGCAGAAATCGACCGCGCGTCGCTTCGTCAAAAGCGCGTCTGTCAGGAAGGTCACGGTGACGATCGTACGGCGTGGGCCGCGGGATGTCACGGGTGCGCTAATTCACAGTGGCCGGGACCGGGGTCAGGGGATCGCGGCACCGAGCGCGGCGATGACGTCGGCCTTGCGAGGGGTACCGCTCGCCTGGCGGACGATCCGGCCCCCGGCGTCCAGGACGAGGACCGTGGGGGTGCGATCGACGCCGAGACGCCGGACGAGCTCAAGGTGGGACTCGGCGTCGATCTCGACGTGGGCCACCCCCTGGACGAGGGCAGCGACATCGGCGAGGATCCGCCGGGTCGCCCGGCAGGGCTGGCAGAAGGCGGTGGAGAACTGGACGAGCGTGGCGCGCTCTCCGAGCGGCGCGCCGAGCTCCGCCGCACCGAGGAGGCCTTCCCCGGTCATGGCCGTCCCCTCCGATCGTGTCCACGCAGGCCGTCCGCCCGCCGTCCCCGCACAGACGGCGGGGACGGCTCCCGCGGGCCCGCGGGGCCCGCGAACCGGGCCGGGGTCAGCCCTGTCCCCCGCCGCCGGTGATCGGGATGTCGCTGCCCTCGCCGGACAGTTCGACCCCGTTGGGCAGGGCCTCGACCCCGGTGATCTGGAAGTCGAAGGGCAACGGGGGAACGGCGACCGTCAGCGAGAGCCGCTCGGCGACGGAACCGAGGTCGATCTGGTTGCCGCCGGCGGAGACGTTGGTCGGGGTCATCGTCAGCGTGTCACCGTCGATGGTGATCTCGATGTCGCTCTCGATCGGGATGCTGAACCCTCCGACGGCGAGGTCGCCGGTGATGCGGGGGGTCCCGTTGTCGGTCTCGACGACGATGCCCTCGGGCAACCGCTTCTGCAGCTCGCTGTAGGGGAGCATGACCTTGGCCTGTCCCTGTTCCGCGGTCACCTGGGGGGTGGAGAGCAGGTCGGCCAATGGCGCCTGGACGCCGGTGAAGGTCGCGTCGACGCGCTCAAGCTGGACGTCGTTGACGGTCATCGCTCCGGTGACGATGTTGATCTCGGAGTACTCGCCACCGAAGAACTGGGTCAGGAAGGGGAAGCCACCGATGGTGACCTCGGGCTCCGAGGCCAGCTCGTACTGCTGGCTGACCCGCTTGGCGATCTCGCTCTGCGCGGCGTGGTGCAGGCCTCGATCAGCGGCCACCAGGACGACCAGCAGAAAGATCAGGAAGACGAGGAACTTTCGCATCGGGCTTCCAGCACACTCCGGTTGATTGCGGTGAACCGTCGGGGTCGTGTGTGACCTCGCGCCGGCGGCCCCGCCGGGACGGCGTCAGAACGGACGACCGGGTCGAACAACAGGAAGCGTACTTCAAACATCCGCTTTCGCTGTTTTCCGGTCTCTTTTCCCAGGGAACTCCGAGCGAACTCCCCGCAACGCCACGGAGACTCAGCGCGGCATCAGCATGCCCGCCAGGTTGTCGGCCGCCGAAGCCCCGGACAGGGCGAGCTCGATCACGTTCGTCGCCACGACGTGGGGGGCCCGCCGGCGCTCGAACTCCAGGACGTGCGGCTGCTGCTCGTGCTCCTCGTAGGCGAGCTGATCGCGGTAGATCGCGTAGACGATGCGCTGTGACGACGCGCTGGGCACCGTGTGGCAGGCGAACAGCAGGGTGTCCGGCTCGTGCCGCGCGACCTCCTCGACGACCTCGTCCGCGCAGTCGTCGAAGGCGTCACCATGCCCCTCGGCCAGGGTGTAGATGGTGATGATCCCGCGGAGCCGGGAGGGACGCGGCGGCGGCGCGGGCTCGGGGTCGTCGTAGTCGGCGCCGCGGCGTTTGCGTCGCACGTCATCCTCCTCGGTGTCGAAAGGTTCGTCTTCTTCGTCGTCGAATCCGTCGTCCTCGCGCGCGGCGCGGGACCCCGCGGAACGACGCCCCCGGCGGCGGCCGTGGTTCCGGTCGCGCGGCGGGGAGACCGCCCGGGTGAGCGTCCCCCACACACAGGCGACCGCGCCCACCAGCAGGAGCTGGCCGAGGATGTCCAGACCGAAGCGGCTGACGAGCACCTCGAGCAGCACCGCCGCGCCCGCCAACCCCACCACCGACAGCCGGTGCCGGGCCGCGCGCGGGCGATCGCGCAGGTCCCGCGCCACCACGATCGCACAGGTGAGAACCGCGATGAGGGCGAACCCGTGAACCAGGGCCAGGGCCGTCATGGGGATGACGTCGTAGTGGTCCGACGCCGCGGGATAGCCGTTGTCGTACCGGCCGCGCAGCCGGTCCAGGATCAAGATGACCAACGGCACGATCGTCAACGTCGTGACGACCAGCCGGACCCCGAACCTCGCGCGGGCGGACCCGATCGCGTACTCCACGGCCCCCCACCCCAGCAACAGCGGGCCGAGCAGCCCCACACCGATCTGGAAGATGCGGAAGGTGACCTCGGAGAAGTCGAGCAGCGCGCCCGGGAAGGCCGCGCTCAACGCGATCGTGACGGCTAGAGCCGAGCCCGTCCACGCCCACGCATGCAGGCTCGGGTTTCGGTGACAACGCGCAGCCAGCGCCGCGGTGGCGCTCCAGGCCACCAGGGCGCAGACGAAAGCTAGTCCTACCTCGACCATCCCGCTAATGATGCTGCACTTTCGGGCCACAATGCGCACGAACGGGGAGCCGAGCCTGACCGAACGGGCGAATCCCGCTGGCACACGGCCCCCTACCCGGGAGAGGATGTGAGTTACCTCACGAGATGATCCGCCTCTTCGCGACCACGCCGTCGCCACCCCACGGGAGCCTTAGGCTCGGAGCATGTGGGGCCATCTCCGACGCCGTGACAACGGCCGCGCCACTCTCGCTGGTCGAGCAGCCGCAGCGGCTGCTGAGGCGATGCTGGACGATCCGCCCCTCCGGGCAGCCGGGGGATCCGCGGCGTTCTTCGACGTCGACAACACGCTCATGCGCGGTGCGTCCATCTACCACTTCGCCCGCGGCCTGGCCGCGCGGGACCTGTTCACAACACGCGACCTGCTGCGTTTCGCCTGGGGCCAGATGGTGTTCCGGGTCAGCGGGAACGAGCGGGCCGGGCACATCAACGCCGCGCGCGAGGCCGCGCTGGCCTTCGTCGCGGGCCACAAGGTCGACGACCTCGTCTCGCTGTGCGAGGAGATCTACGACGACACGATGGCCGACCGGATCTGGGAGGGCGCCCGCGCCCTGGTCCAACGGCACCTGCGGGCCGGCCGGCGGGTCTGGCTGGTCACGGCCACGCCCGTGGAACTCGCCGACATCATCAAACGGCGCCTGGGGCTCACCGGCGCGCTCGGCACCGTCGCCGAATCGGTGGACGGGGTCTACACGGGCCGGCTGGTCGGCGACCTCCTGCACGGTCCGGCCAAGGCCGAAGCGGTGCGCGCCCTGGCCGAGCACGAGAAGCTCGACCTCGAATCGTGCACGGCCTACAGCGACTCCTACAACGACCTGCCGCTGCTGTCCCTGGTGGGCCACCCCAACGCCGTCAACCCCGACGACGACCTGCGCGGGCACGCCGCGCGCAACGGCTGGCCGGTACACGAGTTCCGCACGCACCGCAGGGCCCTGCGGGTGGGCGTGCCGGCGGCCTTCGCCGGCGCCGTGGCCGGCGGGGTCGCGGTCGGCATGGCCCGCCGCCGCCGCGTCTGAGCGCCGCCCCGCGGTCGCGGGGCGGCCCGTCTCCGCGGGGTCAGCGGCCGACGACGCCGCGGACGCGATGGGTCATCTGGCCGATGAGGCGGGTGGGGGTCCGGGCCGACGGCACCCGTTCGGCCACGAAGGAGTCGAACGCCTCCTGCGAGGAGTAGCTCGGCGACCACTCCAGGGCCCGTTCCAGCTTGCCCGAATCGAGCACCCGGCCCGAACAGAGCAGGCGCAGGTGGTCGGGGGAGTAGTCGAGCCGGGCCCGGCGGGCCAGGCTGTCGAACACCCGTAGCCCGCCCGCGGGAACCGGGAACTCCGGCCGGCCCGCGCGACGCAGACACTGCGACAGCGGAATCGCGCCGGGCGCGGCGACGTTGAAGGTGCCCTCGCCGTCGCTCGTCGCCATCCGGCGGAGGGCCTCGACCCCGTCGTCCTCGTGGAGGAACTGCATGCGGGGATCGTGTCCTCGGAGCGTGGGAACGATCCGCAGGCCCAGGTAACGGGTGAGGGGGGTCTCGACGGACGGCCCCATGAGGTTGGCGAACCGCAGCACCGCGACGGAGATGTCGGGGCGGCGCCGCACCAGGCCGCGCACGTGCCGTTCGAGTTCGACCGCGTCCTTGGCGTATCCGGGCCGCAGCACCTGCTGCGCCTCGGCCTCCTCGGTGCACACCTCGGGGCCGCACGAGGAGGGGCCGTAGACCGCCGCGCTGGAGCGGACCACCAGACGGTCCACCTTCGCGGAGCGTTGGCAGGCGGCGAGCACCTGGAGGGAACCGAGGGCGTTGTTCTCACGGAACGGCCGGCCCGCCGTGTCGCGCGGCGCCGTCGCCAGGCCCAGGTGCAGGACCGTGTCGGCGCCCGAATCGCTCACCACCGCGTTGACACTGCCATCGTGCGGATCGGCCCGAACGAACTCGGCCCCTCCCAGGAGGGGATGGGGCCGGGCGGAATCCACACCGATCACCCGGTCGACACCGGGATCGGCCTGGAGGGCGTTCGCGACGCGGGCCCCCAAGTACCGGGAGACCCCGGTAACGAGTACGACGCGAGCCATGTCGACTCGCCTCCTTAGGCGTTCTCACTGCGGGGAGGTAGGTGTCTCCGCCTCGGTCTCGGACAGGGCCGGCGCGGCGGGGACGGACCCGGGCGGCGCGTACCGCACCCCCATGGCCCGCGATCCCGGCGCGCCCCGCTGCCACGGGGCCCCTGCGCGCGGGCGCGGAGCGGGCCCACGGCACGTCGGCGGAGAGGGGCGCCTACTTCTTGTTGCGACGCGCGATGCGGGTCTTCTTCAGCAGCTTGCGGTGCTTCTTCTTCGCCATGCGCTTGCGGCGCTTCTTGATGACGGAACCCATGGGATCACCTCTTGAACGCGATGAAAGAGACATGACGGCGGAGCGCGGGCGGGAAGGCCCGTCCAGCCGTCCTGTGACTGCGGCGGCACGTCACCGTAGGGGACATGGCGCGGCAGATGGGCGGACACGGCCGGAGGGGACGCGCCACCCAACGAGCTAGCCTACCCTCTCGGGCAATCGGACGGACGCGCGTAGGGGAAACGTCACCCGCCCGGGCGGTCTAGGCGCCGGGGACGCTGGCCCGGCCGGTGTAGAGCTCGGCGGCCGGCTCGCTGTAGCCGACGCTGACCAGCCGGTAGTCCTCGAAGGTCAACGACGTGACGCTGGCGAGGTTGCACTGCCGGCGGTCGGGACGGTGCCACAGCCGCTGCCCCTCGGAGGCGCGGCGCGCCATCCAGATCGGCAGCTGGTGACTGACGCACACCGCCTCGCCGCCCCAGGCCTCGCGGCGGACCTGCTTGATGACCTCGACCATGCGCGCCACGATCGTCGTGTAGGACTCGCCCCACGACGGCAGGAACGGGTTGTAAAGCCGCCGCCAGGTGCGCGGGTCCGCCATCGCGCGCGACGTGAACGGTTTGCCCTGGAAGCTGTTGCCGGCCTCGATCAGCCGGTCGTCGAGCTGGATCGGCAATCCGAACCCGTCGGCCAGGGGCTCCGCGGTCTCCTGGGCGCGCTCCAGCGGGGAGGAGTAGAGCACCTTCAGGTCACGGCCCGCAAACCACTTCGCGGCCAGCTCCGCCATGCGACGGCCTCGCTCGCTGAGGTGGAAGTCCGGAAGCCGGCCGTAGAGGACCCCCGCGGGGTTGTGCACTTCACCATGCCGCAGCAGGTGGACGACGGTGGTCGTGGACATCGTGCGGAACCGTTTCCCTTTCGGTGTGCTTCACGCCCTCTGAGTGGGGTGGCGGCGGTCCGGCCGGAACCGGCCGCGCGCCCTCAACCGTACCGACCGCGGCGCGCAGTGCGGCAACCATGGCCTGGACCGCGGGGCGTCGCCCCGCCTCCGAACGCCATACCGCGTACAACCGTCGCACCAACGTGGGCCGCACCGGGACGGTGACGAGGCCGTCGGGCAGCCGGCCCCGGCCCAGCCGGGGCAGGACCGCGACGCCCAGGCCGGCCGCGACCAGTTCGAGCTGGGTCGGGTACTCCGTCGAGTAGTGGGCGATCTCGGGTTCGACGCCCGCCTCGCGCAGCATCCCGACGAGCCAGTCGTGGCATATGTCACCGCTGGGCGCCGCGATCCACTTCTCGGTGGCGAGCTCGGCGAAGGCCAACGACGGGCGTCCGGCCAGCGGATGGGAGGCGGGCAGCGCGATCTCGGCGGGATCGTCGAGGAGGTGGACGCGCTCCAGTCCCTCGGGGAGGGGCAGGGGGGAGTTACGCCAGTCGTGCACGATGGTGAGGTCGTACTCGCCGCGCAGCATCCGGGGCAGCGACGTCTTGGGAACGGTCTCGTGGAGTCTGACGGTGAGCCGGGGGTGATGGGTGGCGAGGTCGCGCACCACCCTCGGGAGCAGTCCCCGCGAGACCGTGGCGGGCGCGGCGATCCCGATCTGGCCGACCACGCTGCCGCGCTGGGCCTCCAGGTCGGCCTCGGCCTCGGTGACCAGTCTGAGGATGCGTTCGGCGTGGCCGACGAGCAGCCAGGCGGCGTCGGTGAGCCGCACGCCGCGTCCGTTGCGCTCCAGCAGGCACGAGGAGGTCTCGCGCTCCAGTTTCGCGATCTGCTGTGAGACCGCGGAGGCGGTGATGCCGAGGGCGTCGGCCGCCGCGCTCACCGAGCCGTACTCGGCGATGGTGGTGAGGGCGCGCAGCCGATCGAGATCAAGCATGTCTCAATGCTAAAGAGTCCGTTAACGGTGATCTAGCGGAATCCGTAGCGTTTCTGTTCCTCCGCGATCTTCCGGGGCGACGGCCGGACGGGTCCGCCGCCCCGAGCCCACCGGATCGTCAGTCAGCCACCTGGGCGGCGGCCTTGGCCGCCGCGGGCAGGGCCGAGACGACCCGATCGATGGCCTCATCGTCGTGCGCCGCCGAGAAGAACCACGCCTCGAACGCCGCCGGCGGCAGGTAGACGCCCTGCTCCAGCATCGCGGTGAAGAACGCCGCGAAACGGCGGGTGTTCTGCGCGCGGGCGTCGTCGAAGTCGACCACCTCGTCGGCGGTGAAGAACACGGTGAAGAGGTTGCCGCCGTGCTGGATACGGTGCGGCACGCCGGCCGCGCTCAGCTCCGCGGCCACGGCCGCCGAGACCTGCTCGGCCACCCGGTCGATGTGGGCGTAGACCTCGGGGGTGGCGTTGCGCAGCGTCGCCAGGCCGGCCGCGGTGGCCAGCGGGTTGCCCGAGAGCGTGCCCGCCTGGTAGACGGGGCCGCTCGGGCTGAGCTGGTCCATCAGGTCGGCGCGCCCGCCGAACGCGGCGGCGGGCAGTCCGCCCCCCATCACCTTGCCGAAGGTCATCAGGTCGGGGGCGACCCCCTCAAGGCCGTACCACCCCGACGGGCTCACCCGGAAGCCGGTCAGCACCTCGTCGAGGACGAGGAGCGCGCCGTGCCGCGCGGTGATCTCCTTGAGCCTGGCGTTGAAACCGTCCTTGGGCGGCACGATGCCCATGTTCGCCGGGCACGCCTCGGCGATGACACAGGCGATCTCCTCGCCCGACTCGGCGAAGGCCCGCTCGACCGCCTCGATGTCGTTGTAGGGCAGCACGATCGTGTCGGCGGCGCTGGCGCCGGTGACACCCGGCGAGTCGGGCAGGGCGAACGTCGCGACACCCGAGCCCGCCGCGGCCAGCAGCGCGTCCACGTGTCCGTGGTAGTTGCCGGCGAACTTGACCACCTTGCTGCGCCCGGTCGCGCCGCGGGCCAGCCGGATCGCCGACATGGTGGCCTCGGTACCGGAGTTGACCAGCCGCACCTTCTCGACGGGGGTGCGGGAGACGATCTCCTCGGCCAGCTCGACCTCGCCCTTGGTCGGCGCGCCGTAGGAGGTGCCCTTGGCCGCCGCGGTGGCGAGCGCCTCGACGACGGCCGGGTGCGCGTGGCCGAGGATCAGCGGCCCCCACGAGCAGATGAGGTCGACGTAGCGGTTGCCGTCGACGTCGGTGAGGTAGGCCCCCTCGCCCGACGCCATGAACGGCGGGGTCCCGCCCACCGCGCCGAAGGCCCGGACCGGGGAGTTCACCCCTCCCGGCACGACCGCGCTCGCGCGCTGGAACAGGTCGGTTGAAATCTGATGAGTACCCACCCCTCCAGTGTGGCAGTTACCTGCGAAAGCGCGCGCCCCGTCCCCAGGGGCCGGGGTCGCCGCGGCCGGTCACGCGGGCCCGGATAGGTTGGGGCCCCGTCGTCCCGACACGAGGGAGCCACCATGGCCGAGGTGCCCGCGACCGCCGACCTGATCGACGCCCACGGCGACCTGCTCGCGAGCTGCGAGACGCAGCTCCGCCAGTTCGGCGCGCGCCGCGCCTTCCAGGGCACGATCGTCACCGTCACCTGCCGCGAGGACAACGCGCTGGTGAAGCGGCTACTGGGCACTCCCGGCCAGGGCCGGGTGCTGGTGGTGGACGGCGGGGGATCGCTGCGCAGCGCGCTCATGGGAGACCTCATCGCCGCGTCGGCCGCGCGCAACGGCTGGGCGGGGGTGGTCATCAACGGCGCCGTGCGGGACACCGCTCAACTGGCCCACATCGACCTGGGGATCAAGGCGCTGGGCAGCAACCCTCGCAAGTCGGCCAAGACCGGCGCCGGAGCGGTGGACGTGCCGGTGGCGTTCGGCGGGGTCGTGTTCGACCCGGGGGCCTGGCTGTGCAGCGACGAGGACGGAATCGTCGTGGCCGCCGAGAAACCGGGCGCCTGAACGCCCCGGTCAGGCGGTGAACTCCTCGCAGGCGTCGGCGAGGACGTCGAGGACGGGGATCGGGTCGGGCAGGGCGATGGCCGCGCCGTCGGCGACCGGTGAGCGGATCCAGGCGACCTGGCCGCCGGAGGGCAGCCGCGAGGGAGGCGCCGGCACGTAGCTGTCCCGGCAGTGCCACCGCAGGCCCGGCGTCTCCTCGACGGTCTCGGGCACGCAGTCGAGGTGACAGGACCACCACTCGTCCTCGTCCACCGGCGACCGCGTGGCCACGAAGAAGAGATAGCGCCGGGCCTCGACCGCCGCCACCGGGCCGGCCGCCACACCGGCACGGTCCATCCGGGCCAGCGCCATGATCCCGGCGCCCGCGGGAACGTCGAAGACGTCGAAGACCCGTCCGGTGGGCAGGATGATGTTGGCGTCGGGGGTGGCGTTCCACCAGCGGGTGATGCGAGCGGGGTCGGTCGTCGCCTCCATGGCCCAGGCCGCCGACATCGGATGGGCGCCCGGGTCGGGGCAGCCCAGCCGGTCACAGGCACAGGCCCGACCGTTGTCCTGCGCCGGCCGCGCCCCACGGCACACCGGCCACCCCAGCGCGGCGTACTCCAGCGCCGCGCCGAGCCCGCTGCTCGCGGTCTGCCTCCGGCGTTTGCGCCGGCTGAGCACGTCTACCACGTTTCCCCCTTGGTCCGGTTCGCGGTGCGGAGTCGATGGTGTTGCCTCCCCGCACCCGGCCCCGGCCCGATTGGGAGAACACCGTTGTCACGGATCAGCGCAGAAGGCGCGCGGCCTCGGTGGCCCAATAGGTGAGGATCTGGTGGGCGCCGGCCCTCCGATAGGAGGTGAGCGTCTCCAAGATGACCCGTTCGCGGTCCAGCCACCCGTTGGCCGCGGCGGCCTCGACCATGGCGTACTCGCCGCTGACCTGGTAGGCCGAAACGGGCACGGTGACCGACTCGGCGACCTTGGCGACGATGTCGAGATAGGCCAGGCCCGGCTTCACCATGACCATGTCGGCGCCCTCGGCGATGTCCAGCTCGACCTCGCGCAGCGCCTCGCGGGCGTTGGCCGGGTCCTGCTGGTAACGGGTGCGGTCGCCGAACTGGGGCGCCCCCTCGGCGGCCTCGCGGAAGGGCCCGTAGAAGGCCGAGGCGTACTTGGCGGCGTAGGCGAGGATCGGGACGTTGGTGTAGCCGGCCCTGTCCAGCGCGGTGCGGATGGCGGCGACCTGGCCGTCCATCATGCCGCTGGGCGCGACGACGTCCACCCCCGCGGCGGCCTGGGCCACCGCGATGGAGGCGTAACGCTCCAGCGTCGCGTCGTTGTCGACATCGCCGGAGGGCGTGAGCAGGCCGCAATGGCCGTGCGAGGTGTACTCGTCCAGGCACAGGTCGGCCATGATCACGATCTCACCGCCGAGGTCGGCCGACAGGTCGCGCAGCGCCTTTTGGACGATGCCCGCGGGGTCGTCGGCGGCCGAGCCGCGCTCGTCCTTCACCTCGGGGACACCGAACAGCATGAGGCCGCCGACCCCCGCCTCGGCCGCCTCGTGGGCGGCCTTGCGCAGGCTGTCGCGCGTGTGCTGGACGACGCCCGGCATCGACGACACCGGGTTGGGCGTGTCGATGCCCTCCTTGACGAACATCGGCAGGATCAGGTCGGCCGGGGCGACCCGGGTCTCGGCCACGAGCCTGCGCAGCGCCGGCGTGCTGCGCAGCCGGCGGGGCCGGGCCGCGGGGAAGCGTGCGGTCATGTCGGGCGACTCCCTGGTGGGCTGGTCGGTGGTGCGGCGGGTCAGGCGAGCTTGCGCCGACGGCCGCGCCGCTTCTGGCTGGGCCGGAGCACGGGCTTGCCGTCCCGGATCGCGGCTTCGCGCTGAGCCGCACCGTACTCCGAAAGGGCCGCGGCGAGGGCCGAAACCGAGGTCTTGGGGGCGACCACGTCGACACGCAGCCCGTACTCCTCGGCCGTCTTGGCGGTCTCGGGGCCGATGACGGCGATGACCGTGGTCGCGTGCGGCTTGCCCGCGATGCCGACGAGGTTGCGCACCGTCGAGGAGGAGGTGAACAGCACCGCGTCGAAACCGCCCCCCTTGATGGCCTCGCGGATCGGCGCGGGCGGCGGCGCCGCGCGCACCGTCCGGTAGGCGGTGACGTCGTCCACCTCCCAGCCGAGGTCGGCCAGGCCGGCGGCGAGGGTCTCGGTGGCGATGTCGGCACGCGGCAGGAGCACGCGCTCGATCGGGTCGAGCTCGGCGTCGTAGGGCGGCCAGACCTCGACCAGTCCGGCGCCGGACTGACGGTCCTCCGGCGGCATGAGGTCGGGCTGGATGCCGAACGCGCGCAGCGCGGCGGCGGTCTGCTCACCCACGGCCGCGACCTTCACACCGGCAAACGCCCGCGCGTCCAGACCGTATTCCTCGAACCGCTCCCGGATCGCCTTGACCGCGTTGACCGAGGTGAACGCCACCCACTGGTAACGGCCGGTCACCAGGCCGCGGACGGCCCGCTCCATCTGCTGCGGGGTGCGCGGCGGCTCCACGGAGATGGTGGGGACCTCCTCGGGCACCGCGCCGTAGCCGCGCAGTTGCTCCGACAGGCTGGCGGCCTGCTCCTTGGTGCGGGGGACGAGCACCCGCCATCCGAACAGGGGGCGGGTCTCGAACCACGAGATGCGCTCCTGGCCGCGCACGCCCTCACCGACGACCATCAGCGCCGGCTTGGTGATGTTGTTGCCCTTGGCGTCGGCGGCCTTGAGGTCGGCGGTGAGGCGGGCCAGCGTGGACACGACGGTGCTCTGCGCCGTGGTGGTCCCCATCCGGGTGACGGCGACCGGGGTGGTGTCGGGGCGGCCACCGGCGATGAGCGCCTTGCACACGCGGTCGAAGCCGGGCCCCGTGGCCTGCGGGTCCTCGTCATCGGGGGCGTCGGGGAACATCACCACGAGCGTGGCCTCCCCCTCGGCCGCCCTCTCCCAGTCGGGGCCGGGCTCCCGGGCGTCGAGGACGCGCAGCTCGCCGACCCCGCGCGGCAGCAGCGGAACGCCGGCGTAGGTGGGGACGGCGGTGACCGAGGACAGGCCCGCGGCGATCTCGAACTCGACGCCGGCTTCGCGGCAGGCGTCGGCGAGCTCGGCGCCACGGCAGCCCAGCAGCGGATCGCCGCTGTAGAGGCGGACGACGCGACGGCCGTCGCGGGCGTGGGCGAGCGCGAGCGCGTTGGCGTCGCCCCCGCACTCGGCCGGCTCGATGACCTGGACGTCGGGACGGCAGTGCGCCAACAGCGGTGAACGGTAGGCGGCCATCCTGGGGCCCGGCTCACGGATGGTGAAGACGACGTCGGCCCGCGCGAGCAGCGCGGCGGCGCGCAGCGTCAGCAGCTCGGGGTCTCCGGGCCCGGCCCCCACCAGGGCGACGTGCCCGGCGGCGGCCCCGGCGGGCGTCCCCGGGGTCTCTTCCGGGTTCTCGGTGTGCGGGTTCATCGCTCCTTGTTCCTCCTACCGACTCCCCCACCTGACGGGTGGGGCTGCGCGGCCAGTCGTCAGCGCCCCGCGGCGTCGGCCACGATGCGGTCGGCTCCCTGCGCGATCATCTCGGCCGCCAGCGAGCGGCCGAGGTGGGCGGCCGCGGCCGCGGCGGTGGGGAAGTCGGCGAGGCTCGCCTGTCCCCGGCGGCGGATGGACTGGCTGCCGTCGACCGCGACCACGGCGGCGTGCAGGACGATCTGGCCGTCGGCGCAGCGGGCGTAGGCCCCCACGGGGGCGGCGCAGCCGGCCTCCAGTTCGGCCAGGACGGTGCGCTCGGCGAGGACCGCGGCGCGGGTCTCGGCGTGGTCGACCGCGGTGAGGTAGGCCAGATCGCCGTCGATGTCGGCGGCCCGGCACTCCACGGCAAGCGCCCCCTGCCCGGGGGCGGGCAGCACCTGTCCGGGGTCGAACACGTCGGTGACGTCGTCGAGGCGGCCGACCCGGGTCAGGCCCGCGTAGGCCAGGACGACGGCGTCGAGCTCACCCGAGGCGACCTTGCCCAGACGGGTCTCGGCGTTCCCGCGGATGGGGACGTAGTCGAGGTCGGGGCGCAGCGCGGCGAGCTGGGCGACACGGCGCGGCGAACCCGTGCCCACCCGCGCTCCGGCGGGCAGGTCGGCGAACTTCAGGCCGTCCCGGGCGCACAGCGCGTCGCGGGGGTCGTCGCGCTCGGTGACGGCCGCGAGGGTGAGGCCGTCGGCGGGGGCGGTGGGCAGGTCCTTGAGGGAGTGCACCGCGAACTCGATGTTCCCGGCCAGCAGCTCGTCGCGCAGGGCGTTGACGAACACCCCGGTGCCGCCGAGCTGGGCCAGGTGGGCCTTGGTGACGTCACCGAAGCTGGTGATGAGCACGAGCTCGATCGAGACTCCGGTGCGCTCGGTGATGGTGTCGGCGACCATCTGCGACTGGGTGGTGGCCATGGTGCTGCGGCGGGTGCCGAGCCGGGCCGGTGCGGAGGTCATCTTCACTTCTCCTCGCCGACGGCGGGGTCGATCCGGGTGACCGCGTCGGGCGTTGCGGGGTCGAGGTCGAACAGTTCGCGCAGCGCCGCCTCATAGGAGTCGCCGTTGGGGCCGGCCGCGAGCTGCTTGACCCGGACGGTGGGCTGGTGCAGGAGCTTGTCGACGACGCGGCGCATGGCGTGGGTGATCTCGCCGCGGGCCTTGTCGTCGAGGTCGGGGAGGCGTCCCTGGAGGCGGGCCAGCTCGGTGTCGACGACGAGCCGGGCCTTGCTGCGCAGCGCGACGACCGTGGGCGCGACGAGCTCGGCGCGGCGGACCGACTGGTACTCGGCGACCTCCTCCTCGACGATGTCGCGGACCAGGGAGAGGTCGTCGGAGCGCCCGGAGGTGTCGTCGGCGCCCTCGGCGGCGGCGCGGCGCAGGTCCTCGATGTCGACCAGTTCGACGCCGGGCAGCTCGCGCACCGCCTCGTCGACGTCGCGCGGCAGGGCCAGGTCCAGGAAGACCAGCGGGCGGGCGCCGCGCCCGGCCAGGGTGGCCTCGACCTCGTCGCGGGTGAGCACCAGCCCCTGCGCGCCGGTGCAGGAGATGACCAGGTCGACGTCGGCGAGCTGGGCCGCGGCGTCCTCGAACGGGACCGCGCGGCTGGCGATCGGCTCATAGGCCTCGGTGAGGCACTCGGCCAGCCGGGCGGCCCGTTCGAAGGTGCGGTTGGCCACCACCACGGAGCTCGCCCCCTGACGGGCGACGGTGTTGGCCGACAGCGCGCTCATCGAGCCGGCGCCCAGCACCAGGACGCGCCGGCCGGTGAGGGCCTGCGGCTGGGGAAGCGCGGCGGCGACGGCGTCGGCGGTGGAGGCGGCGTGGACCGGGCACCGCCCGCCGGTCGCGGCCGGGGCGGCGCCGGCGGCCGCGACCGGAAGGTGGCGCATGGCGACGGTCAGGCCGAGGGAGACCATGTCGGCCCCGGCGTGGTCGAGGTGGGTCTCGGTGTGGGCGCGCTTGCCGACGCGCAGGGCCCGCTGGCCGAGGTCGTTGAGGACCCGGCCGAGGGTCCCGCCCTGCTGCGCCTCCTTCAGGGCGGTGCGGACCTGTCCGAGGATCTGCCCCTCGCCGACGACCATGGAGTCCAGGCCGCAGGCGACGGAGAACAGGTGCTGGACGGCGCGCTCCTCGTAGTGGACGTAGAGGTGCTCGGTGAGTTCGCTCATGGACACGCCGGTGTGCCAGGAGAGCAGCTCGGAGATCGCGGTGACACCGGGGTGGAACTTGTCGACGTCGGCGTAGACCTCCATGCGGTTGCACGTGGCGACGATCATCACCTCGTTGACCGCGGAGGTGCCCACCATCTCGGACATGACCTTCAGGCGGGACTCCCCGCTCAACGCGACGCGCTCCAACAGCGCCACGGGCGAGCTGCGGTGGCTCAGCCCAACGGCGAGGACACTCATCTGCACTCCAAAGCAGGAACTACTGCTACGCTGCGCGCGGCGCGGCCGTGGTTGCCCGCGCGCGCGACGCTACGGCCATCGGTCATGTCATGCCTCCAGGGCCTCGATCCATTCGGGCCCTCCCCGGCCGTCGGCCTTCCGTTGCTCGTGGAAGGCCAGGATCTGAAGCTCGATCGACAAATCGACCTTACGCACATCCACGCCGTCCGGCACATTGAGGACCACCGGCGCGAAGTTGAGGACGCTGGTCACTCCCGCGCCGACGAATCGGTCGCAGACGCCCTGGGCGGCCGCCGCCGGCGTGGCGATGACCCCGATGGAGACGTGCTCACGCGCCACGACCTCCTCCAACGAGTCAATATGCCCTACGCGCAGGCCCGCGACGGCGTCTCCCACCACCGCGGGGTCGGCGTCGAGGAGGGCCGCGATGCGGAACCCGCGGGTCCCGAACCCCCCGTAGTTGGCCAGTGCGCGGCCGAGGTTGCCGACGCCGACGATCGCCACCGACCAGTCCTGGGTGAGACCAAGTTCACGGGAGATCTGGTAGATGAGGTACTCGACGTCGTAACCCACGCCACGGGTACCGTAGGAGCCGAGGTGCGACAGGTCCTTGCGGAGCTTGGCGGAGTTCACCCCCGCGACGGAGGCCAGCTCCTCGGACGAGACCGTGGGCGTGCCACGTTCGTCGAGCGCCTGCAGTGCCCTCAGGTACAGCGGGAGCCTCGCGACGGTCGCCTCCGGGATTCCCCTTTCCCGGGGCCGTGGTGGACGGCGGGTCACAGGCGTGCGCTCCTGGGCAACTGTCGGCGGTGCGGATGGTGTTCGGGCCGACATGGGTTCGATGCTCCCCTATAAGCACGCGTTCGACCCGTCGAGATCCCGGCCGGATGATGATTTGACCACCAGATTACGCCCTTGTGAATGTATGCACAAAGTGGGGTGGCCGTAGGGCCACCCGCCGGCGTGTCCGTTATTCGGGGTGCTCTCGCGTCAGGACAGGGCCGCGCGCAGACGCTTCTCGCTGACCCTCCAGAAGTCGTGCTGAACGCCATCGACGAACGTGACGGGGATCTTGTCCCAGTACTCGTCGCGCTCCTCCTGCGAGGCGTGGGTGATGTCACGCACCTCGTAGCGGACGCCCAGGTCGGCGGCCACGGTCTCGATGACCTTCAGCGCCTCGTCGCACAGATGACAGCCCGGCTTTCCGAGCATGGTGATCACCCGAGGTGATTCGTGTGACATATCCGCAATCTCCCCATCTCTTTCTCGCGGCCGTTCACCCGCCGGCGAAAGGAGGCAGCACCTCGATGACGCCCCCTTCGCTCAGGCGCACCTCGGCATGGGGCCGCCGCCCCACGGGCGCCTCGTCGACCAGGAACGAGCAGCGCCGCAGGACCTCGATCAAACGGGGGCGGTCGGCGTGTCGCCGGCGCACCTCCTCCAACGCCGTGGCCAGCGTGTCGGCCTCGTAAGGCTCCTCCGCCACGCCCGCGGCTTCTTTCGCCGCGGCCCAGTACCGAATGGTTCCGCTCACCATCGATTGATTATCCTTGTATTTCTCGGAGGCAACATTCAGATATTTCCGACCGGGGGCAATGGCGCCTTCGACCAGCCGCTTCATGCGGGGTGACGGGAAGAGACGCATGAGCCACCTGCTGTTACTGACGAACTCCAACGAGCCGTCCGACCACGTTCTGCCCGCCCTCGGCCTGCTCCTGCACTCGGTGCGCGTGGCCCCGGCCGAGGCGAGCGCCCTTCTCACCCCGGGACACGACCGTACGGGGGGTGCCCCCGTCGACGCCATCCTGGTCGACGCGCGCACCGACCTCGTCAGCGTCCGCAACCTGTGCCGCCTGCTCGACACCACGGGGCTCGACTGCCCGCTCATCGCGATCCTCACCGAGGGCGGTGTCGCCGCGCTCACGCCCGATTGGCAGGTCGACGACTTCATCCTGACCACCGCGGGCCCCGCCGAGGTCGAGGCCCGGCTGCGCCTGGCCATCGGCCAGTCCGAGGCCGCCGCCGACGATCCCGACGAGATCCGGCGTGGCGACCTCACCATCGACGAGGCCACCTATATCGCGCGGCTGCGCGGACGCATCCTCGACCTCACCTTCAAGGAGTTCGAGCTCCTGAAGTTCCTGGCCCAGCATCCCGGACGGGTCTTCACCCGCGCCCAGCTGCTCCAGGAGGTGTGGGGCTACGACTACTTCGGCGGCACCCGGACGATCGACGTCCACGTGCGGCGGCTGCGCGCCAAGCTCGGCAGCGAGCACGAGTCGCTGATCGGCACCGTGCGCAACGTCGGCTACCGGTTCGTCCCCGACACTTCGGCAAAGGCCCCGGTCGGGGAGCCCGACCCCGTCGCCCACCAGGTCCACACCGGTTGACCCGTCGCCGGGCGCGTGGACGGTGCCGCACGCGCCCGGCATGAACGAAAC
Source organism: Marinactinospora endophytica (assembly GCF_054780875.1). Lineage (NCBI taxonomy): Bacteria > Bacillati > Actinomycetota > Actinomycetes > Streptosporangiales > Nocardiopsidaceae > Marinactinospora > Marinactinospora endophytica. Next base: position 301,425 of record NZ_BAAGVM010000002.1, on the reverse strand, counting down.
GCCGGAAATAATGGTGGATCCTCGGATTCAGGTCTCGTGATCATGGCACCCCAGCGCCTAGGATGCGGAACAGTCGACGTTCGCGGTCACCCCCGATCAGGAGACGAGCGCGCAGCGTCAACCTTCCGGTCGCGGTGTTCGTCATGTTCTCCGCGACCGGGGTCCACCGGCGCGAACGGAGAGTAAGGCGACCGAGGAGGTCATGGCCCATGGCCGGCGGCAGGGACCGAAACGCTTCCAGCAGATCGACGCGGATGGTCGCCTGGGCGCCCCTGGGGGCGCTGTTCGTCGGTGCCGCGCTGGCCGGACCGGCGTCCTCGGCCTGGGCCCAGCCCGATCCCTCCTCTCCTCCCCCACCTCCGACCCCTCCCCTGGTCACCCTCGCGCCGACCGCCAAGCAGTTCGAGCTCGCCGAGGCGACCGTCGAGGTCTCCTTCCTGCTCCAGGTGGTCGCCCGGGCCGAGACGGGGGTGTGCCTGTACGGCCCCACGGTCACCGCGGACGGCTTCACCGCCGCCCCGTTCGAGTCGCCCACCCTCCTCGCCCCCGGATCCTCCGCCCAGACCCGGGTGTCCGGCCCGGTCGGCGCCCCCGGACCGGTGTCCGCCACGGGCTCCCTCGACTACGCCGTGCCCGGCGAGGCGGGCGCCTGCCCCGAGGCCGGCACGCACACGGTCTCCTTCACGGGGTCGGCCCAGGTCGTCCGCTCCAAGCCCGACCCCTCGCCCACCCCCGACCCGACGCCTCCTCCCGAGACCACGCCTCCCCCTTCCTCCCCGCCTCCCTCGTCGCCTCCGCCCGACAACGATGACGGGGAGGACGGTGACCAGACCGGCGCCCCCTCTTCGACCCCCACTTCCTCGGCCTCTCCCACGCGCCGGCCCGATCGCGCGAGCGGACAGGACCGCCCCCCGCGCCCCACTCGCAGCGCGGCGCCGCACAGTCCCGTGTCGACCACCACGCGCGGCGGCGCCGACGACGGGGCACTGCGTCCCGCCCTGCCGACGGGCGAGGCCACGCTTCCCTCGGTGGGCTCCTCGGGCGGCGAGGGCATCGGCGAGGAGTACGCGGAACTGCCGATGGTGACCCCCGGCGAGGACGAGTCGGCCACCACCGTCGCGACCGAGGCCGCGCAGGTGCGCGGCGGGATCACGCCGAGTGTCCTGCTGCTCTTTCTGATGCTGCTGTTGCTGCTGTCGGCGCCGCTGGCGCCGGTCCGCCGGGTACGCACCGGTTCGGTCGGCTACCGGGGACGTCGCCGCAAGGGCTGAGCCCGGCACGCCGCACGCCTCCCCGGTCGAACCGTAGGCTCGCCACCATGAGCCACATCGACATCACCGACGCCCTCACCGGGGAGCAGGCCCGGGCCGTGGGCGAGCTCGCCGCCGCCGCCCGCGCCCACGACGGCATCGCCCCCCTGTCGGAACAGACCCTGTTGCGCGTACGCCATGGCGCCCCCGGCGGGGGCGCCCGGTTCCACCTGCTCTACGCGGACGACGGTGAGGACACGTCCCGGCTCGTCGGATTCGGTTTCGTCGAGCGTTCGGGGGAGGAGCCCGACTCCGGCGAGCTCGTCATCGTCCCCGACCACCGGCTGCGCGGGTTGGGACGGCGCCTGCTGACCTCCCTGGCCGAGGACGCCTCGCCGCGCGGCCTGCGCGTGTGGGCGCACGGCCGGCTTCCCGGAGCCGTCGCGCTCGCCCGCTCGGCCGGCTGGCGCCAGGCGCGCGGCCTGTGGAAGATGCGCCTTCGGCTGCGCGCCGAAGAGGGCGCGTCGGACTCCGCGGTCGCGAACCTCCCGGAACCTCACCTACCGGGCGGCCTGGGGGAACGGGTCGTCATCCGCGCGTTCGAGGTGGGCCGGGACGAGGAGGCGTGGCTGCACGCCAACGCGCGGGCCTTCGCCGACCACCCCGAGCAGGGCGCGGTGACCCTGGAGGACCTGCGCCAGCGCGAGGCCGAGGAGTGGTTCGACGCCGGCGGGTTCTTCGTGGCCGAGGATCGGGCCAGCGGACGGATCGCGGGGTACCACTGGACGAAGGTCCACGCCGACGGGGCGGGGCTGACCGACGGCGAGGCCGTGGGCGAGGTCTACGTCGTGGGCGTGGACCCCGACTGGCAGGGGACGGGGCTGGGCCGCGCGCTGACGTTGGCCGGGCTGCGGCACCTGCGCGACCGGGGTCTGCCCTGGGTGCTGCTGTACGTGGACGAGGAGAACCGGCCCGCGGTCCGCCTGTACGAGTCGCTGGGCTTCACCCTGTGGGACGCCGATGTGATGTATGCGGCACCGCAGGGACCGTCGGCCTGACCCTCCAGGGGTGATGACGCAACGTGACAGACTACCGGATAAGCCGTCATCACCCCTGTTCAAGACCGGACATTACCCCCCAAAAAGGACGTGGTTCATCCGACATACACCTGTGATCCAACCCCTTTTCCAGCACTTTCGCTCCGCCGTTCACCCTTCGTTCACCCTGCCTGGTACATCTGGTCACCTCTCCTCCCTACCTTCGCATTTGGCGAGGTCGTACGGCGTCTCGCCCAAACATGACGAAGTCCAGAGGAAGGACACCGGGGCTGTGAAGCTCTCAAGGTTTGGCCAGTTCGCGGGAGCGGCCCTCGCCGGCGCCCTTGCACTCACCGCCTGTGGCAGTGACCAGGCGGTCGCCCCCTCCGAAGGCGGCAGCACGGCCGCGGGCAGCGCCGAGTGCGTCGAGGGCGGTGGCACCCTCGCCGGCGCGGGCGCCAGCTCCCAGGAGAACGCCATGGCTGCCTGGGTCGCCGCCTACAGCGGTACCTGCGAGGGCACCACGGTCAACTACGACGCGGTCGGCTCCGGCGCGGGCGTGTCGCAGTTCCTCGACGGCGCCGTCGCGTTCGCCGGCTCCGACTCCGCGGTCGCGGGCGAGGAGCTGGAGCAGGCGACCGAGCGTTGCAACGGCTCCGACGCCGTGAACCTGCCCGCCTACATCAGCCCGATCGCCGTCATCTTCAACCTCGAAGGCGTCGACTCCCTCAACCTCAAGCCCGAGGTCATCGCCGAGATCTTCAGCGGCGAGATCACGAAGTGGAACGACGAGAAGATCGCCGCGGACAACCCCGACGTCGAGCTTCCCGACTCCGAGATCACGCCGGTCAACCGTTCCGACGAGTCCGGCACCACCGAGAACTTCACCGCCTACCTCGCCGCCGCCGCGGGTGACGCCTGGCCGCACGAGCCCGAGAAGACCTGGCCCGTCGAGCCCAAGGAGGCCGCTCAGGGCTCCTCCGGTGTCGTCTCCGCCGTCGAGGGCGGCCAGGGCACCATCGGCTACGTCGACGCCTCGCACGCCGGTGAGCTCGGCACCGTGGCCGTCGGCGTGGGCGACGGGTTCGTCGAGTACAGCCCCGAGGCCGCCGCCGCGATCGTCGACACCGCCGAGTCCGCCGCGAGCAACGACAACGACCACGCCATCGCGCTGGACTACACCACCGACGACACCAGCGTCTACCCGATCGTCCTGGTCAGCTACCACGTCGCCTGCATGGAGTACGCCGAGCAGGCCGAGGCCGACCTGGTGAAGAGCTTCCTCGGCTACGTCATCAGCGAGGAGGGCCAGCAGGCCGCCGCCGACGAGGCCGGCTCCGCGCCGATCTCCGACGAGGTCCGCGAGCGGATCCAGGGGACCCTCGACCAGATCACGGCAGCAGCCTGATCACCACAACCCACACCGTGAACCGGGGTGGGGCTCACACCGCCCGGTGCGAGCCCCGCCCTTCACGGCGTTTCGGGGAACCGGGCGCCGAAGGCCCCGGCCGACGGCCACACAGCCCCGGAGCCCCGATTCCACACCGGGGGACACGGCTCCCCCGAGCCGGCGACAGGCGGTCCGATCCCGCCCGCGGTACCCCGGTGCGGTCAGAGCTCCACCGGGCAAGCTTCAGAATGTAACAGGCCCCGTCAACGCCTGTCAGGGATACGCACAAGTTGCTCTGTCCGGGGGGCGGACCTTGAACCATTTCGACCGGAGTCTCACATGATCAGCAAAGAAGACTCGCCCACGACGACCCGGGCGCCCGAGGGGGGAGCCCGGGTGCCCAAAGGCAAGCGTCGTGCCGGTGACGTCATCTTCGCCGGCGGCGCGCAGGGGTCGGGGATCCTGATCCTCGCGATCTTGGCGGGCGTCGCGGCCTTCCTCGTCATCCAGTCGTTCGACTCGCTGATGGCGAACACCGCGAACTTCTTCACCACCAGCGAATGGGACCCCAACGTCCGCGAGGAACCGGCCTTCGGTGTCGCGGCGCTGGCCTTCGGCACCGTCCTCGCCGCCGCCATCGCGTTGCTGATCGCGACTCCCGTCGCCATCGGCATCGCGCTGTTCATCGTCTACTACGCGCCGCGCCGCGTCGCGGCCGTCCTGGGCTACGTCGTGGACCTGCTGGCGGCCATCCCCAGCGTCGTCTACGGCCTGTGGGGCATCGGCTGGCTGGTCGTCGAGCTCGGCCCCTTCTACCAGATCCTTGAGGAGTACCTCGGGTTCATCCCGCTGTTCGCCGGGCCGATCTCCACGACCGGGCGCACCATGCTGAGCGCCGGGATCGTGCTGGCCGTCATGATCCTGCCGATCATCACGGCCATGTCGCGCGACGTGTTCCAGCAGGTCCCCCAGGCGCACCGGGAGGCCGCGCTGGCGCTCGGCGCGACCCGCTGGGAGATGATCCGCATGGCGGTCATCCCGTTCGGCCGCCCCGGCATCATCGGTGGCGCCATGCTGGGTCTGGGCCGCGCGCTCGGCGAGACGATGGCCGTGGCGATGATCCTGTCGCCCTCCCTGGTCATCTCCTGGTTCCTGCTCCAAAGCGGCAACCAGACCATCGCCGCGCACATCGCCCTCCAGTACCCCGAGGCCACCGGCTACGGCGTCTCGGCCCTCATCGCGGCAGGTCTCGTGCTCTTCGCGATCACGCTGGTCGTCAACATGGCAGCGCGCTTCGTCGTCTCGCGCCGCAAGGAGTTCTCCTAAATGACCACCCCGACCCGTCAGACCTCCGCCGGCGCTCCTGGCGGCGGAGCCACCCCCAGCCCTACCGGCGGCCTGCTGCTCAGCAGGAGCCTGCCCCGGTTCTTCGAACCGGCCCTGCTCCTCGTCCTGGCCGCGGTGGTCGGCGGCGCGCTGTTCCTCACCGGTCTGTTCAACGTGCCGCTGCTCGCGGTGGTGACACTGCTGGCCTACATGGTGACCATCACCATCGCCTCGGCCGTCGTCGAGAACGGCCGCAAGGCCAAGGACCGGCTCGTCACCGCGGTCGTCTACGCCTGCTTCGCCCTGGCGATGGTGCCGCTGGTGTCGCTGCTGTGGACGGTGATCGTCAACGGTCTCCAGCGGCTCGACGGCTACTTCCTCACCGTGTCCATGAACGGTGTCACCCCGAGCATGGACGCCGGCGGCGTCTACCACGCCATCATCGGCACGCTGATGATCACCGGCCTCGCCGCGGTGATCTCCATCCCGATCGGCCTGATGACCGCCATCTACCTGGTGGAGTACGGCCGTGGCCGGCTCAAGCAGGCCATCACCTTCTTCGTCGACGTCATGACCGGCATCCCCTCCATCGTCGCCGGCCTCTTCGTCGTCGCGCTGTGGATGATGGTGTTCGGTCCGGGCAAGACCAACGGCGCCGCCGGCGCGATCGCGCTGTCGGTGCTGATGATCCCCGTTGTGGTCCGCTCCTGCGAGGAGATGCTGCGGCTGGTGCCCAACGAGCTGCGCGAGGCCTCCTACGCGCTGGGCGTGCCGAAGTGGCTGACGATCCTCAAGGTCGTGCTGCCGACCGCGATCGCCGGGATCACCACCGGAATCATGTTGGCCCTCGCGCGCGTTATCGGGGAGACGGCACCTCTCATCCTCACCGCGGGCTCCTCCGCGGTGGCGATCAACTGGAATCTCTTCAACGGCCAGATGATGAGCCTCCCCGTGTTCATCTACTCGCAGGTCCGGATGGGGAACGCGATCAACTACGAGCGGGCCTGGGCCGCGGCGCTGACGCTGATCGTCATCGTCATGCTGCTGTTCTTCGTCGCCCGGCTGGTCTCGCGCTTCTTCGCCCCCAAGCTCGGGCGCTGACCACCCGCGGACCGTCGCACAAGCTTTGAGAACCTGAGGAAAAGACAGTGGCCAAGCGCATTGACGTCTCCGGACTGCACGTCTACTACGGCGACTTCCTCGCCGTCGAGGACGTCTCCATGACCATCGAGCCCCGGTCGGTGACCGCCTTCATCGGCTCCTCCGGATGTGGCAAGTCCACCTTCCTGCGCACGCTCAACCGCATGCACGAGGTGACCCCCGGCGCCCGCGTCCAGGGCAAGGTCATGCTGGACGACCAGGACATCTACGCCCCCGACGTCGACCCGGTGGCCGTCCGCCGCGAGATCGGCATGGTGTTCCAGCGCCCCAACCCCTTCCCGACGATGTCGATCTACGACAACGTGATCGCCGGCGCCAAGCTGAACAACAAGCGCCTCAGCAAGTCCGAGGCCGACGATCTGGTCGAGCGCTCGCTGCGCGGGGCCAACCTGTGGGACGAGGTCAAGGACCGTCTCGGCAAGCCGGGCGCGGGCCTGTCCGGCGGTCAGCAGCAGCGTCTGTGCATCGCCCGCGCCATCGCGGTGGAGCCGGCCGTGCTGCTCATGGACGAGCCGTGCTCCGCGCTCGACCCCATCTCCACGCTGGCGATCGAGGACCTCATCTCCAAGCTCAAGGAGAGCTACACGATCGTCATCGTCACCCACAACATGCAGCAGGCGGCCCGGGTCAGTGACGTGACCGCCTTCTTCAACCTGGCCGGCACCGGCAAGCCGGGCAAGCTGATCGAGATGGGCGAGACCAACAAGATCTTCACCAAGCCGGAGAAGAAGGAGACCGAGAACTACATCACCGGTCGCTTCGGCTAAACCCTCTCCCCTCCGCACGACGGCGGCGGGCGGCTCATTCGAGCCGTCCGCCGCCGTCGTTTCCGGGCGCCCCGGTGGCCCCGCCGAGGCCACGGCGCCCCGGCCCGGACGGGATCAGAGCAGGGCGAGGTCGAGGAGGAGATAGGCCGCGACGGCCACCAGGGCGGCCCCCGGAAGCGTCAGCAGCCACATCAAGACGATGTCGCCGGCGACGCCCCAGCGGACCGCCGAGAGCCTTCGGGTGGCCCCCACCCCGATGATCGCCGAGGTGATCGTGTGGGTGCTGGAGATCGGCACCTGCCAGACGAACGAGGTGGCGTAGGTGATGGCCGAGACCGTGGCCTCCGCCGCGAACCCCTTCGGCGGGTCGAGCTGGATGACCCGGTGGCCGAGGGTGCGCATGATGCGCCACCCGCCGCTGGCGGTGCCCAGCGACATCGCCAGCGCGGCGGCGACGACGGTCCAGGTGGGCACGTCGTAGTCGCTCTGGTAGCCGGTGGTGACGAGCGCGAGCACGACCACGCCCATCGTCTTCTGGGCGTCTTGAAGCCCGTTGCCCAGCGCCATGGCCGCCGCCGACACGCTCTGCGCCAGTTTGAACCTGCGTCCCACCCCGCGGGGTGCCGCGTCGCGGAAGGTCCACAGGATGGCGAGCATCACGAGGTAGCCGAGGACCCCGCCGATGAGCGGGGACAGCAGCATCGGCAGCGCGAAGCTCGTCACGACCCCGCCCCAGTCGACCGTCGTCGCCGAGACGAGTCCGGCCCCGATCATGCCCCCGACGAGGGCGTGCGACGCCGAGGAGGGGATCCCCCGGTACCAGGTGAACACGTTCCACACGATCGCGCCGATGAGCGCCGCCAGCAGCACGAGGAGCCCGTGGGTTCCCGTGGGGGGAGCGATGATCTGGCTGCCGATCGTGCGCGCGACCCCTTCGCCGAGGAAGGCCCCCACCATGTTCATGACGGCGGCCATGACGACCGCGACACGAGGGGTGAGGGCGCGGGTGGAGATCGAGGTCGCGATGGAGTTGGCCGCGTCGTGGAAGCCGTTGGTGTAGGCGAAGACCAGCGCGACCGCGACGACCGCGACCAGGGTGGCTGTTTCGGGGGACACGGGATCGGATTCCTGTGAGGGTCAGGGACGCCGGGGAGCAGGGCGGGTGGCCGATGCGGGCGGGTTCGGCACCCCTCGGTCGTGTCGCCTCGGCACGGTCAGGATTCCTTGACCGCGATGCTCTCGACGGTGTTGGCGACGTGTTCGAAGGCGTCGGCCGCGGTCTCCAGTTCCTCGATGACGTCCTTGAGCTTGAGCACGGTCAGCGCGTCGTACTCGCCGCTGAACAGGTGCGCCAGCAGCCGGCGGTAGATCTGGTCGGCCTGGTTCTCCAGCTGGTTGATCTCGATCCAGTAGCTGGTGAGGTCCTTCATGGATCGCAGCCGGGGCATGGCCTCGGAGGTGAGCTCGGCCGCGCGCTCCAGGACCTCGACCTGGTCGATGATGCCCTTGGGCAGGCGGTCGAGCTGGTAGAGCCCGATCAGGTCGACGGCGGCCTCCATGGAGTCCATGACGTCGTCCAGGCAGGAGGCGAGGCGGTAGATGTCCTCGCGGTCGAAGGGGGTCACGAAGCTCTCGTTGAGCCGCCGCATGATGGCGTGGGTCCGCTCGTCACCGGCGTGCTCGCAGGCGCGCATCTTCTCGGTGATGGCGTCGCGGTCGGCGTCGTCGCTGATCAGCTCCACCAGCAGGCGGGCGGCTATGACCAGGTTGTTCGCGGAGTCCGCGAACATCTCGTAGTAGCTGTCATCGCGCGGAGTCAGGCGCAGACGCACATCTCTCTCCCGAAGTGCGGTTTTCGTCCGTGAGGATGTTATGGGCACCAATCGGGCAAATGGGTCACTTCATGTCCATGTTGCGACCGCATGACACCCCCTGCTGAATCCGGCGGCGCGTCACTCCTTGTTTGCCGCGGCACGACGGCCTTCCAAAAGCCGACGTAGTGGAGCATTCATCCTAACCACCCCACTCCGTCACGCGGTTGTCGGCGAACCTCTCCCCCTCCGCCCGAACCCACCGGGCGACGTGCGCGAACAGGACGGAAATCACAGTAGAACACACGGTTTCCAGCCCTCTCCGCATCGAGTCCACCGACGCGACGCCGCTCGTTCACCCCAGGGCCGCAGACCGTTCCCTTCGATGCCAGTTTCAGCGCTTTGGCCGTCCGGGGCAACCGCCGTCCACCGACCTTCCGCCCTCCGCCGCGCCCCGCCGATCGTTTCAAGATCGTGACGCAAAGGTCCCGCCAGCGCCTAGGCTCACTCCCGTGCCATCTCGACCCACCGTCGCCCAGCGCCGGCACGCGGCACTGCGCGCGGCACTCGACGACCAGCTCCGCCACCTCGGCGAACCTCCCTACTCCGGCCCCGACCGCCCCTCCCTCGTCCTGGAGGCGTGCGCCAGCGCGGTACTGCGTGCCCACGCGGCCGGCCTGGACCCCGACCGCGCCGCCGTCCGGGCCGCCGTGCGGGGCACGTTGGCCGAGCTCGCCGAACGGGCCCCGGGGCACGCCCTGGAGGTGCGGGTCCCCCCGTTCGGGGCCGTCCAGTGCCTCGAAGGACCCCGGCACACCCGGGGGACGCCGCCCGGCGTCGTGGAGACCGACTCCCTCACCTGGCTGGCCCTGGCCGCGGGCACGCTCGTCTGGGAGGAGGCCGTGGCCGGCGGCCGGGTGACGGCGAGCGGGGTCCGCGCCGACATCGGCCCGCTCCTCCCCCTGTGGGGACCGCCCTCCCGCTGACCCTCACGGGTCCGCGGGAGACCCGCTTGACACGGCCCGGGCCATCAACCACTAAGCTGAAGGCGTGTCGCATCCCGACGGCCGGCTCAGCATGGACATCGATCCACTCGAACGCGGACCGCAGGACGCCTGTGGAGTGTTCGGGGTCTGGGCTCCCGGCGAAGAAGTCAGCAAGCTCACCTACTTCGGTCTTTACGCCCTGCAGCACCGCGGACAGGAGTCCGCAGGCATCGCCTTGAGCGATGGCGAGCGCATCGTCGTCTACAAGGACATGGGACTGGTCTCCCAGGTCTTCAACGAAGCGACGCTCGACTCGCTGCGGGGTTACCTGGCCATCGGCCACTGCCGCTACTCCACGACCGGCTCCCCGGTGTGGGAGAACGCACAGCCGACCTTCTACACCGCCCGCGACGGGGGACTGGCCCTCGGCCACAACGGCAACCTCATCAACACCCCCGAACTCGCGGCGATGCTGCCCTCCGACAGGCTCACCGCGACGACCGACACCGAGGTCCTGACCAGCCTGCTCGCCGCGCAGTCCGACCGCACCACCGAGGAAGCGGCCCTGGAGCTGCTGCCCCGGGTCAAGGGGGCGTTCTCCCTCGTCTTCATGGACGAGCACACCCTCTACGCGGCCCGCGATCCGCAGGGCATCCGCCCGCTCGTCCTGGGACGGCTCGAGGGTGGCGGCTGGGTCGTGGCCAGCGAGACCGCCGCCCTCGACATCGTGGGCGCCACCGTGGTCCGCGAGGTCGAGCCCGGTGAGATGTTGACCGTGGACGACCGCGGGGTCCGCTCGCTGCGCTTCGCCCCGGCGGCGCCCAAGGGCTGCCTGTTCGAGTACGTCTACCTCGCACGCCCCGACACCACGATCGCCGGGCGCAACGTCAACTCCACCCGCGTGGAGGTGGGACGCCGTCTCGCCCGCCAGCACCCGGCCGAGGCCGACATCGTCATCCCGGTGCCCGAGTCCGGCACCCCGGCCGCCGTCGGCTACGCCGAGGGAAGCGGCATCCCGTTCGCCCAGGGCCTGGTCAAGAACTCCTACGTGGGCCGGACCTTCATCCAGCCCAGCCAGACACTGCGCCAGCTGGGCATCCGGCTGAAGCTCAACCCGCTGCGCGACGTCATCGCCGGCAAGCGCCTGGTCGTCGTGGACGACTCGATCGTGCGGGGCAACACCCAGCGCGCCCTCGTGCGGATGCTGCGCGAGGCCGGCGCCGCGGAGGTCCACGTGCGGATCTCCAGCCCGCCGGTGATGTGGCCCTGCTACTACGGCATCGACTTCGCCACGAAGGCCGAGCTGATCGCGGGGAACCTGTCCAACGAGGAGATCCGCACCTCGATCGACGCGGACTCCCTGGGCTACATCTCCCTGGACGAGCTCATCGCGGCCACCGAGGTGCCCAAGGACCGGCTGTGCCGCGCCTGTTTCGACGGCGTCTACCCGATCGAGGTCGACGAGGACTCCCGGGGCAAGTACCTGCTGGAGAAGTCCTGCGGCGTCCCCGGAAGCGCGGCGCCCTCCCCCGCTTCCCGGTAGTCCCGTCCTCCCCGGGAATCGTCCCGGGGTCGTGTCCCGTGGGCCGCTCCCGTGGGACGATCGCCGATCGACTGAGAGGTTTCGCGTGGCAGAGGGTGCCAACACCACTCCGGCGTACGCCGCCGCCGGCGTCGACATCGCCGCGGGTGAGCGCGCCGTCGACCTGATGAAGAAGCACGTGTCGCGGACCACGCGGCCCGAGCTCGTCACCGACGCCAGCGGGTTCGCCGGGCTGTTCCGGCTCGACGTGGGACGTTACGAGTCCCCGGTCCTGGCCACGTCCACCGACGGCGTGGGCACCAAGGTCCTGCTCGCCCAGGCGCTGGACCGGCACGACACGATCGGCATCGACCTCGTCGGCATGGTCATCGACGACCTGGTGGTCAGCGGCGCCGAACCGCTGTTCATGACCGACTACATCGCCTGCGGCAAGGTCGTGCCCGAGCGGATCGCCGAGATCGTCGGCGGGATCGCCGAGGGGTGCGTCCAGGCCGGATGCGCCCTGATCGGCGGAGAGACGGCGGAGCACCCCGGGGCCATGGCACCGGACGAGTACGACCTGGCCGGAGCCGGGACCGGTGTCGTGGAGGCCGGGGCGATCCTGGGCCCCGACCGGGTCCGCGAGGGGGATGTGGTCGTGGCCCTGGCCTCGTCGGGTCCGCACTCCAACGGCTACTCGCTCATCCGCCACGTCGTGGACCAGGCGGGGCTGGACCTGCGCTCCCACGTCCCCGAACTGGGCGGCGAGCTGGGAGAGGTCCTGCTCACGCCGACCCGTATCTACGCCAAGGACTGCCTCGCGCTCGTCTCCGAGGTCGAGGCCCACGCCTTCGCCCACATCACCGGCGGCGGACTGGCCTCGAACCTCGAACGGTCGCTGCCGCCGGGGCTGGACGCGGTCCTCGACCGCGGCACCTGGACGCCGGCGCCCGTGTTCTCGTTCATCGCCGAGCAGGGGGGCGTGTCACGGGAGGACATGGAGGCCACGTTCAACATGGGGGTGGGGATGGCCGCGATCATCGCCCCCGACGACGCCGACCGCGCGATCGCGCTGCTCGCCGACCGTGGCGTGGAGGCGTGGTCCATGGGATATGTCACGACCGGCACCGGACGGGTACGGCTCGACGGTGACCACCGCTGAACACCGCGCCTCCGGGCCCGCGCGACCGCGGGTCCGGGGGCGGGCATGTCCGGCCGGAAACACAGACAAGCCGGTCCGGTCCACCGAGGTGGTCCGAACCGGCTGTATCCGCCTGCTATCAGCGGACCCGGTCACGCGGCATGCGCGTACTGTCGACGGAACGGCGCGCCGACTCAGCGAAGGCGGTCCGAACGCTCGGACCCGTCCTCGGCCGTGTCGTCGCCGTCCGCATACTTGTCGGCATAGTCCGCATAACGTTCGACCAGGTCGTCGTAAGGGTCCTCATAGGTGTCGCCGGGTGAGCCCGAAGGCTTCGACGACGACACGTCTTCCTCAGCGACACCCAGCTCTGCCCGCAGCCGGTCGAGGTCGGTGGCGCCGGCGCTGTACTTCAACCGCCGGGCGACCTTCTGCTGCTTGGCCTTGGCTCGGCCGCGCCCCATTGGCTCGACCCCCTCAACGATTGGGTTTTCCCAAACCCCAGATCACTAGCAAAACCGCAATGCCGGGCTGACGGCCGTCACCGCACTGACGACAGGCGCCAGCTTACGTACGGATACAACCGTACCCGGTTTGGAACCAACCTGCCTACGCCGCCCGCGGATAAGCGCTCGTGCCGCGCGCCACCACGCCTGTGGTGGCTCCGCTCGGGCGCGTCTGGAACTCAGCCGGAAACACGCATATGTTCGCGCTCGCCACCCTCCGGTTGTCGGTTCGCGGGCTCATACGGCTCCCCGGTTGCCGACTTCCCGTCCGGCGGCCGTCAGGGCCAGGGTACCCCCTCCGCCCGGAAGTGCCCTCGTGGGGAATCCCCGAACGGCACCCCTCGGGGAGAGGCGTGTGCCACGATGCGTTCGTGCTGCCCTACACGGCCTATTTCCGCATCTACCAGCCCGTGATCGCCTACTCCAGCCGTGAGCGCGCCTACTGGCGGGCCTACGCCCAGTCCCCGCACCGCCCCCGCAGGGCCGAGGCCGTGGCGGCCGAGCACGAGGAGTCACTGCGCAGACTGGTCACCTCCCCGCCGACCGTCGCGCCCTCCCGCGAGAGCGGTGACGCCTACGTGCGGCGTTCGGGCGGCGAGCTGTTCGTGTGTCCGTGGCAGACGAGATTGCGTTCCTGGCTGGCGTTGCGGGAGTTCCGGGCGACGACCTCGGCGCGGGTCGCCTCGGCCTTCGTCCCCGAGGCCGTGGTCGAGGCCGCCGAGGCCGACGCCGAACGGCACCTCGGCCGTGGAGAGGACAGCCGTCCCCAGATCCTGACGAGCCGGTGGACGGTCCCCACCGCCTGGTTCGTCCCGTTCGGCGCCGAGGAGCGCTGTCTCGTCCTGGGGGGCCGGCGGGAGTGGGATCCGGCGCTGGAGGGACCGGGGACCTTCCCGGGGGAGCCGTCCTCCGCCCTCCCCGTCGAGGAGCCGGCCCCGCGGTCCGCCGAGTCGGCGGCGACGCGCGCGTTGTTGTACGTGACGGAGATGGGCACGGCGCGGCGCAGGTTGGAAAGGGCCGTGCGCGTGCTGCGCGGTGTCCCGGACGGCGAGGGGTCGCTCGCCGCGGTCGAACGGCTGGAGGACTGGCTGACGGCCGTGGCCCACCCGCGGGCGTTGCTGGAGCTGGACTACGGCGGCCTGGTCCACCTGCTCGGCGACGCGGAGCTCCGCGACGACCACTCGGCGGCCGAGGTCGAGGCGGCGCTCACCGGGCTGGAGACCGGCCAGGAGGCGGTGACGTTGGCGGCGCATCGGCGTCTCGTCCGGCGCTGGCGCGCGGTACAGGCGCTGGAACGCGCGAACTGACCCCGCTTGCGGCTGCTCCGGCACCCGCTCAGATCCGAAACCTCATCACATTCGCCCCTCGTCCCCCTCGCCCCGAACCTGGTGTACCAGGTTTTTCCTGACGTGATTCTTAATCTCGAAGGGGTAGAGGTGGGATGAGTGCGGATGAGTCACCACACTTGACGCCATCTTTGCTGAAACTGGGCATAGCACCCAATAGATGACGACGTAGACTGTGGCCAACTCGTTACAGAGAGCACTCTGAGTAACCGAAAACCCGTACTACGCCGAGAGATCGGCACGGTAACCGGGAGTCTCCAACCCTCCGTTCCCCGCCCCGGGGACGTCCCGAACGCCCCCCGTTAGAGCCGGTGAACGAGCCGGATTGAAGATTCCCCAGCCAGGTGAACGCCGTTTCAGGCCGAGTGGACCTAGCACTTTCGGGCCGCCGGATCGAGAAAAACAGGGCCGGAGAACGAAGTTTTGACCGAATACGCCACATGCCACTAAACGTGTCGCTAGAATCACTCAGCGTGACGCACCGCATGTGTGACTTTGGATCTCCCATCCAGCAAAGTCGCGTTAAGTGGTCGCGTAATCACCTCGGGTGATGCCAATATAGACCTAGAGGGCAATATTGGACATCCGGGCCAAGTGCCAGGATAAGGCTCAGGATCGGCACACAGATCCAGGAGGAGAGGCCGTACACATGTCAACTCGCACGCCCGAGGCGGAGCCCCTGTTGACCCCTGCCGAGGTCGCCACCATGTTCCGCGTGGACCCCAAGACCGTCACGCGCTGGGCAAAGGCGGGCAAGCTGACCTCGATTCGGACCCTGGGTGGCCACCGCCGCTACCGCGAGACCGAAGTCCGTGCGCTGCTGGCCGGGATCCCCAACCAGCGCGCGGAGTAACCTCCCCCTCCCACACCGTATCCGGGGGGATGAACGGGGGGAGAACCTGTCCGACCACCGAGGGCGGGGCGCCGGAGACGAGCGCCCCGCCCTCGTCGCGTCCGCCCGCCCCTACGCACCAGTGGCGGTCGCCCCGGCCTACCGGAGCAGCGCCAGCGCCGCGGTGGCGGCGCGGGAGAAGGGGTCGTCGACGACCCCCATGCCCGCCGTCACGAGCGCGCCCTCGTACAACAGCAGCATGTGCTCGGCGACCCGGCGCGGCTCGGCGATCCCGGCCTCGTCCACCAGCTCGGCGAACAGGGCCAGCATCCAGCGCTTGTGCCCGACGATCACCGCGTAGGCCGGGTGCGCGGGGTCGCTGATCTCCGCGTGCGCGTTGATCATGGCGCACCCCTTGCTCCCCCGTACCCGCGCCCATTCCGCCGCGGCGGCGAAGACCGCTTCCAGCCGGGCCTCGGGTGTGCCGTCGGCCGCGCGGAGGTAGCCGTCGAGAAGCTCCCGCCATTGGACGTCCCGGGCGGAGAGGTACTCCACGACCAACCGCTCCTTGGAGCCGAAGCGGTCATAGAGCGTCTTCTTCGTGACGCCGGCGCGTTCGGCGATGGCGTCGACCCCCACCGCGTGGATCCCACGCTCGTAGAAGAGTTCCGAGGCGGCCGCAAGGAGGGCGCGCGCCTTCGGGGTCCACTCGATCACCGCAGCCATACACCAGAGATTACCGCCGAGGTAGACCGAACTGTATAGTCCGGGGATATGGGTATACAGATCGGTATAGTCACGAGATCCCGGACGTGGGTCACCGGAGCACTCGCCGTACTGTTCGTACTCTGCTGGTCGTCGGGGTTCATCGGCGCCAAGCTCGGAGCCGCGGACGCCCCGGTCACCACCGTGCTGATGTGGCGCTTCGTCCCCCTCGCGCTCGCGCTCCTGCCCTTCCTCCTGGCCCAGGTGCGGCAGTCGGCGGCGCACCGGCGGATACCCGGGCTCGGCCGCCACGTCCTCATCGGGATCCTGTCCCAATCGGTCTACCTGCTGACCGTCTACTGGGCCATCGAGCTCGGGGTCGGCACGGGCACCACCGCGCTCATCGACGGTGTCCAGCCGCTGGTCGCGGCCGCGCTCGTGGGTCCCCTGCTCGGTGTCGCCGTGACCGGACGGCAGTGGGCGGGGCTGGCGCTCGGGCTCGTCGGCGTGGTGCTCGTCATCTGGTCCGACGCCGCCTCAGCGGGACAGGCGCCGGCGTGGGCCTACCTGGTGCCCTTCCTCGGCATGCTCGGCCTCGTCGCCTCCACGATCGTCGAACGCCGGGCCCCCGCGCCGATGCCCCCGCTGCGCGCGCTGGCGATCCACTGCTCGACCTCCGCCGTGGTGTTCACCGGCCTCGCGATCGCCACCGGAACCGCGGTCCCGCCCGCGTCCGGATCGTTCTGGCTGGCCCTGGCCTGGCTGCTGGTGTTCGCCACCTTCGGCGGTTATGGCCTCTACTGGCTGCTGGTCGAGCGCATCGGCGTCACGCCCGTCAACGGCCTGATGTTCCTCATCGCACCGGTCACCTCGGTGTGGGGAGGCGTCATGTTCGACGAACCGTTCACCCCCCTCACCGCCGTCGGACTCGCCCTCGCGCTCGTCGCGGCCCTGGTCGCCGGTATGGTCCGGGACGGAACCAGGCCCCCGAAAGGGGAGCGTGACGCCCAGCCGGCCGGGCGGAGACTTCGGATCTAGTGGTCGAGGCCCGGGGTCGCCTCCAGCAGCCGGGTGAGTTCGGGGGCGGCCCCGGCCAGCCCACCGACCGGAACGTCGGCGACCACGCGCCCCTCCTCCAACGCGACGACCCGGTCGGCCAGGCGCAGCGCCACCCGCAGGTCGTGGGTGACCAGGACGAGCGCGCGGTGGCCGCGCTCGACCGCCAGGACGTCGAGAACCCGCTCCTGGGCCAAGACGTCGAGACCGCTCGTCGGCTCGTCGGCGAGCAGCACGTCAGGGTCGGTCGCCAGGGCCCGGGCGATGGCGACGCGCTGGCGTTCCCCACCGGACAGCGTCACCGGCCGCCGCCCCGCCATCCCGGGGTCGAGCCCCACCCGGGCGAACAGCTCGAAGACGTCGGTCCCCCGGTCACCCACCGCCTCGGCCACCACCTCTCCGGCGGTGTAGCGCGGGTCGAAAGAACTCAGCGCGTCCTGCGGAATCCAGCCGAACCGCCGTCGAACCGCCCGGCGCTCACGCTCCGACACCGCCCAGACGTCCACGCCCCCCACGGTGACCCGCCCCGTGTGCGGCCGGTCCAAGGCCGCCAGGACCCCGACAAGCGTGGACTTGCCCGAACCGCTGCGGCCCACGACCGCCACCGACTCCCCCGCGGCGACGTCCAGATCCACTCCGCGCAGCGCCTCGATCCGGCGACGCCCCGCGGTGAGGACCCGCCCCACCCCGCGACAGGAGACCAACGCCTCGTCCCGCACCGTTCCCCTCCTCATCTGCCGGCCCGTGCCACGGCCCCGCTCGCGCGGACCAGGTCGGCGGTGAAGGGGTGGGCCGGAGCCGCCAGCACCGCCCGCGCCGGCCCGGACTCCACGACCCGTCCCCCCTCCAGCACCACGACATGGTCCGCCCAGCGGCCGGCGACGGCAAGGTCGTGGGTGATGAGCAGCAGAGCCCGCCCGGCCGCGCGGGCCCCCGAGCACAGCGTGTCCAGCACCCCCGCCTGGGTGACCGGGTCCAACGCCGAGGTGACCTCGTCGGCGATGAGCAGCCGGGGCTCCGGGGCGCAGGCCAGCGCGATGGTGACGCGCTGAGCCTGTCCGCCGGAGAGTTCGAAGGGGTGGCGGCCCCACATGCGCTCCGGCTCCTCGACGCCGGCGTCGCGCAACGCGGCCAGTCCACGGGCGTAGCGCAGGGAACGGGGCACCCCGTGGGCGCGCAGTGTCTCCGCGAAGTGCCGGCCCACCGTCACGGTCGGGTTCAGCGCCGCCTGGGCCTCCTGGAACACATAGCCGACCCACGCCCCGCGCAGGGCCCGCAGGCGACGGGGCGGCAGGGCGAGCAGGTCCTCCTGGACGCCGTCACCGACCCGTAGGAGCGCCCGCCCCTCGACCTCGGCGGAGCGGGGACGCAGGCCGACGAGGGCGCGGGCGGTGAGGCTCTTGCCCCCGCCGCTGCGGCCGACGAGCGCCGTGACCTCGCCCTCCGCGAGGCGCAGGTCGACGCCGTCGATGATCGGGCGTCCGGCGATTCCGATCCGCAGCCCCTCGACGGTGAGCAGGGACGCCGTCACCAGGTCCTCCCCTCGGTCGCCTCGTGGCGGTCCAGGCCGGTGGCGATGACGTTGACCGCGACGATGGTGACGACGATCGCGGCGGCCGGGATCGCGACCGTGTACCACTGGCCGGTGAGCAGGTGGGAACGCGCGTCGGTGAGCAGGTTGCCCCAGCTCGGTTGGTTCGGCGGCAGGCCCAGGCCGAGGAAGCTCAACGTGGACTCGGTGAGGATCGCGTGCCCCACCTCGAAGGCGGCGATGGCGGCGATCGGCGGCAGGGCGTTGGGCACGAGGTGACGGCGCACCACCTGGCCGCGCGACAGCCCCAGGGAGTAGGCGGCGCGGACGAAGGGACGGGCGCGCAACGCCCGCATCTCGGCCCGGGCGACCAGAGCCACCGGCATCCACGCGGTCACCGCGATCGCGATGACGACCGTGGACAGCGAGGAGCCCGCGACGGCCGCCAGCGCCAGCGCGACGACGATGAGCGGCAGGGCCAGCAGCGCGTCGGCGGTGCGCGTGATCGCGGTGTCCAGCCACCGTGGCCCCGTGGCGGCGAGCGCGCCCAGCCCTGTTCCGGCCACGACGGTGATCGCGGCGGCCACCAGGCCGACCAGGAGGGAGGAGCGCGCCCCGTGGAGCATGCGGGTGTACAGGTCGCGGCCGAGCGCGTCGGTGCCGAGCGGATGCCCGGGGGTGCCGGGCGGCAGGGAGGTCGCCGTGGTGTCGGTGGCCGCCGGGTCCATATCGGTCAGCCAGGGGGCGAACAGGGCGGCGGCCCCCATGAGGACCAGTACGCCCACCGCCGTCCACAGGGCGGCCCGTCCCCCGC
This sequence comes from Marinactinospora endophytica, assembly GCF_054780875.1. Lineage (NCBI taxonomy): Bacteria > Bacillati > Actinomycetota > Actinomycetes > Streptosporangiales > Nocardiopsidaceae > Marinactinospora > Marinactinospora endophytica. Next base: position 282,244 of record NZ_BAAGVM010000002.1, on the reverse strand, counting down.
CCCCGGGCGGCGCGATCCGCGCGGCGAGCAGTCCCCGCGGCCGCACCGGTCCACTCGCCCCCTCCTCCACCGACACGGTGGGGCCTGTGACCATGTCCTGTCCCCTTCCGCCCCGCCGAGCGGGGCCACGTCGGCCGCCCTCGCGGCCCTTGTCGCACGAGGTTCGCGATCGCGGGGCGTACCCGCCACGGCCGGTCCGCGACGCGAGGCGCCCGCGGCGTCCTTCCGAAGGGCGTGAGGCGGCCGGCGCCGCCCGCTCCGCGGCCCTTCGCCCCTTGGTCAACGGGCCACCGCCACCGACCGCGCCCGCGGGTCGAGCCGGGCCGTCACCAGGTCGCCGAGGAGGTTGGCCGCGATCACCACGAGCCCGGTGACCAGGACGACCGCGACCAGCACCGGGTAGTCGTCGCCCTGCGCCGCCTCCACGCCGAGACGGCCCATCCCCGGCCAGGCGAAGATCAGCTCGATGGCGTAGGCCCCGGCGAGGAGCTGGGCGACCCCCACCCCGAACCGCGCCGCGAACGGCACGAGCCCGGGGCGCAGGACGTGGCGGGTGTGGACCGCCCACGGCGGCACCCCCCGCACCTCGGCCGCCGCGACGTGCGCCGACCCGCGCACCCGGCGCACCCCCGACTCCACCAACCGCACGTACACCCCGAAGTGGTGGCCGAACGCCAACGCGAGGGCCGGCAGCGTCACGTGGGAGGCGACGGTGGCCAGGGTCATGGGTTCGCCGGGCCGTCCGAGCCCTCCCGAGGGGAACCAGCCCAGCCACACCGAGAACACGAACAGGCACAACAACGCGCCGACGAATCCGGGAACCCCGCCGAGCACGAACATGGCCAATCCGATGGCCCGGCGCAGCGTGGCGCTGCGGGACAGACCGGCGACCAGCCCCACCACGACGGCGCCGACCAGGCTGAACAGCGTCGCCACGGCGGCGAGCAGCAGGGTCCACGGCAGCGCGTCGGCGATCTGGTCGGCGACCGGACGGCCGTTGAGGTAGGAGGCGCCGAGGTCCCCGCGCACGACGCCGCCCAACCAGTCCGCGTAGCGCTGCGGCAACGGCGCGTCCAGCCCCATCGCCGCCCGTTGCGCCTGGACCGCCGCCTCCGGAACCGGCCGGCCACCGGAGCGGGCCTCCAAGAGTGCGCGCGCGGGGTCGCCGGGGGCGAGATCCAGGAGCAGGAAGCACAGGACCGACAGCACGACGGTGACCGCCGCGGCGGTCACGGCCCGGACGGCGATGAACCTGAGGATGGCGGGCTCCCCGAAGAGGGCCGGCGGCCCGGTGAGGCCGCCGGCGGACGGTCAGGACGAGTAGGACCAGTCTTCGACGTTCCAGAAGAAGCCGTAGCCGTGGTGGGCGAGGGCCCGCTCCTGAGGTCCGGTCAGGTTCGCCGGAACGGCGTTGACCGCGTCGAGGTAGGTCAGCCACACATAGGGCGGGTCCTCCGCCAGGGCCCGCTGGAAGTCGGCGTAGGCGGCGGCGCGCTCGGCCTCGTCGTTGGTGCCGCGGCCGGCCTCCAACGCGGCGTCCACCTCGTCGTTGGCGTAGCTGCCGTAGTTGGAGCCGCCGTCGGCCAGCGCCTCGGAGGAGTGGAACGGTCCATACAGCGAGCTGTCGGCGTCGTAGGGGGTTCCCCAGCCGATGAGGAAGGATTCCAGCCCGGCCCAGTCGACGGCGTCGCGCGGCCGGGGCTCGGCGGTCACGTCGAAGCCCTGTTCGCGGAGCTGGGTGGCCACCACCTCGATCATCGCGGAGCGCACGCCGTCCTCGGCGAACGTGGTGAGCTCGAAGGAGACCGGTTCGCCCTCCTTCTCCCACACGTCCTCGCCGTTACGTTCGTAGCCGGCCTCGGTCATGATCTCCTCGACCCGCCCCGGGTCGAAGGAGTAGTCGACGGCGTCCTCGACGTGGAAGGGGCTCTGGTCGAGTGGCCCGCCGGCGGGGGTTCCGTAGCCGTAGAGGACGCTCTCGACGATCGCCTCGCGGTCCACCGCGTAGTTCATGGCCTGGCGCAGGGCCGGGTCGGCGAACCGCTCGTCCTCCATGTTGAACAGCACGCCACGGTAGTCGGCCGTGGGATAGACCTCCAGCCGGAGGTCCGGGTTGCCCTCGACCTCTCCGGCCTGCTGCGGTTCCAGGTAGGCGGCGTCGATCTCGCCGTTGTTCAGCTGGATGAGCCGGGTGGCGGCGTCGGGGACGTAGGAGATGGTCACGGCGTCCAGGCCGGGCGGCCCCGCGTAGTAGTCGGCGAAGGCGGTCAGGCGGGCGTAGGAGCCGTGCTCCCAGGTGTCGAGCTGGAAGGGTCCGGTGCCGATGGGGTGTTCCCCAAAGGCCGGATCGTCGATGCCGGAGTCGGCGAGGAGGTGCTCGGGGAGGATCCCGTTGGAGAGGGTGTCCAGCAGGGCGGGGGTCGGCCGTTCCAGTTCGACGACGACGGTGGTGTCGTCCTCGGCGGTCACCGACGTGACGTTGGCGTACTTGTTGCTGGTGGCGAACCCGCCGTCGCGCACGCCCTCGATGGTGAACACGACGTCGTCGGCGGTGAAGGGCTCCCCGTCGTGCCAGGTGACGCCTTCGCGCAGGTGGAAGGTGTAGGTCCGTTCGTCGTCGCTGATCTCCCAGCTCTCGGCCAGCGCGGGGACGACCCGGTTGTCGGCGTCGTGGGCGGTGAGCCCGCGGAACACCATCTCGGTGACCGGGTCCAGGTGCTCGTCGACGAGGGCGGGGTTGAACGCCTCGGGTTCGTCGCCGAGGGCGTAGGTGAGGGTGTCCTCGTTGTCCTCCGGACCGGAGCCGCCGGCGGCGCATCCGGTGGCCAGCGCGCTCAAGGCCACGCCGACGGCGATCAGTGCTCGGAACCTCGTCATGCTCTCCCCACAGATGCGAATCCTTTGCAAGAGAGAACTGTACGCGGATGGCCTGGAGAGACGGACAGCAGGGCCACAATCCGTCTTAACGGGCAGGTGGCTACAAAACGCCCACCCCGAAACAGAGAAAGGGGTCCGCCGAAATCCGGCGGACCCCTGTGGAGTGACGGGCGGGATCAGGACACGACGTGCCCCTGGACGTACTGGGGACCGTGCCGCTCCCACTCCAGGAAGCGTTCGGTCTCGCCCAGCAGACCGGCGGCGAGCCACACCGCGACACCGATGTCGTCGGCCACGCCGAGGAAGGGGATGAACAGCTCGGGGACGAGGTCCACCGGGGAGGCGATGTAGGCGACGGCCAGCAGGAACAGCGCCAGCCGCGAGGCCGGGAGCTGCGTGTAACGGCCGCTCAGTCGGGCCTTGAGCAGACGTGGGAGGGCACCGATACGCGCCCACACCGAAGGGGCTTCGGGACGGGCGGCCTCGTGCACGACCCGCCAGGCCGCGGCGCCGGCGGCGGCACGGTTGGACTTTCGCATTCTGTTCACCTCGACAGGATCGGCCGGGGGCACTCTCAAGATATGACGCGTCTACTCCTCTTCTTGTTCCCTCGGACCCGCCCGCCATACACGTGGGAAACGGCCACGGGGGGACGGTGGCGTAGGTTGTGGCTGTCCCCGACCCCCGATCCCCGGGAGCCAACATCCACACCATGCGCGGCGACATTTCTCCCCCCTCTCCCTCCCCCCGGCCCGCCGGTCTCGCCGCGGCGGCGATGGCGGTCGCGCTCACGACCGCCTGCGGCACCGGAGCCGGCGCCGAGGACGCCCCCGCCCCCGAGGTCACCGCGACCCTCCCCCTCCCCGATCCGGCGGCCCCCTCCCCCGGAGAGGCCACCCCCGCCGCGGACCTCCCCCTCTCCGGCACGACCGTCGTCATCGACCCCGGGCACAACGGCGGAAACGCCGAAGCCCCCGACCAGATCAACGCCCTGGTCCCGTCGGGCCCCGGGACCAAGGCGTGTGACACCGTGGGCGCCGAGACCGACAGCGGCTACCCCGAGCACAGCTTCACCTGGGACCTCTCCCTGCGCCTGCGCGAACGGCTGGAGGAGGAGGGCGCCCGGGTCGTGCTCACCCGCGCCGACGACGAGGGCGTGGGGCCGTGCGTGAACGAGCGCGCCGAGATCGGCAACGAGGCCGGGGCCGACGCCGCCATCTCCATCCACGCCGACGGGGCCCCCGCCGGAGTGCGCGGGTTCCACGTGATCGCCCCCGGGGTGGTCGAGGGCTACACCGACGACATCGCCACCCCCTCCATGGAACTCGCGGAGGACGTGCGCGACGAATTCCTGGAGCTGTCCGGCCACCCCACCGCCGACTACATCGGCGACGAGGGCATCGACGTGCGCACCGACCTGGGCGGCCTGAACCTGTCCGACGTGCCGAAGGTGTTCCTGGAGGCCGGCAACATGCGCAACGCGACGGACGCGCGCAACATCGAGGACTCCCAGTGGCGGGCCCGGGCGGCCGACGCGGTGGCCGCCGGGATCTCGCGCTACCTCCGTGGTTCCTGAGGAGCGCCGCACCGCCTACGCCGCCCTCGCCGGGGATCGTCCGGCCGTGGCGTCCCCGCGGCAGGACCACGGGCCCCTGACCGACGTGGGCGTCCGCGGTCACGGCCGCCCCGCTGTAAAGGGCCTGGTCGGCCGCGCCCCGAAGCCGGGGACGCGCCGCCACCGCGGCCACCGACCGGCCTCCAGGGAAGGGAGGTCGGTCCCGATCCTCCCCGGTCCGTTCCACCTCCGGCGGCTTGGGCGCGCCTCTCCCCGCTCATCCCGAGGCTCGGCAGAATGTGAAGCATGCCACTGACGCCCGAGGAGGTCCGTGATCGGCGCTTCCCCAGGACCCGGCTGCGCCCCGGGTACGTCCCCGAGGACGTCGGCTCGTTGCTGGAGCGGGCCGCGGCCACGTTGGCGGCGGCGCGAGGCGGTCCGGCCGCGCCCGACCCCGTGACCGCCCGTGACGTCGAACGCTGGCTGTTCCGCGTCACCCGGTTGACCTCCGGTTACGACATGCACGAGGTGGACGGCTTCCTCGACGCCGTTGTGGCCGAACTCCGCTCGGCGGAGGAACGCGCCCCCGAGGCGTTCCGGCGTCCCGACCGGAGGGCACCGGAGGCCGGGCTGCGCCCCGAGGACGTGCGCGCCAAGCGCTTCACCACCACCTGGCTGCGTTCGGGGTACGACGAGCTGGAAGTGGACGACTTCCTGGATCGCGTCGAGATGACGTTCGAGGCGTTGCTGGCAGAGCACCGGGACCCCCGCCTGCTCACGGCCGCGGAGGTGCGGGCGGCCCGGTTCAGCGTGGTGCGGATGCGCCCGGGCTACGACGCGGACGAGGTGACCGCCTTCCTCGACGTGATCGCGGCGGAACTGCAGCGGCGGGGCAGAGGGTGAGCGGCCGGGGCGGGCGGACCCGCCCCGGCCGGGCCGCGCTCACAGCGCGGCGAGATGCTCCAACGGGAACGGCGGACGCGCCAGCGGACGCACCGCGATGCGGATGAGCGACAACGGATTGTCGTCACCCGCCGCGCGGTTGCCGCTCAACACGTCGCAACCGGTGCAGCGGTGGATGATCACCCATTCGCCGTCGCCGCGTACGGCGATGGAGAGGGGTTCCATCCGGGCGTGGCACTGCGACGCGCGATCACCGGGAACGCGGTCGTCGAGATGCCTGCTCCACAGGCAGTTGGGGCAGTGGTTCCGGTGCGCGGTGCCGGGCGCGTCCATGGGGACGTCGAGGCGGCAGTTGGCGCAACGGAACGATTCGGCTCGCTGCCGGGTACGGCTGCGGTGGTGGTGTCGGGACACGGTTTTTCGCTCCGGGCGAGAAGTGTGGGAACGCGACGCTGTCGAGCCTGCTCGCGCTTCCCACGGGGCCGTGCCCTGCTCCGTGTGACCTGGAAGGACCGTGGATCAGCGTGGGGCGGGCCCCTGCGGGACGCAAGGCCGGCTCGCAGCGATCCGGGCCATAAGTCACCTCTCACCGTGTTCGGGCGGCGCGCCCGGGCGGGCGCGCGTCCTGCCCAGTGAAGCCGGATCCGCGCCGGCGCGCAACGGGTTTTCCGCGGGCCGGCCCTGACGCGAGACACGCTCGGATGGTTCAGGTCCCCCCGTTACCACGGAAAGTAATATTCCATTACTTGACGTAGTTGACGTACGTCGTCCACCCCATTGTTCTGGACGGCCGGGAGGGAGCGTCGTATGACCCACGCGAGAATCGCCGGAGGCGAGGGCGACTCCGCGCGTTTCCCCTATGGCCGGCCGGGCGAGCCCGCCGTGTTCCCCCAGGGCCGTCCCCCGGGAGCGCTGTACCGGCCCCATCTCCCGGTGGGCCCGGCCGGGCGCTCGCCGACCTCCTTCGAGGAACGCCCCGGACGCCACCCGTGGGAGAACCCCCTTCTCGTCGCCTGCCTGACCATCCTGGCCGGCGCCGTCACCCCCCTTGTCCACAGCCTGTGGACGTCAGGGGCCCTGCACCGCGTCACGCTCGGCGCGGCAGCCCTCCTGCTCGCCGGCTGGGTCGCGCGCGGCGTCCGCGACGCCGGCAGGCGCGCCCGCGGGGTGAAGGTCTCCCCCACGCAGTTCCCCAAGGCCCACCGGATGGTCCGCGAGCTGGCCGTGGACATGGGACTGAACCGCGTTCCCGACGCCTACGTCGTGGCCGGCGCCGCCCCGGGCGCCTGCGCGCGGGGAGCCGGCGGGGGCCGCTGGGTGGTCGTGCCGGGCGACCTGTTCGAGGTCGGCGGCCGGCTGCGCGATCCCGACGCCCTGCGCTTCCTACTCGCCCACGAGCTCGGCCACTTCGCCGCCGGGCACGCCGCGCCCTGGCGGCGCGCCGCCGCGGCCGGCGCCCTGGCCGTCCCCCTCCTCGGCACGGCCCTGTGGCGGGCCATGGAGTACACCGCCGACGACCACGCCTGCGCGCACTGCCCCGAAGGCTCCCACGGCATCCGCATCCTGGCCGGCGGCAAGTACCTGTACCCGATGGTGAACCTGGGGGAGATGGCGGGGCGGGCCCGCACCGAGCGCGGCGTCTTCCCGCTCCTGCACAACATGCTGTCCCGGCGTCCCCCGCTGGTCCGCCGCATGGCGGCGGTGCGCGACCGCTCCCGTCCCGGGCGCCTGTTCCGCTAGGAGCGGGGGCGCCCGCCGCCGCTACGGGCGCAGGCTGGCCAGGAGCAGATCGGCGTAGTAGGCGCCGATCTCGGCTCCGCCCAGTTGACCTTCGGGCCGGTACCACATGCCCAGGTGGTGGACGGCGCCGAAGTACTGGGTGACGACGATGTCGGCCGGCACGTCGGAGCGGAAGACCCCGGCGCGCGCGCCCTCCTCGATCATCGCGCGGAAGCACTCGTGGTAGCGGCGGCGTTCCTTGCGCACGGCGCTTTGCCGGTCGGGGGAGAGCATGTGCAGCGAGCGGAAGAAGATGACGGTGTCGTCGAGGTTGTCCACGGTGGTGTGGACGACGTCGGCCGCCGCCGCGCGCAGCCTCTCCTCGACCGGCCCCCCGGCCTGGGCGAACTCGTTCAACCGGCGCGTCTGCATCGCCAGGACGCGCTGGTAGATCGCGTAGAGCAGGTCGTCCTTGGACGAGAAGTAGTGGTACATCGCGCCCTTGGTGACGCCCGCGGCGTCGACCAGTTCCTGCACCGAGGTGCGCTCGAACCCGCGTTCGGCGAACAGGCGGGTCGCGACCGACAGCAGCCGGTCGGGTACGGAAAGGGAGGAACGCCGCTCAGCCCGGTCCTGCCCCGCCGTCCCCGTCATGTCCCACTCCCAGCTGATCGACCGGTCCGGACGGGCCGAACGGCCCGCCTCGCCGTCCTCCAGGATAGTCCACCTGGCATACCGCCCGGTCGGTTGCCGCGCCGCCCGCTCGGCGCGACACGCCCGGCCTCGCGTCCGGGGATGGATTTTCCGCCGTTTCCGCACGTCAGCCGACCGGGGGCGAAATCGACACCGCCCACCTGACCCACAGTGGAGCCCGACGGTCCTAGGGTGAGAGGGGTCGATCCGAAGTTCACGAGCCCCCCTCAGGCGAACACTTGTTCGATAGGATGCGCGCGTGAGTCTCTACAACGAACGGATCGACGTCAGATCGACCACCGGCGGGCACCCCGCCCTCTTCGCGTGGCGGGGCCACATGTACCGGGTACGCCGGGTCATCGGCACCTGGAACGGCGACTCCCAGGGAAACGGGCCCACCGCCCGTCCCGGCTCCGATGTCCGCCTCGTTCGGGTCGCGGCCGAATCCGACCACGGTCAGGCCAACATCGCCGACATCAGCCTCGACGTCGCCACCAACCACTGGACGATGCGACGTCTGTGGAGCTGAGCAGCGCCACGTAGGACGGCGGGATCCTCGGGCGAGGGTCCCGCCCTTCAGACCGCCCGGCGCGAATTCCGGTGACCGACGCGGTGCCGCCCGGCCGATCGCCTTCTCGGCCACCGGACAGCGCCACGGAGCTGGGCACCGGGGCGCGAAGGACGACGTTTCCCGGGGCCGTCGATCCGGCGGCGTGGAGCGGTCATCGACGGCGCACCCGCTCCCGCGGCCCCCACGACCGGCGGCGCGCCGGTCGAGGCACCGCCGCCCCGATCTCCGGTGACGTCCACCTCGATCGGCCCGTCCTTTGGAGACCCTCCCCTACGGCACCGGCGTCCGCCCGGGCATCGCCGGCCGCGCCGACACGTCCGATCTCCTCCCGCGTCCGCTCCGCCGCCGAAGACGCCCCCGCCTCTTTCGCCCCCACCTTCTCGGTGCCGCGTCGGCCGTGGCGGGTGGTCGGGGACGCGGGGAACACCGGAGGGACGAGCCGTCCGGACGACGCGACGGCGTATCCGCGCACGTGGCGGCGTGTTCCCGCCGCGGCGGAGATCGATGCACACGATGCCGGTCTTCCAGCGAACAACCGACTATGAGCGCGTGTGCGGCCGGCCGGGGGCGCCCACCCCCTCCTCGGCGCGGACGGCCCGGTGTCCCGGCGTTCTACCATGTCCGATGATGCGCATCCTCGTGGTCGAGGACGACGACCGCGTCGCGCGGGGCCTGGTCACCGCGCTGCGCCACGCCTCCTACGACGTTCATCGGGTCTCCACCGCCGCCGCCGCACTGCACGCGCCGGCGGTGGACGTCGTGCTGCTCGACCTCGGCCTGCCCGACGCCGACGGCTTCGAGGTCCTGCGCCGGTTACGCGACAGGCCCGAGACCGCCATCATCGCGGTCACCGCCCGGGCCGAAGAGCACGAACGTGTCCGCGGGCTGCGCGCCGGCGCCGACGACTACGTGGTGAAACCGTTCGGCATCGCCGAACTGCTCGCCCGCATCGACGCGGTGCTGCGCCGCACCCGCGCCGCGCGGGCCCGGGCCCGCCACACCGACACCCCACCGCTGCGCGCCGGGGCGCTGACGATCGACGTCGGCGCGCGCGAGGCCGAACTGGCCGGTGAGCCGCTCACCCTCACCCGCAAGGAGTTCGACCTGCTCGCCCTGCTCGTCACACGCTCGCCGGCCGTCGTCTCCCGCGACGTCATCCTCGACCAGGTGTGGGGGGCCACCTGGGAGACCTCCTCGCGGACGCTCGACACCCACATCGCGGCGCTGCGCGCAAAACTCGGCGACGCGGTGCGCATCCGCACCGCCCGCGGGGTCGGCTACCGGCTGGTCCCCGACACGGAACCGGCCTGACCCGTGCTCCGCCGGCTCATCGCGCTCCTGCTTCCCCTGTCCTTCGTCCTCGTCGCCGCCCTCGCGGGCCCGCTGGGCACCCTCATGGCCCAGCGCGAGACCCAGGAGCTCTACGTCGACCGGCTCAACGACATCGGGCGGTTCGCCTCGCTCGCCGACAACGCGCTGCGCACCGGTCGCACGGAGGCGCTGCGCACGGAGCTCGAGGGCTATGAGGAGCTGTACGGCATCTCGGTGGCGCTGCTGGACCCCTCGGGTTCGCTCCTCATCGCCTCGGGCCCCGGCCACGAGGCGGCGCAGGCGATCGCCGACCCCGCGACACGGGAGGTGCTGGACGACGCGATCGCCGGATTCCGCCCCGAACCCCCGACCGCGGTGTGGCCGTGGCGCGACGCCCCTCTCATCCTCGCCGAACCCGTCGGCCGCGACAGCGAGGTGGTCGGGGTCCTCCTCCTCGTCTCCCCGACCGACGCGATGCGCGACCGCGTCCTCGCCGACTGGGGGGTGCTCGCGCTGCTGTGCCTGATCCCGCTGTCGGTACTCGCCGCGATCACCTGGCCGGTGTCACGGTGGGTCCTGTTGCCGGTCCGCCAACTCGACTCCGCCGCGTCCAAGATCGCCGACGGCGACCTGAGCGTGCGCGCCGACGAGGTGGGCGGTCCACCCGAGCTGCGGCGCCTCGCCGCCTCCTTCAACGCCATGGTCGACGTCGTGGAACGCGCGCTGCACCGGCAACGGGCGTTCGTCTCCGACGCCTCCCACCAGCTGCGCAACCCCCTGGCGAGCCTGCGCCTGGCCGTGGAGAACCTGGCCCCCCACCTGTCCGGCCCCGAGGCCCGACAGGCCCACGAGGACGCGGTGGAGGAGGCCAAGGCGATGAACCGGATGCTCAACTCCCTGCTCGCGGCGACCCGGTTGGAGAGCTTCGGGACCGCCCGCCCCATCGACCTGGACAACGTGCTGGACACGCGCCTGCAACGCTGGCGGGCGCTGGCCGGCGAGCGCGGCATCGACATCGAGACCCACGTCCCACGCGGGTTGCGTCTGCTCGAACCGCCCGGCGGCCTGGGCAGCGTGCTGGACGAACTGATGAGCAACGCGACACGGCTGTCCGGTGGGACCCGGGTGGTACTGCGCGCCCGCTCCGGGGACATGGTCGAGCTGCGCATCAGCGATGACGGCGTCGGCCTGTCCCCCGAGGAGCGGGACAGCGCGTTCCGGCGCTTCTGGCGCGCGCCCAAACACCAGAACACCGTCGGGACGGGCCTGGGGCTGGCGATCTGCGCGGAACTGGTCGCGGAAGCCGGTGGGGAGCTCCTCCTCGAACCCGGCCTGCCCCGGCCGCGTGGCGACGGTTACGGCCTGGAGGTGGTCCTGCGCCTTCCCGACGCCTCAGCCGCCCAGTCGCCGCACGAACCCTCCTGACCTGCGGAGACCTCGAACCGGACGGCGCCGCGCCGGCGCCCCGGCCGCCGGGTCACGCCGCGGACGGGGGCGGCGGCACGAACCACGCCTCCCCCTCCTGCACGGCGTGGCCGATCCGGCGCAGGATCGCCGCGCCCATGGGCGGCAGCCCGTCCAGGGGGAACCAGCGCACCTCCAGCGACTCGTCGTCGGCCGGCCGGGCGACGCCCTCGATCGGGCGGCAGCGGAACGCGATGTCGAGGAACTGCACCCGGTCTCCGTTGGGGTAGGCGAACGGTTCCTCGGTGACCACGCTGACGATCCGTTCGGGGAGCACCCGCAGCCCCGTCTCCTCGTACACCTCGCGCACCAGCCCCGCCGCCGGCTGTTCGCCCGGCTCCAGGATGCCGCCGGGGGTCGCCCACGTCCCGTCGTCGGAGCGTCGGTGCAGCAGGAGGCGGCGCTGCTCGTCGAAGACCACCGCCGTCACCCCCACCAGGGGCAGGAGGGCGTGGCCCACATGCTCACGCATCGCGAGGACGAAGTCGGGTGTCGGCATGGTCCGACCCTACAGAAACAGCCGGGGACGGCCGCCGGATCACGCCTTCTGCTCGCGGAACCAGGCGCGCGCGCCGGGGTGCAGGGGGACGGGCCCCGTGGCGATACCGGTGCGGACGTTGATGTGGGTGGCCTCGGGACGGTCGGCGGCGATGGTCCTGGCCTGGGTGAAAACCGTCTCGGTGACGATCCGCGCCACCTCGTCGGACAGCTCCTCGCCGACCACCAGCAGGTTGGGGACCGCCACCGTGTCACAGGCCGGGATGCCGGGATAGATGGTGGCCGGGATCGTCGCCGGGATGTAGGGGCCGGGGTAGGCGTCGGCGAGGAGGTCGGCCTCCTCACGGAGGGGGACGAAACGGACGTCCCCCTGGGAGGCCAGCTCGAAGACCGCCGGCGTGGGGATGCCCGTGAGGGAGAACAGGGCGTCGATCTCCCCGGAGGTCAACGCCCGCGCCGACGACGCCTGGTCCAGTCGCACATCGTCGACGTCCAACCCCGTCAACTCGGCGAGCCGCTCCACGGTGAACTCCGTACCGGAGTCGCGCGCCCCGTAGGAGACCCGGCGCCCGGCGAGGTCGGCGAGCTCCTCGACGTCGGAGCCGGCGGGGACGACGAGGTGCAGGTGGCTGTCGTAGACGCGGCCCAGGGCGCGCAACCGCTCCGAGGGCCGCCCGCCGTGGCCGACCGCGGCGTCCAGGCTGGTGAAGGCCACGTGCACCGCCCCCTCGGCCAGGAGCCGCAGGTTCTCCGCCGACGCGGCCGTCTCGACCGTCTCGACCCGGGTGTCCGGCAGGCGGTCGGCGAGCACCCCCGCCAGGGCGGCCCCGATCTCACGGAACACCGCGCCCGGCGGCCCGGTCGCCACGACGAGCTCGGGCAGGGAGGGCGGTTCCTCTCCCGAACACCCCGCGAAGGCCAGGAGCCCGCCGAGAAGGACGGTGCGGCGGGACACGGACGGACGGAGGGCCATGGACGCAGCCTATGGCGTCGCCTCCCGGAAGACCGGCGGCGTGGACGCTCGGTGACCAGGCGTGGCACAGAGTGCCGAAATGTCAGATGAACCTGAAGTTTCGCCCGTGTGGCTTGTCCGTTTCATGCCTTGGTGAAGAGCATCACGTGATGCCCCGCACAACCCCGCAGTAACAAAGGAGGACCAGAGTGCCCGCCTTCGGACGAGCCTCCGCGACCGGAGACGGCGGTTCCGCGACCGCTCCGGACACCGCCAAGGACACGCGGCCGGCCGGCCGCAAGCGCCTGTACCAGCAGCTCTACTTCTGGGTCGTGGTCGCGATCGCCCTGGGCATCGCGATGGGCCTGGCCTTCCCGGAACAGGCGGCAGGGCTGAAGTGGCTGGCCGATCTGTTCGTCAAGCTGGTCAAGGTCGTCATCGCGCCGACGATCTTCTGCACCGTCGTCGTCGGTATCGCCAACCTGGGCGACCTCGCCAAGGCGGGTGGTCTGGCGCTGCGGACCCTGACCTACTTCATCGCCATGACCGTGGTGGCGCTGGGCATCGGCCTGATCACCATCAACCTGTTCCGCCCGGGCGTGGGCCTCAACCTGTCCTTCGACGAGGCCGACGCCGCCGAGACCATCGCCAAGGCCGGTGACGCCGGCTCCGAGGGCTTCACCGGGTTCGTCCTCCACCTGGTGCCGGAGTCCTTCTTCTCCGCCTTCGTCGACGGCCAGCTCATCCAGGTGCTCGTCCTCGCCATCCTCGTGGCCTGCGCGCTGACGATGATCGGCGAGCGCGGCAAGGGCGCCATCCGCGGTCTGGACACCTGCGCCAAGATCATGTTCGGTGTCATCAAGATCGTGATGTGGGCCGCCCCGATCGGCGCCTTCGGCGGCATGGCCTACACCATCGGCGAGTACGGTGGCGAGGTGCTGGGCAACCTCGCGTTCTTCATGCTCAGCTTCTACGTCACCTGCCTGCTCTTCATCTTCGTGATCCTCGGCGCGGTCTGCCGTCTCGCCGGGTTCAGCCTGCTCAAGTTCCTGCGCTACATCCGCGACGAGCTGCTCATCGTGCTGGGAACCTCCTCCAGCGAGTCGGTGCTGCCGCGGCTGATGACGAAGCTGGAGGCCGCGGGGGCGAAGAAGTCCGTCGTCGGCCTGACCGTCCCCACCGGCTACTCCTTCAACCTCGACGGCACCGCGATCTACCTGACCATGGGCGCGATCTTCATCGCCCAGGCCACCGGTTCGGACGTCTCCGTCTGGCAGCAGCTCGGCCTGCTCGCCTTCATGCTGCTGTCCAGCAAGGGCGCGGCCGGCGTGTCCGGCGCGGGCCTGGTCACCCTGGCGGCGTCGCTGGCCGCGTTCGACGACATCATCCCGCTGGCGGGCATCGCGCTCATCGTCGGCATCGACCGCTTCATGTCCGAGGCGCGCTCGCTGACCAACCTCATCGGCAACGGCGTGGGCTCGCTGGTCATCGCCCGTTGGACCGGCGATCTCGACCGCGAACGGCTGTCCTACGTCCTGGACAACCCCCGCGACGTCAACGTCGACGCCCTGATGGCGGCCGAGGACAGGGAGTTCGCGGAGCAGGCGACGGTCGGGGCGGACACCGCCACACCCGCCCCGGCGGCCTCGCCCGCGGCGGACGCCCCGTCCACCGCCGCCGACGGTGACACCGCTCCCGCGCAGGAGGGGCGTACCGGGGCCGGCGTCTCCGGCTGACGGCTCCTCCCGGCCATCGGCCACCTCCCCCCACGGGCGCCCGCGCACCCCCTCCGCGCGGGCGCCCGTCCCGTTTCCGGCCCCCTTTCGGTGGCACCGGCCGAGATGGGCGCCACCGTGGACCGCCGGACCGGACGGCCCGTGACCGCACCCATCCGGAGAAGATCCCGCCGGTCTCACCTGTCGGGGTCTCCCGTGTTCTTCGGAGGCTCCAGGACGTAGCGCCGATAGGGACGTTCGTCGAGGACGGACACCGGCGCCCCCTTGCCGGCGCCGCGCGCGCCTCCCACCATCGGGAAGAACCGAAGACGTAGGGCCTGGCATCGGAGCGGGAGCAGGGACGCATCCGGCGCCTCCTCGGTTCCGAACGGACAACACCCTCGGACGGTGGCGGAGGGACCGAGACCCCAGGGACCTCGAACGCACCGCCGCTTCAAAGGAGTCTGAGGACCTTGGGAGCGACATCGGGGTATATGAGTGCCAGCAGCATGACCGCGAACGCGGACACGCAGCGCTAAGGTCGCGCACAGCTCTTCTTCCTGGGTACAGCAGGTTGGAGGGTCAGGTCCCGTGACAGGTGTCGGCGCACCTGCCGGGACCGTTCTCATGTAACGGTGGAAAGCTCAGTACGGGTGCGATGTCAGAGCGGGCCTGCTGGCTCCTGGCACCATTCCGCGTGCTCGGGTCATCTCCGGTGATGGGGACCGGGGAAGCAGGAACCGAGATGGCTTTCATGTCCACCTCGTAGCCCGAAGCACAGGCGTCGCCAAAAGCCGAGCTATCTCATCCGCGCACTTCTCCGGGGTGTCAGAAGGCGCCACCATCCATTCGCCGAGCGCGTTCCGGAAGTGATGGAAGCTTTCACAGGGGTGGCTCTCGAACTTGAGAGGCGCATCCATCGGCCCCTATGAACGAGCTCTGCGTACCCACCTCGGCCAGGCTGGATGAGGCCCTTGAGGCGAACGGCCGCATGTTGGCCCTGTGTGAGGGCGCGAGCCGGGCCAGTTATCCGGAGTATGCGGGCAATTTCTTCCAGGCCGTCCCCTTGGCAACCGTCATGCGGGACTACCGCCCTCTCCTGATTCCTGTCCTCTTCCGACCGAGGAGTACGCTCGCGCGACCTTCCGTGCCGGCAGCGTCCTTGCCTCGGAAGACAAGGTCACCCGGCTCGTAGAGAGCCGCATGCAGTGAAAAGAAGAGCTGGAAGAGGCACAGACCCCGTCATCTGGGCGATCATTCCCGAGGCCGCGATCAGGCGGCTTGCCAATGATCCAGATATCCTGTCCGGGCAGGTCGGAAAACTTCTTGAGCCAGTGGATTCCGGCCGCGTCGAACTCCAGGTAGCGCCTGCCGGCCTCGGCGTGAGACGCCATCCGGGACCATCTGGGCCTTTCACGATTCTCTCCTTCATTGACGAAACCGATGTGGTCTATGTCGAAGGCGCCGGGAGTGGGAACCTGTTCAGCGGCTCGGACACAGCAGAGGAGATGACTCTTCTGTTCGGAGAGTCGCAGGCTGCCGCCCTGTCCCCAGACCGGACAGTGAAGCCTCTTGGACGAATTAGAGGAGGAGTAAACAGATCCCGGTTGGAACAGGTCCAGCTACAGCAAGGGCTAAACAGACAAATACGTGGGAGCATGCACGAGAGGCCCCGGCGAAGTCAAGGCCAGAGACCCCCGGAACCGCAACCTTGACCCCCCATCCTTCCTCGGAAAAGAACGGGACTCCCGCCTGAAGGATTCGAGGTCAGGAAACCCATAAGCAGCCACCCCCTTCCAGCTCCACACAAAAGGACTTCTCGGTCGGATCCACCCTTTTCAAACAGGAAACGGAATCCCGAAAAAACCCAGGCGGACGAAAGAGGGTCAAGATGAGAGACGGAAAAGAACCGAGTGGTGCACTTTTCTTCGCATTACAGTGCACATCCACGGGAGGGGTCGCCTCGACGATCACGATCGCCTTGACCTTACTCAACAGCGTTGACGACACCCATAAGCTCACGGTTCTCCATTATTCGATCGCCCTGCTTTCAGGCTACGCCACCCTGTCTCTACCTCTCTTCTTGATCGGCCTGCTCCACAGGGGCACCGAGAACGACCTACTACCCCCGGTCGCAACTCTTCTCGTCGGAGTAGCGTACGGCACGCTCTTCACCTACCTCCTGACAGCCGACGTCGGATTTTGGGCATCTCTACTCTATGGGATGATCTTCTGGCTCCCCCTCGAAGGAATCCGCAGACTCTCACTAGCGATCCACTCGAAGAAGACCATCAGACTTCTCTCACTCATCTTGCCCCTCTCGCTCTTTCTCGCGACACTCTTAATGCGCCACCTCTTTCAGAATTGATCGACAGGAGAACGGCCCATCCTTCGTTCACCCATAGAAGCATTGAGACCACCGGGCCGCGAAGCTCGACCGTACTACTTCAACCGCTCGACAACCGCGTACGCAACGATCTCGGGGACGTATTCACAGCGGCACCGGCATCCGAGACGCAGCGAGACTTGTCCGGACTGTCCCGAAGTACGAGTGCGCCGTTAGGAGCCGGCTCGAAACTACTTCACGAGACCGGCCGGAATCGCAGCAACAGTGCGTTCTCGGCAATGGAAGGAAACAGCCACCGACATAGAGCACGCCCAAAGAGCAGTCACTCTCCGAACATGCTGTACGCCCCAGAGTCCCATCGCAGCAGGACTGCCGTACCGTCGGAGAGTGTCCGCGGGGCGCCCGGCGGAGGGGAGGTGTGTGGGGCCGGGTGGGGCTCCTCCTCCGTTGTCATCCGACGCGACGTCCGGGCATGACCGGCCCCGTCCCGGTCGCGGTCCGGCCCGGAGCCTCGGGATGCCCGATTACCGAGATCGCCACGCAGGCGGAGACCACCGGGGCCACGGAGAGGGGCGACGCCCTCTGGCACCTCGGGGAAGACCGCGATGGCCCCAGGGCGCCCGTGCCGCCCGTGGTGGAGCGGCGCGTACGATCGAAACGGTCATGAGAACGATTCGACGCGGCGGCGAGCACGAACTCGACATCCGCAAGTCCCGCTTCATCTGCGCGCTGGCGCGGGTGGGCGACGAGGACGAGGCGCGGGCGTTCATCGCCGAACGGCGCAAGCTGCACTGGAACGCCAACCACAACTGCACCGCCTACGTGATCGGACCCGACGGCCGCATCCAGCGCTCCAGCGACGACGGCGAACCCTCCGGGACCGCCGGCGTGCCGATGCTGGAGGTGCTGCGGCACCGGGAGCTCACCGACACCGTCGCCGTCGTGACCCGCTACTTCGGCGGGATCAAACTGGGCGCCGGCGGTCTGATCCGCGCCTACGGCAACTCCGTCTCCGCCGCGGTGGACGCCCTCGGCGTGCTGGAGCGGCGCACCCTGCTGGTCGTCGCGGTGGTCGCCGACTATCTTCGGGCCGGCCGGCTGGAGAGCGAGCTGCGCGCGTCGCGCCACACGGTGCTCGACGTCCACTACGGCACCGACGTCCAGATCGACGTGGCGCTCCCCGAAACCGAACTCGCGGAGTTCGAGGCGTGGCTGGCGGAGACGTCGGCCGGAGAGGCCCTGTGCGAGGTGCAGGGCACGACCGTGGTCGAGGTCGAGCCCTGACCCCGCTCCCGCGCGGACTGAGCGGCCCCGCGGGAGCACGCCGTTCAGGAGGGCAGGTTGGCCTCGATCGCGCCGACGACGGCCGGATCCTCGGGTTCGGTTCCCGGCCGGAACCGGGCGAGCACCCTCCCGTCCGGCGCGACGAGGAACTTCTCGAAGTTCCACTGTACGTCCCCGGCCTGCCCCTCGGCGTCGGGGGTCGCGGTCAAGACGTCGTACAGGGGGATCCGGCCCGGGCCGTTGACCTCGCTCTTCTCCAGCATCGGGAAGGTGACGCCGTAGGTGAGCGAGCAGAACTCCCGGATCTCCTCGGGGCTGCCGGGCTCCTGCCCCATGAACTGGTCGCAGGGGACCCCCACCACGGAGAAGCCCCGGTCGGCGTAGCGTTCGTGGAGCCGTTCGAGCCCCTCGTACTGCGGGGTGAGCCCGCACTTGGAGGCGACGTTGACGATCAGCAGCAACCGTCCGCTGGGCAGCGAGGTCGGCTCGCCCTCGAGGGTGCGCAGTTCCAGATCGGTGATGGACATGGCCCGAGCCTAGCCTCCGCCCCCCGCCTGTCCCGGGCGGCGCCTCGAAGGCGGGATGATCGGGAGGACAGGGAGGTGACATGGGACGACTCGTGCACTGCGGCGCGGTGATCGCCGATCTGGTCATGACGGTGCCGGAGCTCCCGCCACCGGGTGGCGACGCCTTCGCCACCTCGGCCGTGACGACGCCGGGCGGCGGGTTCAACGTGATGTCGGCCGCGGCGCGGGCCGGGATGCCGGTGCTCTACGCCGGCGCCCACGGGACCGGGGACCGCGGCGACCTGGTGCGCGCGGCGCTGGCCGCGGAGGGGATCGGGATCCTGCACCCCCCGGTCCCCGGTCAGGACACCGGTTTGTGCGTGGCCCTGGTGGACGCGCGGGGCGAACGGACCTTCGTCACCCGCCTGGGCGCCGAGATGGTGCTCGACGCCCAGGCGCTGGCCCGGATCTCACCGGCGCCGGGCGACCACGTCTACGTGGTCGGCTACGGGCTGATGGCCGGCCCCCACGTGGCCGAGCTGGACCACTGGATCGGCGGACTCGGCCCCGGGGTCCGCCTGGTCGTGGACCCGGCGCCGGTCGTGGCGTCGATCGCCCCCGACCTGCTGGAGCGTGTCCTGCGCCGCACCGACGTGCTCAGCCTCAACGCCCGCGAGGCCGGGCAGGTGACCGGGGCGCAGACCCCTGAGGCCGCGGCCGAGGCGCTGGCCGGGCGGATCCGGGCGGAGGGGACGGTCGTGGTGCGCGACGCGGCCCGGGGGTGCGTGGTGGGCCGGGCCGGCGGCCCGCCGGTGCGGGTGCCCTCCTTCCCGGTCGAGGCCGTCGACACCATCGGCGCGGGGGACGCCCACGTCGGCGTGTTCCTGGCCGGCCTGCACGATGGCCTGTCCCCGGTGGAGGCGGCGCTGCGGGCCAACGCCGCCGCCGCGATCGCGGTGACCCGGCGGGGACCGGCGACCTCCCCCCACCGGCGGGAACTGGAGGACTTCCTCTCCGCCCACCCGCCCCGTTCCGGCGCCCCCGTCCACCACGTCCGGTGACGATCCGGTAAGGAGGCGTGTTCACGGGCCGCCACCCGTTTTAGGATCTCCCTACACGTAGTCGTCCGAGGGAGAGCCGGTCCATGCGCACTTGGCGGCGGACCCCCCTGGCGCCGGTCACCGGCCTCGTGCTGCTGTTCACCGCGGTGGCCTGCACGGACGAGCCGCCACCGGAGCCGGCGGGCTCACCCAGCGCCGTGCCCACGAGCTACACGGGCGCGGCGCCGCCCGGCCTTGGCCCCAGCCCCGTCCGCGTCCTGCACGGCCCCGGCTCCGACGGCCCCGACATCCTGGACGACCCCATGGGGGTCCGCTTCCAGGGGGTCGGCGGGTCCTTCCTGATCAGCTCCAACAGCGAGGAGCACCACGTCCTCCAAGACGCCCTTGACGGCACGGCGCTGTGGGAGGGCGAGCAGCGCGTGGAGCGCTTCACGACCGACCGCGAGGGCGATGACGTCTTCGAGGTCAGCGCGCGACGGGACGGGCGGACGGTGACGGGGGTGGTGGACGACTCCGGCGCCCGGGTGTGGAGCGGATCGGACCCGCGCGAGAGCTATCTGAACGGCTGGGTGGTGCGCCGTCCCGAGGGCTGGAGCAGCGACGACCCCCACGGCCGGTTCTCGCTCCTCGACCTGGACGGGTCGACGGTGTGGGAGTTCGTGTTCGAGCCGCCGGCGGATCCGGAGGAAACACCCGGCTCGTCGACCGAGGAGGAACCGGAGGAGGCCGACGCCGAGGACACCGGCGTCCCGGTGGCCGCCCACGGGAACGTGGTGTTCCTGGACGACGGGACGGGGCAGGTGCAGGCGCGCGACCTCGACGACGGCGGCGCCCTCCTGTGGCGGGCCTCGGGAACCGACCCGCAGATCGCCGGCGCCAGCGCCTTCCCCCGCCCCCTCCCCGAGTTCGTCGGCTTCTACGACCTCCCCCTCCCCGAGGGGGACGCCTCTGCGCCCGGCAGCGCCTCCGAGGCGGAGGCGACGCCCACCGAGGGCGAGGAGCCGCCCCCGCGCACGACCGTGCTGGTGCGCTGGGGCAGCGACGAGGATCCCTCGGTCCTGTCCCTGCACGACGTGCACTCCGGCGAGATCGTGTGGTCGCTGACGGAACCGGGCGCGAACCCGGCCGATGGGGACTTCGGCCCCGCGTTCGTCCCGGGGACCGTCCACGACACGGTGACGCACACGCTCCTGCTGCCCCAGGGCAGCGGGGCGACGCCGATGATCGCGGTGGACCTGGTCTCGGGCAGGATCCGGTGGACCTTCGACGACGAGACCGAGCGGTCGATCTCGCCGGCGTTCGCGCTGGGCGGGCACGTCTACGGGGACGCGCGGGGCGCCGCGGAGGACTCCCAGGTCGTCCTGGGCGCGGCGGACAAGGAGATCTCCGGCGGCGGGCTCACCGGTTACGTGGAGGCCGTCACCGACGACGGGTACGCGCTCGTGGTGCAGGACGGACAGCGGTTCGTCTTCCCTCCCGTGGCCGGTTCCGGCCCGAGCCCGACGCCGGGGCGGGGAGAGAGCACCGGGATGCACTGAAGCGACATAAGGCCACTTCAACCTTGTTTTGTCACTTTAAGTGACATTACGACTTGGTGAAAAGCCGGGGCACTTCATCCCCGGAGGACAGCCGCGCGGATAAAACGGACGATGTAGCCGGATAACTTCGTACCGGTACGAGCGCCATCGGCCCTGTCCACGCCCAGGCGCCGCTCTCCGCCCGCCTCCGGGAAGACCCCATGCACAACGCCGAAAAAGGCCCTTGCCCCGATTCCAGCGACCGTTCGGCCGAACGCCGGGCGGTCGACGTCCGCCCGAGCACCGATGACGAGTACTTCCGGTTCCGAGAGCTGTTCGACGCGCACTACGACGCGCTGCTGAAGTTCGTCGTCCGGGTCAACGGCGGCAACCGCCACGCGGCCGAGGACATCGCCCAAGAGACCCTGCTCAAGGCCTGGCGCGGCCTGGACGGCCTGCGCGGCGACGCCCAGGAGATCAGGCCCTGGCTCTACACCGTCGCCCGGCGCCTGGTCATCGACGCCGACCGCTCCCGCCGGGCCCGGCCGCAGGAGGTCGCCGACGCCCCGCTGGAGGAGATCCCGACCAGGGACCCCACGACGTCGCTCGTTCAGACGATGGCGGTGCACCAGGCGCTGGCGACCCTGTCGATGCAGCACCGCACCGTGATCGAGTACGTCTACCTGAGGGACTACGCGACGGAGACCACCGCGCGCATCCTCGGCATCCCGGTCGGCACGGTCAAGTCGCGCCTGCACTATGGGCTGCGCATGCTGCGCCGGACGCTGGGGATCGGCTCCGCCGGCTCCTGAGAAGCACGCCGGGTCACTGGGGGTCGGGGAGCCGCAGCAGGGGACGCGGACCGATCGCTCCCGTGTCGAGCACGCCGGTCTCGTCGACCCGCCACTGCCAGTGCGCGTAGACCGACTCCCCCGTCACCACCACCAGGGTCCCCGGCGGCGTGTCGGCGAGGGCGTCACGCTCGGCCGGCGTCAGCGGCCGGGCGACGGCGATCACCTCGCGCAGTTCCGACGGCGCGTCCGGGCCCCACATCGCGTTCGAGGTCACCCGTCGCACCCCCTCGGACACCTCCGGTCGCTCGGGCAGCAGACGGTCCAACGGCCGGTCCGGCGTGGCCCAGGTGACCGTGCATCCGATGCCGCGCAGTCCCTGGGCGATCACGGTGACCGCCTCCGCCGCGGTGGCGCGGTGCCCGGCGATCGCGACCGGGCCGTTCGCCCGGGAGAAGTCCACGAAGACCTGCCGGTCCTCCTCCATCCCCAGCGCGACGAGCATCGCCTGGGCGGGGCGGACGATCACCTGCGAGGCCGTCGCGAAGGACACCGCCGACGACGAACGCCCCGCCGCCCGCTGCCAGAGGGTCGCCTCCTCGCCCGTTCCGGCCCGCCACGCCCCCGCGGGCGGCGTGCAGTCGGCGGGGACGACGAGCCGCAGGTCATCCCCCCGTCCGGCCAGCACGGCGAGGGGGCGCGCCGGGACCGCGGCCGGCGCGCTCTGCACCTCGATGACGGCCGTCCCGGCACGCACCCGCGCCCCCTTGTCCTGGAGCATGAGGTCGGTGACCTCGGCCCGGCGCTTGCGGGCGATGCGCACCCGCAGGAACTCCGGGAGCCGGGGGCGGGGCCAGTTGAGCGACCCGAGCTTCTTGAACGGCCACCACAGGGTGCGGAAGATCGGACGCCACCACAGCGCGAGGACGGTGAGCAGGACCAGCACGCCCGCGCCGGCGGCGAGCAGCTTCGGGTCCAGCCCGCTCTCCTCGTCGTCGGCCTGGGCCGCCGCGGGGGAGGCCGACACCGACGGGGAGGGCTGGGCGCTCGGCGAGGCGCTGGGAGAGGGCGACACCGACGGGGAGGGAGAGGGGGACTGCGCCGCCGCCGCGGCCGCGGCCGCCGCCTCGCGTTCGGCCTCGGCGACGCACAGCGGATCGGTGCCCTCGGTGACACCGGGCCCCGAGGCGTCGTCGGGCAGGATCAGCTTCCAGCCCGCCGCGAGGGTGCGCTCGGCCC
Source organism: Marinactinospora endophytica (assembly GCF_054780875.1). NCBI lineage: Bacteria > Bacillati > Actinomycetota > Actinomycetes > Streptosporangiales > Nocardiopsidaceae > Marinactinospora > Marinactinospora endophytica. Next base: position 259,241 of record NZ_BAAGVM010000002.1, on the reverse strand, counting down.
CCAGCGCGCCGCCGTCGGGCTGCTGCCGCCCCTCGTTGAGCTCGTAGATCTCCTGGGCGCGCAGGGACTCGTCCAGCTGCTCGGCGGCGACCTGGAACAGTCCCACCGAGCCGTCGGGGACGGTGTAGTACTTCACCGTCGGGCACTGCGCGATCGCGGCGTCCAAGGAGGTGGCGGACGGGTCGACCGGCGCGGCGAGCGCGGCCCCCGGCGTCGCGAGCGCCACGACGCCCCCCAGCGCGAGCAGCACGCCGCCTCTCCGCAGGCGCTCAGCGCACACGAGCATCCCCTCTCCTGGCCATGGCGGTACCCGTCCGACGGACGTGCCGGGCGGGGCCTCATCACGCGGTCGTGGAATCGCCGGCGCACCCGCCCACACAGGGGAGTACGGACGCGGACCTCCCCGGGTTCACTCTCGGACCGAAAAAGAAATATCCGACTGAACCGAACGCCCTCCAGGACCGTACTGGTAAGTGGAGTGTCGTCAGTCCGAGTGTCACGGGGGTCGTGTTGGGCCGGGATCTTCGCTGGGAAGTCATCGATCGGGCCTCCGACCCCACACCGTGGGACCTCGAGCGCGTCACGGCGCTGAAGAACTACTACGACAGCCTCTACCAGGCGGCCTACGACGCCTACGAGCTGAGCAAGTCCGGGGGCGACCTGGAGTCCGGCAAGGGCGAGGCCATGGACGCCCTCAAGGAGCTCATGCGCGAGCTGCCGGGCATGCTGGAGAAGACCTACACCTCCTACGAGCAGGCCCGGGACGCCTACGGCGACTACTACACGGCGCTCGAAACCGTCCAGGACGCCGTCAAGACGGCGATCACCAACGGCGCCCCCCACTACGACGCCTGGAAGGCCGACCCCGAGGACGAGGACGCCAAGTCCCAGCTCGACGTCTACCGGACCAACGCCGAGAACGCGATCTCCACGTTCCAGGAAGCGGTCAGGGAGATCGCCGGGAACCTCGAGGACGCGGCCGACGCCGGGATCGAGGAGCGCAACCCCTGGGAGAAGGTCGTCGACTGGTTCGAGGACAACCCCTGGGTGAAGGTCGCGCTCGCGATCACCGCCGGCGTGCTGATGATCCTGCTTCCCGGCGCCTGGGTGATCCTGGCGGTCGCCCTCGGCGGATTCCTGCTCGCGCTCGACGTCACCTCGCTGATCGAGTCCGGCAAGTTCGGCTGGAACTGGGAGACCGTGCTGACGCTCGGCCTGGGCCTGCTGTCGATGGTCCCCGGCTTCGCGCTGGCCCGGGGGATGAGCCTGGCCGGGCGCGGGATCACCAGCGTCACCAGCACCGCGCTCACCCGCAGCGGGACCATCGGGGCGGGCATCCGCAGCGCCGCGGCCTCCGTGCGCACCGCCGCCGGCGGCACCGCGGTCGCCCGCTCGCTGGGCAGCTCGCGCGCCTGGTACTCCTCGGTTCGGGCGGGGACCTGGCGCAGCCCGCTCACCAGCACGGTGACGCATCTGGGCATCCAGGGAGCGCAGGACTTCGGCGTCGGCTTGGCCGCCAACATGGCCGTCAACGCGCTGACCGGGCAGAACAAGGACTTCGGCCAGCTCGCGCTGGAGACGCTGCTGACCACCGCGCCCGGCGCCGGGGCGGCGGTGTACCGGGAGCACGTCAACTTCTCCCTCTCCGGCGGCTTCTCGTTGACCGGTGGGGACACGATCCCCTCCGCCTTCGGCGTCAACGACCTGTCGCCGCACATGTCCACCGACTCGCCCAACGCGGGCAACTACGACGGCCTCACCAGCGAGTTCGCCAACGGCAGCGGCACCATCACCTCCGGTGACGGCACGCAGACCTCGGTGACGACGCCCGACAGCGGCGGTTCCGGCGGCCCGCAGGTGAGCACCACCACCCCCGACGACCTGTCCACGGTGTCCACCTACGACTCCACCGGGAACCTGACGGACACGCGGGTCACGATCGGGAACGACGGCCCCACGGTCGTCCACTCCCCCGACTCCGCCGCCCCGTCCACGTCGGTGACCACCACCCTCCCCGACCAGGGGACGACGACCCCGCCCACGGCCACCACCACCGCGATCGACGGGGGCGTCACCTCCTCCGGCGACTTCGGCTCCTTCTCCTTCGACCGCTCCACCACCCCCGCCGGCGAGACGCCGACCGCCCACTACAGTCACGGCGCCTCCGGCGGCGGCACGAACCTCCAGGTCGACTTCCCGGGCAACGGCACCGTCCAGGTCCGCCCGGACGGGGACACCGGAACCCCGCCGCTGGACGTGCGCACCACGCCCGACTCCCTCACGGTGACCACCCCCGACTCCACCGTCACCATGACCACCACCCCCGACGGCGGCCACACGACGACCGTCACCTCCTCCGACGGCACGGCCGGCCCCTCCTACGACAGCGGCGCGCAGCAGGTCAGCGTCACCACCGACACCGGTCCGGCGACCGCGACCCGGACCGAGACCGGCACCCGGTTGGAGGGCCCCGACGGCACGACCGTGGACGTCCCGGCCGACCGCGGCGCCCCCACACAGATCCACCCCGGCGGTTCCGGCGGGCCCGAGTCGATCAGCCACGACCCGGTCCACGGGACCGTCGACGTCCGCTCCGGCGACTCGGTGGTCACCGCCAACGGGTCCGGCGACCTGCTCGTCGGCAACAGCGCCGACACCGTCCGGATCACCCAGTCGGGCGACGGCGCCGGCCACGCCTCGTCGGGAGGGGTCTCGGCGAGCTGGAACGGCGACGGCTCCGCCACCTACGGCTCCTCCGGCTCCCGTTCCCCCTCGGGCGACATCACGTTCGGCGACACGACCGCGCGCCCCGACGGAACCGTCTCCCACCCCGGCTTCGCGGTCCGCGACGACGGCACGCTCACCGTCCGCGAGACCGACGGAACGGAGTGGACGTTCGACTCCAGCGGGCAGGTCGTCGCCGTCTCCCCGTCCGTCGCGCCGGACGCGACCCCGCCGTGGCCGGTGCCCGACCCGGCGACCGGCGCCCCGATGCACACCGCCTCCGACGGCACCCGGGTCGTGCTCGGCCCGGACGGGACCGGCGTCACCACGTCGGACGGCTGGACGGTGACGGTGCCGCGCGGCGGTACCGCCCCCGGTGACGTGCAGGTACGCGGCCCGCGGGACGGCAACGGCGACGCGCTCACGATCACACACACCGCCGACGGCGGGGTCCGCGCCGAGAGCGGCGGCTACGCCACCGAGTCCGGGCCGGGCGGCGTGACCGGGCGGACCCCCGACGGGCAGACGGCGCACTCCTCGGGGGCCGGCGACACCACCATCTCCTCCGGCGCATGGCACACCGACGTCGGCTCCGGCGACGTCACCGTCACCCACCCCGGCGGCCGGATCGCCCTGGACGGCGACGGCGCCGTCGGCAACGGGACGCCCTCGGCCGGGTCCTCCTGGCGGGTGGAGGCGACCCGGGACGGGACCGTCGGCGCCACCACCGGGTCCGGCGCGGGCGTCACCGCGCCGCGCGACGGCGACGTCGTGTTCGACCGGAACGGGACCACCCAGGCGACGCAGTCGCCCGACGGCGAGGTCACCGTCTCCGACCGGGGCCTCAACGTCACCGGCCGCCCCGGCGACGGCGCCGTCGTCGACGGCGGGCCCGACCGCCCACAGGTGCAGGTGCGGCCGGACGGGAGCAGCGTCCTGTCCCCCGACGGCCAGGCCCACCACGTCGAGACCGGGAGCGACGGCGTCCAGCGGGTGCACGTCAACGAGGGCACCGACGGCCAGCCCGTCATCGCCTCCGACGGCAGCGTGCGCGTCGAGACCCCGAACGGCACCGTGGAGGCCCGCGCCGACGGGTTCGACGCGCGCGGCAACGGCAACAGCCACGTGCACGCCGACGGCACCGGCACCTCCGTGCGCACCGACCGTCCCTTCCAGCCCGAGACGACCGTCACGCACGCGCCCACCACGTCCGGTGGCGCCGATCCGCTGGTCACGGTCTCCCGCGACGGGACGACGACCACCTACGACACCACCGGCCCGCTCGGTCAGGGCCCCGACGCCGGCTCCGGGTCCACCGCGCCCAGCCTCACCCGGCAGCCGGACGGCACCTACACCGTGGAGACGCGGACGCCGCACCGCGGCGAGCACCCCACCCCGGGACCGCTCATGGAACGCAACCCCGAGACCGGCACGAGCGGTGTCTCCCACGGCGACCTCACGATCCGCCAGACCGGCTCCGACGGCTCCGGAGCCTCCCCCACCTCCACACCGGGCGTGGAGGTCCGCCCCGCGCCGGACGCCCCCACCACGCGCCACAACCCCGACGGCTCCTCCACGATGGAGGGCCGCGACGTCACCGTGCACCGCTCGGCCGACAATCAGCAGACCACGGTCACGCCGGCGTCGGGCGACGGACCGCGCGTGCTGTGGGAGAACGGAACCGTCAGGGTCACCGACGGATCGGGTGGCCCCCTGCTCTCCCGCGATCCCGACGGGACCGTCACGGCCGCCGACGGCCAGGTGGTGCCGCGCGGCGCCACCCACACCCCCGCCGACGGGGGGCCGGCGATCACCCACGCCCAGGACGGCACGGTCACGGTCGGCGGCGGGGACCCCCGGGCCACCGTCACCATCGACCCCCGCGGCCGGACCGAGGTCACCACGGCGGGTTCACACGAGACCGTGCGGATCAGCGAGAGCGGCACGGCCACCACGACCAGCACCCCCTCCGGGGACCGTCCCACGACGACCGTCCGCCAGTTCACCAACGGCCAGGTCGCCGTGGACCACCGTCCCCCCGCGGGGGAGGCCGGGCAGCACAGCACCACCCGGATCGGCAGGTTCGGCGCGGCCGAGTCGCGGGTGCGCACGGTGGACGCGGACGGGCACCGTGTCGACAGCTGGGCCGTGGGCATCGACCAACGCGGCCAGGTGACCAGCGCCGACACCCGGATCTGGCACTACAACACCGAACCCGTCCGGCTCCGGCCCAGCGGGATGCTGCACACCGACAGCAACCTGCGGGAGATCTACCTGTCGGGCGGCCGGTTCCGCCCCGACGGGACCATGACCCCGCAGGTGCGCCGGGACATGCGGACCACCGCCGTGGACGAGCTGAAGAACGACTCCGCCAACGCCTTCACCTCCTGGGCCTCCGACCTCGCCGGCGGCAAGAGCCCCCTTGAGGCCTTCACCGGCTTGATGTACGCACTGATCAAGGGCAGCGGTCAGGGCCGCTGGATGAACACCCCCGGCATGGGCGAGAACAGCTGGGCGGACGGCAGCTGGAAGTTCGTCGCCGAGGTCGCCAAGGTCAACACCGTGGGCCACTGGGAGGACTGGCTCGGCGGCCCCACGAAGGAGACCGAGGACAAGGCCAAGGAAGAGGCCGAGAAGCTCGAACAGGAGGCGGCACAGAGGTGAGAACGCTTTTCCCAATCCGACGCGGTGACGCAGCACCCGGAGCGCGGCCATGAACGACCTGCTCGATACCCTCCCCGTCTGGGCCCAGGCGGCACTGCTGGTGGGGCTCATGTCGGCCGTCCTGTTCCTCCTGCAATCCTCCCTCTACCGGGGTCGCGGCGGCGAACGCAAGAAGTTCGCCAACACCAGCGAGGTGCAGGCGCGCACCCGTGGCGAGATCGAACGGCTGCGGGAGGCGGCAGCGGAGCTGGACGGCCGCTTGGCCGCCGCGCTCGGCACCGGACTTCCCGAGCAACAGCACGCCCTGCTGACACGGATCCGCGAGGACACCGCGTCCGCCCTCGAAGAGGCCGAAGAGCTGTGGGCCGCCCTGTGGTCGATGGAGTACGAGTACAGGACGGCGACCGACCTCGCCTTCAGCCTGCGGGTCCGCATCCTGGAGCACCGCGACCGGATCACGGCCCTGCGCGCCGAGGCCGACCCTCTCCTCGGCGCGGTCGATCCCCTCCCGTGTCCTGCCCCCGCTCCCGCGGTCCAGCCGGAACCGGTGACCGCCTCCCCCTCTCCCCCACCTGGTTCTTCCAGGACCACCACCGCTCCCAGGTACTCCCGTAAGGAGTGGAATGCCCGGATCGGCCTTGTCCTGAGCGGTATCGCCGTCTGCGCGATGATCGTGGCATCGCAGTGGGTCGCCTATCGCTGGGGCGACGGTTCGATCGGCCTCTACTTCCTCATGCTCCTTCCTCCCCTCGTTCTGGGAGGAATCCTCTACGCCAACTGCTTCGTCGGGATCACAATCGAGAAGGGGGTTCTCCGCCTGCACGGTGGCATAAACCAGGAGAAGAAGATCCCCGTCGCGACCATCCGCTACGTGGGCCGTGGCCACCTGAACTGGACCAAGGCCACCTTCGGCGGCTGGCGCGTCTTCGCCGGCGCCACCACCGGTCCGGCGCTGGAGATCGCGGCCGGGCTGGGAAGCAACCTGGTCGTCCGCACCTCCCACGCCGACGAGCTGATCGCCGCGCTCATCGCCGCGGGCATGCCACCCGCCGCCGCATCGGCGCCCCGCCCCCTAGGGTTCCCGAAGCGGATCCGGCTGGATCCGCCGAGGACCGATGGCTAGGGGGCGCCACCGTCACGGCCCCTCCCGGCCAGGCGAAGCGAGTGCGCAGAGCACACGGCTCCCCGGCCCGGAGGGCGAGGGACCGGGCCGCCGACCGCCTCGTCGGGGAGCGCCGCCGGATCCGACCGCCCCCACGGCTCCGGCCGCCGCTCCTCGCGCTCCCGCGCGGATCCCGCCCCGAACCGCCCGAGGACCGGACTTCCGCCGCCACGGGCCCCAAAACGGAAAAGTCTGAACCCCGTCGCGTCCGCATCCGTATTAACCAGTGTGCGCTCCATCCGCGTCGTCGTCAGGACGGCCGGGAGCGCCGGTTCCCAGCGGTCGGTGCGCCACGGCCCCACCGTGGCGGCCTCGAACTCCTAAGGGTGTGACATGCCGGTTTACTCCGTCGACTCCGACAAGACCTCGGAGACCTCCTCGTCCCTGCTCGCCGACTTCAACGACTTCCAGGAGAGGCTGGAGACGATCAAGTCGAAGGTCGACGGTCTCCTGGAGGACGGCTACAAGACGCCCGGCGCCGAGAAGGACTTCAAGCCGTTCTTCGAGCAGTTCCACCAGGGATTCAAGGACGTCAACGACGGCCTGGAGGGCATCAGCAAGTACGTCAAGCAGGTCGGCGACTCCTTCGACGAGACCGACACCAAGCTGGGCGAGGGCCTGCGCGGCTGACGCCGACCCGCCCCACCTGACGGGCCGTCCCGGAGCACCGGGGCGGTCCGGGTCGTTTCCCCAACCGGAAGAAGATCAGGCCGTGCGTCTCATCCTCACCGCAACAGCTCCCGTGGGCGCGGCCGGCGGCGGCACGCCGTCGCCCGGTCCACAGGTCGATCTCCTCGTCGAAGCTGAGGCGAGCTCCTCGGTCAACCAGCTGGCGAGCTCGATCGCGCCCGTCCTGGGGCTCCCGCCGCACCAGGACAACTGGGCGCCGCGCCTCTACGTCGGCCAGCGCCAGATCGCCGGTCACAAGTCGCTCACCGAGGCCGGCCTCTACGACGGGGCCGTCGTCAGCGTCGGGCTTCCGGGGCCGTCCGCGGAGGAGCCGGCGGCCGTCGCCGAGGTCCGCGTCGTCTCCGGCCCGTCCTGCGGGCTGGTGCACCGGCTCGACCCGGGCGACTACACGATCGGCGACGCCCTCGCCGCGCGCGTGCCGGTGGACTCCGCCGGGATGTCGGTGCGCGTGCGCGTCCACGCCGACGGCACGGTGACCGTGCTGTCGGTGGACGGCGACGCCGTCACGTTGGAGACCGACCCGATCGAGCCCGGGACGGCGTGGCTGCCGGGACGGCAGCTGGTCATGGGCGACAGCCTGCTGGAGGCGCACCCGACCCAGCGCGCCGACGCCTCGGTGCTGGCCTCCTCGGACGGCACCGGACTGGACTACAACCGGCCGCCGCGCCTGCACCCCGCCCCCACGCGGACCAACTTCCGCCTGCCCACGCCGCCCGAACCGCCGGACCGTCCCCTGGTCCAGCTCGCGGTGATGGTCCTGCTGCCGCTCCTCATGGCGGTGGGCAGCGCGCTGGTCCTCCAGCGCCCGCACTACCTGCTCATCGGTCTGCTGGCCCCGGTGTCGGTCATCGTCATGCAGATGCTGCAACGCCGGACCAGCAAGATGCGCTACGAGAAGGACGTCAAGGAGTACGAGGAGAAGGTCGAGCGGATCACCGCCGACGCCACCGAGGCGCTGCACGCCGAACAGCGGGCGCGTCGCGACGCCTGCCCCGACCCCGCGGCGGCCCTGCTCCTGGCGACCGGACCGCGGGCCCGGCTGTGGGAGCGGCGCCGCACCGACGAGGACTTCACGCTGCTGCGGGTGGGCACGGGCGAGATCCCGTCGAAGGTGGTCCTGACCGACCCGACCAAGGACGACCACCGCAAGGAGGTCACCTGGCGGCTGCGCGACGTCCCGGTCACCGTGTCGCTGCGCGACAACGGGGTGGTCGGCGTGGCCGGGCGCGGCGAGCGGGTGGACGCGCTGAACCGGTGGCTGGTCGGCCAGCTCGCGGTACTGCACAGCCCCACCGAACTGGAGCTGTACATCCTGTCCCTGGGACGCGACGAGCCCCAGTGGGCGTGGACGCGCTGGCTGCCGCACCTGCGGGGGCGGACCACGGGCGGCCCGTTGAGCCGGATCGGTGTCGACGCCGAGACCTGCGCCCGGCGCATCGCGGAGCTGTTGGCGATCGTGGACGCCCGCAGCGGCCCCGCCGCCGCGGGCGCCGACCCCGGCAGCGAGATCGTGGTCGTCCTGGACGGCGCGCGCCGCATGCGCTCGCTGCCCGGTGTCGTGCAGCTGCTGCGCGAGGGGCCGGCCGCGGGCGTGTACGTGCTGTGCCTGGACACCGAGGAGCGGCTGCTGCCGGAGGAGTGCCAGGCGGTCGTGTCGGTGTCGTCGGAGGGGCTGCGGCTCAGCCGGACCAAGTACGACAGCGTGGAGCAGGTCCGCGTCGACGCGCCCCCCGCGAGCTGGGCCGAACGGGTCGGCCGCGCGCTCGCCCCCATCCGGGACAGTGGGACGAGCGAGGAGGACGGCACCCTGCCGCGCAGCGCCCGGCTGCTCGACGTCATGGGCCTGGAGCCCCCGGACGCCGAGGTCATCGCGGCGCACTGGGCGGCCGGCGGCCGCAGCACGGTCGCCACGCTCGGCGTGGGGGTGGACGGCCCGTTCTCCATCGACATCCGCCGCGACGGGCCGCACGCGCTGATCGCCGGAACCACCGGTTCGGGTAAGTCGGAGCTGCTTCAAACACTCGTGGCGTCGCTGGCCGCGGTGAACCGCCCCGAGGCGATGTCGTTCGTGCTGGTCGACTACAAGGGCGGCAGCGCGTTCAAGGACTGCGTGAAACTCCCGCACACCGTCGGCATGGTCACCGACCTCGACACCCACCTGGTCGGTCGGGCGCTGACCTCGTTGGGCGCGGAGCTGCGGCGGCGTGAGCACATCCTCGCCAAGGCCGGGGCCAAGGACATCGAGGACTACATCGAGCTGCTCGACCGGGACCCCCAGTTGCCGGCGATGCCCCGGCTGCTGCTGGTGATCGACGAGTTCGCCTCGATGGCGCGGGAGCTGCCCGACTTCATCAAGGGTCTGGTCAACATCGCCCAGCGGGGCCGCTCCCTCGGCATTCACCTGGTCCTGGCGACGCAGCGGCCGGGGGGCGTGGTCACCAACGACATCCGCGCCAACACCAACCTGCGGATCGCGCTGCGCATGACCGACCCTGCCGAGAGCCGCGACGTCATCGACGCGGTGGAGGCTGCGCAGATCGGGATCGACACGCCGGGCCGCGCCTACGCCCGGCTCGGACACGCCTCCCTGCTGCCGTTCCAGTCGGGCCGGGTCGGCGGCCGGCGCGTCGTCATGTCGACGACGGCCAGCGCGCCCGAGCCCCGTCCGCTGCGCTGGAACGACTTCGCCGCCCCCGCGCCGATGCGGCGCCGCGCCGAGTCCACGGAGAGCGGTGACGTGGAGGTCACCGACCTGACGGTCCTGGTGTCGGCGATCCAGGAGGCGGGCGAGCGGGTGCAGGTGCAGCGTCAGCCCAGCCCGTGGCTGCCGGCGCTGCCGACCGCGCTCACGCTCGGCGAGATGCTGCGCGGCTCCCCCATCTCGGCGCCCCGCCCCGGGGCGGTGCAGGCCGTCCCGATCGGGCTGATCGACCAGCCCGAGGTCCAGGCCCAGCGGGCCTACACCATCGACCTGTCCTCGACCGGTCACCTGCACGTGATCGGATCGGGCCGCACCGGCCGCTCGCAGGCGCTGCGCACGATCGCCGGTGCGCTGGCGCTCGGCCACGACGTGACCGACCTCCACATGTACGGCATCGACTGCGGCAACGGCGCGCTGCTGCCGTTGACGGAGCTTCCGCACTGCGGCGCGGTCGTGGCGCGGACGCAGGAGGACCGGGTCATCCGGTTGATGGGGCTGCTCGGCCAGGAGCTGGAGAGGCGGCAGCGGTTGCTGGCCGCCCACGGCTGTGCCGACATCAACGAGCTGCGCGCGACGCTGCCGGAACAGGAACGGCCCGCGCACATCGTGGTGTTCCTCGACCGGGTGGAGGCGTTCGAGCAGGTCTTCCAGGAGTACAACCACGGTGCGCTGATCGAGGACCTGGTGACGCTGCTGCGGGACGGCGCCGCCGTCGGCGTCCACCTGTTCCTGGCCGGTGACCGCACCCTGGCGCGCACCCGCTACGCCACCACGACGGAGGAGCGGCTGATCCTGCGGTTCAACGACCGCAACGACTACAGCCAGGTGGGGTTGACCTCCCGCAAGCTGCCGGAGAACATCCCCGACGGCCGCGCCTTCCGTTCCTCCGACGCCGCGGAGGTGCAGCTGGCGATGCTGGCCCGTGATCCCGCCGGCGCGGCGCAGGCCGCCGAGCTGAGCCGGATCGGGGCGTTCGTGAAACGGCGGATCAGCGACTCCCCCGCGCAGCGTCCGTTCCGCGTGGACGTGCTCCCCGACCAGTTGACCTACGAGCAGGCCGACGCCTACCGGAGCGACGCGCGCGGCCCGCTGTGGGCCCTGGTCGGCGTGGGCGGCAACGAGCTGACCGCCTACGGCGCCGACCTCGCGCGCACACCGACCTTCCTCATCGGCGGGCCGCCCCGGTCGGGGCGTTCCAGCCTGTTGCTGAACATGGCGCGTTCGCTCATCGCGGGCGGCAGCCAGCTGATGCTGGTGACGCCCCGTTCCTCCCCGCTGTTGGAGCTGAAGGGCCACCCGGGCGTGCCCGCGGTCCTGGACAGCGCCAACCCGCTGTTGAGCGACTTCCGCGAGTCGATCGGCAGGCTGACGGCCGACACCGGCGTCATCGTGATCGACGACGCGGAGCTGCTGCTCAACAGCGACCTGGGCAAGGAGTTCTCGCGGATCGCGCGAGGGCTGGTCGGCGAGGGCTGGGGGGTCATCGCGGCGGGCACGACGGAGGCGTTGCAGGGCGGCTTCTCGGGCTGGCACGTCCACCTCAAGCGCAACCGCATGGGCGCGCTGCTGTCGCCGCAGTCCTCCTCCGACGGCGAGATCCTGGGACTGCGCCTGCCGAAGGGGGTGGCCAGCAGCCGGATCACGCTGGGAACCGCCTACCTGCACCTGGCCGACGGCCAGCTGGTCCAGGTGAAGGTGCCCATCCCCTAGGACGACCGGCTCCGGGGCCGCCCGGGGTGTCCTGCGAACAGGTCGCCCCCGGGCGGCCCCTTTTTGTTTCCGCCGCTTCGTCTCCGCCACGGCCACGGGCGCGCCGGGCCCAAGAGACGGCTCGGGCCGCCCGCCGGCGGGTGCCGGAGGGCGGCCCTGGACGCCGCCCGCCTCGTCGCGCGGGGCGGGCGTCGGATCAGACGTCCTCCCAGAAGACGATGGTCCCGGTGATCGCGTCGAACAGGTCCAGGAGCGGATCGACCTGGTCGATGTTGGGGCTGGCGCAGCTGATCAGCAGCTTCTTGCGCATGCCGGGGACGTTGACCGCCGTGTGCGTGACGACCTGGAAGGTCGGCACCCCGGGGACCATCTCGTGCTCGGCGACGCCGAAGATACGACCGCAGACGCCCGCGCCGGGGATCTGCACCGTCGTCGTCTTCAACCAGGTGTGCTCCGCCCGTTGGCCGGCGGCGGGGTGGATCTCCTCGACCATGCGGATCAGGTCGACGTCCTCGCCGGGCGGCGGGTTGAAGGAGAACACGGCGACGTTGGCCATGAACAGGCCGTCCTCGTACTTCTCGAACGCGCCCGCCGCGAAGACCAGTCCCGTCTCGGTGGCCGCCCGGGACAGCTGCCGGAACTGGGCGAACAGATCGTCGACCGCTTCCAACGCCTCGGGTCGTCCGGCGAGCTGACGGGTCAGCTCGGCGCGGCGTTCGGCGAGCGTCTCGCCGGTGAGGTCGAACTCGGTCCACCCCTCGGGCACGCGCAGTTCGAACCCGACCGGCACGATCGGGTTGTCGCCGCCCGCGTCCTCCTCCTCGAAGCGGTACACGTCGTCCTCTCCTCCCCACCGGCCCGCGCGCGGGCCCGGATGGTCGCTACTTCTCCTCGGTCTCCAGCTGGGCGCCCAGGTCGTCCTCCAGCTGTTCGAAGGAGTCGAGGATCGTGGTGATCCCCTCCTTGACCCCCTTGATGTTGCGGGCGAGCTGGTAGCGTCCGTCGTCCCACTCGGAGTGGAAGTGGTCGGCCGCGTTCTGGAAGACGCCGGGCCCGATGTTGTCGAACCCCCCGGCGGGCTCCTTGTCGTCGGCCTCGGTGAACGCCTCGTGGATCCGGGTGAGGTGGGATTTCAGTTCTTCGAGGTCGTCGATCGGGATGTAGACGGTCATGTCGATGCGGCTCCTTCCCGAAGGGGCGTCCGCGCCGGGAGGCCGGCGCGGACGGGGACCACTACTGCACCTGGGCGCACTTGCTCTGGTTGCAGTCGATGACGACGAGCGGGGAGTAGTCGGCGGCCGAGACGATGATCCGCGCGGTGGTGAACTGTCCCTCGCCGGTGGGCTTGGCGAACTCCAGGGGACCGAATTCGAAGGTGGTGCCGCTGACGGCGCCGGCGGAGACCTGCTCCATGTCGATGACGCTCTTGTCGGCGGCGTGGTTGTACCTGAGGATGTCGACGTAGGCGCCGCCGGCGGGCACCTCGACGGTGCCCTTGTGGATCATGGAGGCGTCGTCCCAGGTGGCGGAGCCGGCGATCGTGCTGCCGGTGGCCGCGTTGGTGACGTCGTAGGTGACGGTGGCGGGCTCGGGCTCGGCGGGGGCCGCCGCGGCCGGGACCGCGGCCAGGGTCAGGCCGGCGAAGCCCAGACCGGCCACGGCCAGGGCGCGAAGGGTGGTCGAAATACGCATTGCCAGCTTTCCAGAAGTTCGGGGAAGGATGAATGCGCGTGGGACCCGCGATGGGGAGGGTTCCCGGGGGATGTCCACTCCGGGATCAGGGGATGAGGACCCTGGCGGATTTTACCAGGATTCCCTTTCTGCGCCGATGTTTCCCCCTTTTCTAGACCCACCGTTTTCCCATGAGGGCCATCGCCAACCTCTCCCTCCGCACACACCACGGTGCGTCACGGGTCACACTTCACATACCCTGAGGCTGCACGGACCGAATCCGGTTCTCTACTATCACCGTCATGAGGGTGCCCGAGAAGAACGCGAACGCGTCGCAGGACGGAACCACCTCCGGCGCGGAGTTCCCGCCGGCCACACGCGACCGTTGGCGTGAGCTCGTGGCCGGGGTCCTGCGGCGTAGCGGGCTCGACCCCGACACCTCCCCCGGCGCACCCGAGGACCTGCTGGCCACCACCACCTATGACGGGGTGGTCCTCCGCCCGCTCTACACCGAGGAGGACGGGCTCGACTCCGGCTATCCCGGGCTTGCCCCCTTCACCCGTGGACGCCGGCCGCAGGGGGCCGTCACCGACGGCTGGGACGTCCGGCAGGCCCATGCCGACCCCGATCCCGGGGTGACGCGCCGCGCGATCCTGGCCGACCTCGAAAACGGCGTGTCCTCGCTGTGGCTCGTCACCGGCGAAGGGGGTGTCGCGGTCGACGACATCGGGGAGGTGCTCACCGACGTCCTGCTCGGCGTCGCCCCCGTCACCCTGGACGCCGGCGCCGACTACGTCACCGCCGCCGACGCCCTCCTGGCCGCGCACGCCGACGACGGCGTCCCCGCCACGGCCGTCACCGGCAACCTCGGCATCGACCCCATCACCGTCGCCGCCCGCTCGGGCGAACCCGCCGACCTCGACACGGCCGCCCGGTTCGCGGTCGAGAAGGCGGCCGACCACCCCTCCCTGCTGCTCGTCACCGTCGACGCCACCCCCTATCACGAGGCCGGCGGCTCCGAGGCCCAGGAGCTCGGCGCGGCCATGGCGTCCGGAGTCGCCTACCTGCGGGCCCTCACCGGAGCCGGGATGGACCTCGCCGAGGCCGCGGCGCGGCTGGAGTTCCGCTTCGCCGCCACCGCCGACCAGTTCCTGACCATCGCGAAGCTGCGCGCCGCCCGCGCCATGTGGAACCGGGTCACCGAGGTCTGCGGCCTGGCCCCGGCCCAACGGACGATGCGCCAGCACGTGGTCACCTCGGCCGCGATGATGACCCGGCGCGACCCCTACGTCAACGTGCTCCGCACGACCCTGGCCTGCTTCTCCGCGGGGGTCGCCGGCGCCGACGCGATCACGGTCCGCCCCTTCGACTCCGCGCTGGGCCTGCCCGACCCCCTGGCCCGGCGGATCGCCCGTAACACCCAGTCGCTGCTGGTCGAGGAGGCTCACCTGGCCCGGGTCACCGACCCCGCGGGCGGCTCGTTCTACGTCGAACGGCTCACCGCCGACCTGTACGCGCGGGGGTGGGCCTTCTTCCAGGAGCTGGAGGGCGCCGGCGGCATGGTCCGCGCGCTCGCGGACGGCGTGCTCGCCGAGCGGATCGAGGAGGTGTGGCGGCAGCGCCGCGCCAACCTCGCCCACCGCCGCGACCCGCTCACCGGTGTCAGCGAGTTCCCCGACCTGGCCGAACCCGTACTGGAGCGCCGGCCCGCCCCCGCGCGGCCCACGGGGCCCGGCGCGCTGCCGCAACGGCGCTACGCCGAGGACTACGAGACGCTGCGCGCCCGCTCCGACGCCCACCTCGCCCGCACCGGGGAGCGTCCCCGGGTGTTCCTGGCGACGCTGGGCCCGCTCGCCGCGCACACCGCCCGCGCCGGTTTCGCCGCGAACCTGTTCGCCGCGGGCGGGATCGAGCCGGTCCGGGCCGGCGTGGTCGACGGGGCCGACGAGCTCGCCGCGCGCTTCCGCGACAGCGGGACCACCGTGGCCTGCCTGTGCTCCAGTGACGCGGTCTACGCCGAGCAGGCCGCGGCGGCGGCCCGGGCGCTACGGGAGGCGGGGGCCACCCGGGTCCTGCTCGCCGGGCGGCCCGAGGGGACCGCCGACGTGGACGGCCACGTCTTCACCGGCTGTGACGCGCTCGGCCTGTTGGAAGAACTCTGCGACCACCTGGGGGTGGCACGATGACCCGTCCGGTGATCCCCGACTTCAGCACCGTCGCCCCGGGCACGCCCGCGGCCGGCTCCGGTGACGGGGAGCGGTGGCGCGCGGAACTCCTCGCCGCCACCGGCAAGGGGCCCGACGCCCTGGTGTGGGAGACACCCGAGGGCATCGGTGTCAAACCGCTCTACGTCCCCGACGACCGCGCCGACCTGGACTTCGTCCGCTCCTATCCGGGGATCGCCCCCTTCCTGCGCGGTCCCTATCCGACGATGTACGTCAACCAGCCCTGGACGATCCGCCAGTACGCCGGGTTCTCCACGGCCGAGGAGTCCAACGCCTTCTACCGCCGCAACCTCGCGGCGGGCCAGAAAGGGCTGTCCGTCGCCTTCGACCTGGCCACCCACCGCGGTTACGACTCCGACCATCCGCGGGTGACCGGCGACGTGGGCATGGCCGGCGTCGCGATCGACTCCATCCTGGACATGCGGCAGCTGTTCGACGGCATCCCGCTGGATCGCATGAGCGTGTCGATGACGATGAACGGCGCGGTGCTGCCGGTGATGGCGCTGTACATCGTGGCCGCGGAGGAGCAGGGGGTCGCGCCGGAGAAGCTGTCGGGGACCATCCAGAACGACATCCTCAAGGAGTTCATGGTCCGCAACACCTACATCTATCCGCCGCAGCCGTCGATGCGGATCATCTCCGACATCTTCGCCTACACCTCGCGGCGGATGCCGCGGTTCAACTCCATCTCCATCTCCGGCTACCACATGCAGGAGGCGGGGGCCACCGCCGACCTGGAGCTGGCCTACACGCTGGCCGACGGCATCGAGTACATCCGGGCCGGCATCGACGCCGGGCTGGCCGTCGACTCCTTCGCGCCGCGTCTCTCCTTCTTCTGGGCCATCGGCATGAACTTCTTCATGGAGGTGGCCAAGCTGCGGGCGGCGCGGCTGTTGTGGGCCGAACTCGTCTCGGACTTCGGCCCCGACAACCCCAAGTCGCTGAGTCTGCGCACGCACTCGCAGACCTCGGGCTGGTCGCTGACCGCCCAGGACGTGTTCAACAACGTGGTGCGCACCTGTGTGGAGGCGATGGCCGCGACCCAGGGCCACACCCAGTCGTTGCACACCAACGCGCTGGACGAGGCGCTGGCCCTGCCCACGGACTTCTCCGCGCGCATCGCGCGCAACACCCAGCTGCTCCTCCAACAGGAGTCGGGGACCACCCGGGTCATCGACCCCTGGGGCGGCAGCGCCTACGTCGAACGGCTCACGGCCGAACTGGTCGCCCGGGCCCGGGCGCACATCCGCGAGGTGGAGGAGGCCGGGGGCATGGCGCGGGCCATCGACGCCGGCATCCCCAAGATGCGGATCGAGGAGGCCGCGGCGCGCACCCAGGCCCGCATCGACTCCGGCCGCCAGCCGGTGATCGGCGTGAACAAGTACCGCCCCGCCGAGGCCGACGAGATCGAGGTCCTCAAGGTCGACAACTCCCGGGTGCGCGCGGAACAGCTGGAGAAGCTGCGCCGGCTGCGCGCCGAACGCGACCCCGAGGCGACGCGCGCCGCGCTGGAGCGCCTGACCGCGGCCGCGGCGGCCTCCTCCGACGGCGCGACCCTGGAGCACAATCTGCTCGCCGCCGCGGTGGACGCGGCCCGGGCCAAGGCCACCGTCGGAGAGATCTCCGAGGCGATCGAGAAGGTCTTCGGGCGCCACGCGGGCCGGATCCGTACCATCTCAGGGGTGTACCGCGACGAGGCGGGGACGGACTCCGCCACCATGGACTCCGTGATCGAACGGGTGGCCCGGTTCGAGGAGGACGAGGGGCGCCGTCCGCGCATCCTCGTCGCCAAGATGGGCCAGGACGGCCACGACCGTGGACAGAAGGTCATCGCCACCGCGTTCGCCGACCTCGGCTTCGACGTGGACGTGGGCCCGCTGTTCCAGACCCCGGCCGAGGTCGCGGCGCAGGCCGCCGAGGCCGACGTGCACGTGGTCGGGGTGTCGTCGCTGGCGGCCGGCCATCTGACGCTCGTTCCGGCGCTGCGCCGGGAACTGGCCGACCTGGGCCGTGACGACATCATGATCGTGGTCGGCGGGGTCATCCCGCCCGCCGACTTCGCCGCGCTGTACGAGGCGGGGGCGGCGGCGATCTTCCCGCCGGGCACGGTCATCTCCGAGTCCGCGCTGGAACTGCTGGACCGGCTGGCCGAACGGCTCGGCCACGCCTCCTGACGACCTTCGACACCTGGATCCGGATGCCCCGCACCATCGACATCGACGGCTACGTCGACGGCGTTCTCGCCGGTCACCGACCGACCCTGGCCCGCGCGATCACGTTGGTCGAATCACGCCGGCCCGACCACGCCGAGCTGGCCCAGCAGATGCTGGTCCGGTTGCTCCCCCATAGCGGCCGGGCGCACCGCGTCGGGGTGACCGGGGTGCCCGGTGTCGGCAAGTCGACGTTCATCGACGCGCTCGGCAGCCACCTCACCGGCCGGGGGCATCGGGTGGCGGTGCTGGCCGTCGACCCCTCGTCCACACGCAGCGGCGGCAGCATCCTCGGGGACAAGACGCGGATGGAACGGCTGTCGGTGGACCCCGCGGCGTTCGTCCGCCCCTCCCCCACGTCGGGGACGCTGGGCGGCGTCGCGCGCGCCACGCGCGAGACCATGGTCCTGATGGAGGCGGCCGGCTTCGACGTGGTGCTGGTCGAGACCGTGGGGGTCGGGCAGTCGGAGGTCACGGTCGCCGGCATGGTCGACTGCTTCCTCTTCCTCACGTTGGCCCGCACCGGCGACCAGCTCCAGGGGATCAAGAAGGGCGTGCTGGAGCTGGTGGACGTGGTCGCGGTGAACAAGGCCGACGGTCCCTACGCGGCGGACGCCCGCAAGGCGGCGCGCGAGTTGGCGCGGGCGTTGCGGCTGCTGCGGCCGGTCAGCCCCTCCTGGACCCCTCGCGTCCTGACGTGCAGCGGTCTGACCGGGGACGGTCTGGACGAGGTGTGGGAGGCGGTCCTGGCCCATCGGGCCGCGCTGGAGGGGACCGGGGAGCTGGCGGAGCGCCGCAGCCGCCAGCAGGTCGAGTGGATGTGGGCCCAGGTCCGCGACCGGATGATGGACCGCCTGCTGCGCCATCCGGGGGTGCGCGAGCTCGCCCCCCGCCTGGAGGAGGGGGTCCGCGCGGGCGACCTCACCGCCACGTTGGCGGCCGAGCGGCTGATCGCGGTCCTCGGCGCGGACGGCCCGGCCGCCTAGGGCGTGGGAGGACCGGGCCGGGGCGAACTCTTGACACCACCCGATGTTTTTGCAGGTCAGAACCTGTTTTGACGGAGATCTCGACGGCTTTCGGTTTGAGTTCGACGCGGCCGGGAAGCTGGTTCATCCGCGACCCCGAAACACTCTCGCGGTCCCCGTCCGGCCGCGAGAGGTGACGGGCCGGGATCATCCCCCCTTCACCGCAACGTCGAGAAGGAAGTCACGATGCCCCGCAAAGAGCAGGTTCTCTCCCCCTCTCGCCAGCCCTCCGTGCGCGACCGCGCGCGTCGCGTCCAGGACTTCCGGTTCCGTCAGGCGCGGCGGACCGTTCCCGCGGGATTCCGCAAGACCCGAACGACCCTCGACGCCATCTGGAACGCCGCCGCGGACGAGACCACGCGCACCGAGCTGCACGCGCTGTACCACGCGCTGGGCGCGGCCGAGCGAGCGCTCGCCTACGATCCCGTGTCCGCCGGCGAGCGTCTGGCCGAGCTCCGCCGGACCGTGGCCGGGCTGATCGAGGCCGACCCCACGGGGGACGACGAGGCCGCCGCGATCGCCCGCCCTGGCTATACCGGCCTGTCCGATCTGGACGCGACGATGGCCCGGCTGTTGCAGCGCCACTATGGGGCGCTCGCGGCCTAGGCGATCCCCCGCCACGAACCCCCATGGTGGGGCCGGGAGGCCGGTCCCGTTGTAGCCGCACTAATCATTCGAATAAGGATGACCGTTTCCAGGACACGCAGCGGAGCTGGACTTCCCGACCCGCTCCCCCGACACCAGACCCGACGTACCCCCCGCGCCGGGTACCGCCTCCCTCCACCATGTGGGATGGAGCCCTCCACCTCCGGAGCAATGGGACAGCTCGCCGGAGGCGGAAACTCCACATTCGGCCGATTCGTTTCCCTGTCGGGAACCGACCACATCCGGTTATCAGGCGCAATCACCTCACGTGGGAAAAAATATCTGCCGCTTCTGCATTCCCGAGGCCCCCTTCGCCTAATACCGTGTGTGCCCAGAGCCTTACGGGACCCAGTGGATCCGGAACCCGCACGGCCGTGGCCGCCCCACCCAGGTGGGTCTCAGGTTCCCGTGCGACGGTGGGTCGAGCACCCAGACGGCGCACCGGCCGGATTCCACCACTGCCTTATGGTTATCAAGGGGACCCCTCGATTGACGTGGGGCCGGGAGGAGTGAACGTGCACAGGCTTGGGCTGAGCACCCGGGTCGAGAACCACAGCGTGATCGTACGGGTCGAGGGCGAACTCGACATCGCGACCGCTGGCGACCTCCAAGAGCATGTCCTGTCCGCCATCCAGACGCACGGGCCCTGGCTGATCCTTGATCTGTCCGCGTTGGACTTCATGGATTCCAGCGGCCTCAACGCCGTCATCAGCGCCTACCGCGCCGTCAACGAGCGCGACGGCAGTCTGGCACTTGCCGCGCCGAACGAGCGCGTCACCAAGGTGATCCGGCTCGTCGGTCTGCACCGCCAGGTTCCGGTCCACCGCACCGTCGCCGCCGCCATCATCGCCATGGAGGCCCTTGAGGCCAAGAAACAGGTCGGCTGACCTCCCCCGGCGATTCGGCTTCCCGGGGCGTCCCACCGCGCGGCGGTGGGACGCCCCTCCCCTGTCCGCTGCGATCCGGACACCGACACCATCGCACCGGCGGACCCCGCGGGCGTGGACGGGAGCGGACCTCCCCTTGGGGCCGCGGTGCCCGCTCTTTATCGCGGCGGGTGCCACCGGCCAGCTCTTGACGTCGGCCACGGGGCCGGACGCTTCGCCCGCTCCGCCGGGCGCCGGTGCCGGACCAGAGGCCGGCGCCGGTGTCCCGGTCATCGCCGCCCTCCGCCCACACCCTCCGAGGAGACGGTCCACCCGTTACGGCGTCCCGGCCCTGGACGGTCCTCCCGGTGTCCCTCGGTCCGTACCGGCGGGAGGAGCGCACCGCGAGCGTGGTCGCGGCGCCTCGATGGGGCTTTCGGCCCCGCCACGGGCCCGGGCGCGGTCCGCGTGGCGGCCCACCGCCTCCCCGCCCCCGTCCACGCCGCCGGCCGTTCTGGCGTTACCCGCCCCTCCACGTCGAACCGGGGATCCGGCCCACAATGGGGGCATGACCGATTCGGGTATCGAGGCCGTCGGCGCGCTGAGCGAGCCGCTGCGCCGCCGGTTGTACCGCTACGTGGTCGAGCACGGCGGGGAGGTGAGCCGGGCCGAGGCGGCCGAGGCGACCGGCGCGCAGCGCAACCTGGTCGCCTTCCACCTGGACAAGCTCGTCGAGGTGGGCCTGCTGGAGGTGACGCGGCGCAAGGTGTCGGGCCGCGAGGGGCCGGGTTCGGGCCGTCCCGCCAAGTTGTACCGCAGGTCCGCGCGCGAGCACGCGGTGCGGCTGCCGCCGCGCGACTACGAGACGGCCGCGCACCTCCTCGCCGAGGCGGTGGAGCGGCACGGGGCCGAGGAGGCCCTGTACGCGGCCGCCCGCGCCGAAGGGGCGCGCAGGGGCGCGGCGCTGGCCGACCGCGGGCACGGCCCCGCCTCCCCCGATCTGGGCGAGCTGCGCGCGCGCCTGGAGGAGGAGGGGTACGAGCCGGTCATGGAGGGGCCCGGGCTGCGGCTGCGCAACTGCCCGTTCCACTCCCTCGCCGCGGCCTTCCCTCCCCTGGCCTGTGGGATGAACCTCGAACTGCTCCGGGGACTGCTCTCGGGGGCGGGCGCGGACGACGTCACGGCGTCGATGCGGCCGGCTCCCGGGTGGTGTTGTGTCCACATCTCTAAAAACAATAAAGATTGACTTAGAAGCCGGCCCTGTGGTCTGCTCATGAGCCATGAGCGACCACCATCTGGCGCAACTCAACATCGGACTGCTCCGCGCCCCTCTCGACTCCCCCGCCATGGCCGGCTTCGTCGCCCTCCTCGATCCGATCAACGCCCTCGCCGACACCAGCCCCGGCTTCGTCTGGCGCCTGCGCGGAGAGGGCGCCGACGACGCCACGGGAGTACGCGTCTTCGGCGAGGAGATCCTGGTCAACCTGTCGGTCTGGGAGACCTACGAGGCGCTGTGGAACTTCACCTACCGCAGCGACCACCTGGAGGCGGTGCGCCGCCGACGCGAGTGGTTCACCCGCATGCGCGAGGCCTTCCTCGTGCTGTGGTGGGTGCCCGCGGGCCACGTTCCCGACGTCGAGGAGGCACGCGACCGCCTCGCCCTGTTCCGCGAACGCGGCGCGTCCCCCGCCGCGTTCTCCTTCCGGGACCCGATGCCGGCCCCCTCGGCGGCCCCGCGCGCATGACCCGCCGCGCCTGCGCGTGCGCGAGCGACTACTTTCGGTAGCGTAACGGTCGTAGGTCCGCTCCCGACCCGTCTTGGAGTCCTCGCATGCGCACAAGCCCCGCTGTGATCAGCCTGGCCCTGTCCTCCCTGCTCCTGTCCGGCTGCGGCGGAGGAGAACAGGAGCCGACCCGCGAGACGACCAACACGCCACAGGCCACCGGACAGTCCCCGGGACAGCCCACGGCACAGCAGACCACCGCGGCGAGCCCGCGGCCCACGTCGATCTCGGAGACGTTCGAGGCCTACTCCGCCGGGGCCGCGGCCGTGACCTACGACGAGGAGGCCGTGCCCGCGGGCTCCCGGGTGGAGGTGAACACGGAGGCCGAGGACGGCGGCACGGCGTTCACCCTGCGGGTCTCCGGGCTGCAGCCCGACCGCGACTACGGCGCCCACGTGCACACCAAACCCTGCGGGGCCGCCCCCGACGACTCCGGACCGCACTACCAGAACGAGGCGGACCCCCAGCAGCCCTCCACCGACCCCAAGTACGCCAACCCCGACAACGAGGTCTGGCTCGACTTCACCACCGACGCCGACGGCTCCGCCGAGGTCGACACCGAGGTCGACTGGGTGCCCCGCCAGGGCGAGGCCAACTCGATCGTCATCCACGCCGAGCACACCCATACCGAACCCGGCCACGCCGGCCAGGCCGGCGACCGCCTCGCCTGCGTCAACGTCCCCTTCTAGGCCGCCCGGCGCCCTGGGCGCCCTCTGGACGCCACCGTCCCTTGCGGGAACCGGACGTGATCGCGCGGATTATCCGGGTAGCGGTCCCCGGTCTCGACGAATCCGAATCCTCTGGGGGTTACCGTCGTGCGGAGCACATCCACCGCCCTGGGCCTGGCGGCCCTGACCGCGCTGCTGCTGTCCGGATGCCAGATGGAGGAGGCGCCGCGCGACGCCGGCGCCCCTCCCGACCCCACCCCCACCGACCGGCGCACCACGGAACCCGGGGCGGTCACCGGGGACTTCCAGAGCTACAGCGAGGACGCGACCGCCGTCACCTACGACCCCGAGGCGGTCCCCGAAGGGGCCTCGGTGAACGTCTCCGTGACCTCCAAGGGGGCTCCCCCCACCATCGTCACCATGGGGATCTCCGGGCTACAGCCCGACCGCGACTACGGCGCCCACGTACACACCAAACCCTGCGGGGCCGCCCCCGACGACTCCGGACCGCACTACCAGAACGAGGAGGACCCCCAACAGCCCTCCACCGACCCCAAGTACGCCAACCCCGACAACGAGATCTGGCTCGACTTCACCACCGACGCCGACGGCTCCGCCGACGCTTCGGCCAGTGTGGACTGGGTGCCCCGCCAGGGCGAGGCCAACTCGATCGTCATCCACGCCGAGCACACCCACACCGAACCCGGCCACGCCGGCCAGGCCGGCGACCGCCTCGCCTGCATCAACGTCCCGTTGTAGGAGTCCCCGAGGCGGCCGCTCCCGCACACCGGGAGCGGCCGCCTCACACGCGCACGAGCCGGCGCAGCACCAGCCGCTCGGCAACGGTCCACACCGTGGTGGCCGCGAGGTAGAGCCCGGCCGCCAGTGGGACGAACATGGTCACCACAACCGTTATAAACGGCAGGTAGGTCATGACGGACATCCCGGGCAGCTGCTCCTGCCCGGACTGTTCGGCGCGGCGCATCGCCGGCAGGGTCAGCCACTGCCGTGACGCCCACGCGCCGGCCGCGATCACCAGGGCCACCACCCCGAACACCCACAGCCCGCTCCCACCCGCGGCGAGGACCTCGCCCGGAAGCGCGCCGAGCGGCACGCCTCCGAAGGTGCGCGCCAACAGCTCGTTGGGCCTCCCGCCGACCTCGGGAACGATGAACAGGCCGTACAGCACGATGAAGACCGGCGTCTGGGCCAGCATCGGCAGGCAACCGGCGAGGGGAGAGGTCTTCTCCTCCGTGTACAGCCGCATCATCTCGGTGCTGAGCCGCTCCGGATCACTGCCGTGGCGCGCCTGAAGTGCCCGCACCTTGGGCGCGAGACGCTCACGGGTCTTCTCCGCCCGCACCTGGAGGTAGCCCAGGGGAAGGACGAGAAGGCGGACGAAGATGGTCAGGCAGATGACGGCGGCACCGGCCGCAGCCGCCCCGAAGACGGGGGTGAGGACACCGGTGAGAGTGGTGAGAAGAATCGCGGCGAAACCGATCGCGGCCGCGATCGGAGGAATGGAGTACATGCGGAACAGGCCCCTCGGCTGGTCGGATCGGACGCAGACGGGGTGACCGCGCGGCGCGGAAAACCCGGGTTACGCGGCCACCGGGGCCGCGCCGGGGGCCCGTGGCCGGGTCTTCCCCGGGGCATCGGGATCGCGTGAGGGGATCGTCGTGGCACGGCCGGCCCGCAGCCGCGCGGCCCAGGACTGGACCTGCACGTCGAGGTGGGAGAACGGCCAGGAGGCGCACCCCCGGGCGACGACCCAGACCAGCGCCACGCCCACCGCGGTGACGGCGAACAGCGCGAAGGAGCCGATGCCCGGGGTGCCGTCGAAGAACGGGTCGGTGATTCCGGAACCGAAGAACAGGGCCTGGAAGAGCGCGTAGATGTGAGCCATCGCGCCCAGCCTCCTCCCGTCTCGGTTCACCGCCACCCTACGCGATGCCGCAACGCCCTGTCCCGCGCGGGTCCCGGCCACGGGCGGGGAAGCCCGCCCAGGCGTGGGGCCGCGTCGATGAGGGCGCGGGCACCCTTGCGCAGCAGCTCGGTGGCGACGGTCGTCCCGAGCCGGGCCGGCCGGTCGGGGTCGTCCCGGCCGCTCGCCTCGACCACGTGGCGGCCGTCGCGGGTGAAGACCATGCCGCGCAGCGCGAGACGCCCGTCAGGGGTCGTATGGCAGTGAGCGGCGATGGGACTGCCGCCATGCCCCCGTAGGTTGTGCAGCAGCATCCGTTCGGCGGTGACGTGCGTGCGGGTGACGGCGTCGTCGATCTGGTAGAGGAGGTCGACGACCGTGGTGTCGTCGACCCTGCACTGGAGTCCGGTCACGCCCGCTCCCACCGGCGGGCACATGACGTCGTGGGACAGGACCTCGCGGATCCGGTCGCCCGCGCCGAGGCGTTCGAGACCGGAGCGGGCGAGGACGAGCGCGGCGTAGTGGTCCTGTTCGTCCAGGCGGTCGAGGCGGGCGGCGACATCGCCCTGGATCTGTTCCACCCGCAGGTCCGGCCGGAGCCGCAGAAGCTGGGCGGCGCGGCGGACCGAAGAGGCCCCCACCGTGGTGCCCTGCGGGACGTCGGCGAGCGAGCGCCACGGGGATCCCGAGCGGAACACGACCGCGTCGCGCACGTCCTCGCGTGGCAGGTAGGCGCCGAAGGTGGTTCCCTCGGGTAAGGGGACGTCGCCCGGGACGTCCTTCATGGAGTGGACGGCGATGTCCACCCTTCCCTCCAGCAGGCGACGGTCGATCTCGCGGAGGAAGCCGTCCTTGCCGCCCGAGGAGGCGAAGCCGCCGTCGCGGCGGTCGATCGGGACGTCGACGCCGACGATCTGGGTGACGATGTCCGGCGCGGTCTTGACGACGAGATCCTGCACGTGGCGGGCCTGGGCGAGCGCCACGGGGGTGGTACGGGTACCGATGCGTAACAGTCCGTTCGGGGGGATCACCTTCCAACGATAGGCGCGGGAAGAGGACCCGAGGGAGGTGAACGCCCATGCCGGAATTCCCGGATGTGGCCGACGGCCATGTCCGGCCACGAGAGCGCGGCGAAACGGCGACACACCGTGTCCACCTGACGCTCTTCACGCTCGGTAAGCGGTAAACAACCTTGAGTAAAGACAGCGTCATGAACCCGAGGAGCACGCCGGTGCCGATCCGTCCCTCCCACCTCGCCACGATGTCCGCCGCCATCGCCGGGGCCGTACCCCCGCGGGCGGGCCGCGGACCGGTGACCGTCACCTACGCTTCGGGCCACCGTCAGGTCGTGGAACGGGTCGGCCGGACCCCCCTCGACCCGACCCAGGGGGGCGTGGTGGCCTTGGACGCCGGAGCCGGTACCCGCTTCTCCCTGTTCGCCTCCGGCGAGCGGGAACTCGCATCAGGCGACGCTCCCATGACCTTCGACGCCCCGCTTCCGGCGAACTCCATCATCCTGTCTTGACCCGCCCCCGACCGGCTCCCACGGGCGCCCCGGGAGCACGGAAGCGGCGGGGCCCATGTCGAGGGGGTGTGGGCCCCGCCGTCCGGCCCGGCTAGTCCCGCGACCCGACGAGGTCCGCGAGAAGCTCCACCTGGGCCGGATCCGACAGCGCGGAGCCGACCGCGGCGACACGGGCGCCGGCGTCGAGGTAGGCCGGGGCCGAACGGGCGTCCAGCCCGCCGGTCGCCACGAACCGGACCTGCGGGAACGGTCCCCGCATGGCCGAGAACCAGGCGGTCCCCAACGCGGTCGCCGGGAACGCCTTCACCCAGCGCGCCCCATGACGCAACGCCTGCTGGATCTCGCTTGGAGTGGCGACTCCCGGCAGGTGGGGCAGCCCGGCGGCGGCCGACGCGGCGAGCACGGCCGGGTCGAACCCCGGAGCGATGGTGAAAGCCGCCCCCGCCTGGGCCACCGCCGCCACCTGCTCGACCGTGATCACCGTCCCCGCGCCGACCGCCCGGCCCCGCTGCGCCCCCGCGTCGATGGCCGCCCGCAGCGACGACAGCGCCTCGGGCGTCTGGACCGGCACCTCGACCAGGTCGATGCCGAGGTCCCAGGCGCGGGACGCCAGCTCCACCGTCTCCTGCGGGGGCATCCCCCGCAGGATCGCCATGACACGCTGACCGTCGAAGATCTCGTCGAACGTCTGCGACATCTTCCTCTTCCTCACTCGTTGTCGGTTCCGGCGACCCCGGAGACCAGGGGGACCGGCATCCGCAGGTACGGCCACTCGCCGTCGTCCGCGGCGAGCATCCGCGCGCGCACCTCCGCCGACGGGAACGTGACGACGTCGCCGACGCTGCGCAACGTCACCGCGGCGGCGATGTGCCCGAGCCGCAGCCGGTCGCGGACGGGAAGGTCGCCGAGGAGGCCGTGCAGGAACCCCGCGGCAAAGGCGTCGCCCGCGCCGACGGGCTCGACGACGTCCACGCTCAGGGCCGGCACGAACGTGCGCTCGTCCCCGACGTAGCAGGTGGCGCCGTGTTCGGCGTCCTTGACGACGAGGCAGGGCACCTCCGGCAGCAGCGCGCGCACGTCGTCGTCCGTCGCGGTGCCCCACAGGCGCTGCGCCTCGTCCCGGCCGACGAAGACGACGTCGGCGGCGCGTGCGGGGGCCAGCAGCGCCGACGCCGCCGTCTCGCGCGACGGCCACAGCGCCGGACGGTGGTTGACGTCGAACGACACAAGGGGGCCGGCGTCGCGGTCCCCCATGAGGCGTTCGACGAGTTCGGCGCAGCCGCTGGACAGGGCGGGGGTGATCCCCGAGAGGTGGACCAGCCGAGCGCCGCGCAGGAGGGGCGAGGCGGCCAGTTCCGGTCCCATCGCCGACGCCGCGGACCCGCGCCGGTAGTAGTGGACCCGGGTGCCGCCGGGCGCGGGGTCCTTCAGGTACAGACCGGTGGGACGGTCGGGGTCGATCTCGACCGCTCCGACGTCGACGCCGTGGTCGGCGAGCACGGCGCAGATGATCCGTCCGAACGGGTCGTCACCGACCCGGCTCAGCCAGGCGGTCCGCCGGCCGAACTGGGCCAGTCCGCACGCGACGTTGGATTCGGCCCCGCCGATCTCCATCGCCAGGGCGGGACGTTCGACGAGGGGCGCTCCGGAGATCGGGGCGAGCAGCGCCATCGTCTCGCCGAGGCAGACCGCGTCGTAGGTCGCGGCCGGGGGAACTGCGCTGGGCATCGCGGGGTCCTCTCGTTCGCGGAACGCGGTTCGGGGCGCGGGGCACCGGCCGCCCTCGCCCGAACGGGGATTCAGGTGCGCATCATGCGCACATGCCATTGCAATATGCGCAACACATGCGGCATTATATGCATTGCGCGCTTTCGGCGACAGAGACGGAGGGGGTCTAGGTGTCCCAAACAGTGCAGCGGGCGATCCTGATCATCGAGTCCCTGGCGGCGCGCCCCCGCACCCTCGGCGAGGTCGCCGACATCCTCGGCGTGCATCGTTCCACCGCGCTGCGCCTCCTCCAGACCCTGGAGGCCAGCGGATTCGCCCGGCGCCTGGGAGACGGCCGGCACGCCGTCGGCACCCGCCTCATCGCGATCGCCCAGCAGACCCTGGAGACGCTCGACCTGCGCCCCCTGGCCTCCCCCCACCTGCGCGCGCTCCACGGCCGCCACGGACACACCATCCACCTCGCCCAGCTCATCGGCGACGAGGTCATCTACGTGGACAAGCTGGAGAGCACCGAGGGCGTGCGCATGTACTCACGCATCGGCCGTCCCGCCTCGCTGCACGCGAGCGGGGTGGGCAAGGCCATCCTGTCCTGCCTGCCCGCCGGGCGCCTGGACGAGCTGCTCTCCGGGGTGGAACTGACCGCGCACACCGCCAACACCCTGTCCACCCGCCAGGCGCTGGACGCCGAACTGGCGACCATCCGGGAACGGGGCTGGGCGGTGGACGACGGCGAGTTCGAGGACTTCACCAACTGCGTCGCCGCGCCGGTCCGCAACAGCACGGGTGACATCGTGGCCGCGCTGTCCATCACGTCGCTGCGCGTCATCGCGCCCTTGACGGAACTCGTCGACCTGGTTCCCGACCTTCTCGCCACCGCGCGCGCGATATCCCGCGAGCTCGGCTGAATTCGGTTAGATGTTCGACGCTATTCCGGCCAGGGGGCGTCGAATTCGACGCCCCCTCGCACCGGCCTGGGTCACACGACCCGACGCGCTCCCTGGTAATGGTCGTCGAAGTACCCGGACATGCTGACGATCTGCACGTCCTTTCCGGAACTCGGAGCGTGGATCATTTCCCCGTCGCCCGCGTACATTCCGACGTGGCTGGGGCCGGAGTAGAAGAAAACAAGGTCTCCCGGACGGAGATCCGTCCGGGAGACCGCTGTCCCCTCTTCGTACTGGTCATAGGTGGTCCGGCCGATCTCGATCCCGACCTGCTGGTAGGCCCACTGCACCAGGCCCGAGCAGTCGAAGGAGTCCGGGCCGGTGGCGCCATAACGGTAGGGCGTGCCGATCTTGCTCTTCGCGTGCTCCAGGGCCTGGGCCCCGAGGTCGGGTTCCGGCTCGGGTTCCGGTTCCGGCTCCGCTCCGGGCGGCGGGAAAGGATCCGAGCCGAAGGCGGAATCGGGGAACACCGTCCCCACGGGGCGGTCCACCGGGACCGGGGCGACCTGGTCCGGAGCAGGTACGGCCCCCACCTCTCCCACGGGTGCCGGTTCAGTGGATTCGGTGAAGCCGAGCGGGCGTTCGGGCGGTTCGGCCCCCGTCTGCCCCGGATGGCTCAGGGCTCCCCCATCCGGCTCGACGACCGTGCTGTGCGCCGGTCCTCCCGCCTCCGCGGACACGGGCCGCTCGACCTGACCGGTGACGGGGGTCCCACCGGTGGGAGCTTCCTCAGGGGCGTGGACGGGAGGTCCGATGTGACGGTCGGCCAGCGCCGGCGCGGCGGGGAGGAGTCCGAAGAGAACGGCCACCACCGCGACCGATAAGGTCGGCGCGAGGCTGGTTATGGACACAGACCGAATTCGGGCACGACATTGTTCGGAAGAAACGCGGAATGACATGTAAATTCCCCCGTGAACGACTGTCGAGCCGCACAGGATATGTACGGCCAGTCACCGTTGTTCAGAAGAACACACATCACCCATAACTCTCCGTTACCACGACGTTATCGGCGTGTCGGGTACCGGGACATCCGATGATTCCGCTATTGGACGACGCCACAGAGAGCGCGTCGCCACCCCACGACGCGTTTCCGACACCGGGATCCGGCCGGCGCTCCAGGCCCGGCCGGCGGATCAGCCGACCTCGGTGTCCAGACAGGCCGCGATGCAGTGCTCCAGGCGCCTGACCATGGCCGTGGGATCCTGGCCGGCCAGCGACGCCGCCCCGCCGGACCGACGCAGGACCGTGACGCCGACGAGCAGCGAGGCGACCAGCGAGGCCCGGACCCGCGCATCGGGCCCGCCGATGTAGTCGGCCAGCGGATCGATGATGGCGTTTCGCAACCGCTCCTGGTAGACCGTCTGCAGGTCGGGATCGCTGCCCGAGTGCTCCAGCGCCCGCTGGAGGGGGGTGCCCTCCTCGTTGAAACGCCGCACCATGTACTCGGCCAGCCGGCGCGGAAGCGTCTGCACGTCCCCTTCGAAGATGCCGGGGAACACCGCCTCCGAGGCGATGACCTCGGCCAGCAGGCCCCGCTTGGCACCGAAGTAGCGATTGATCAACGCCACGTTGACGCCGGCGTGGGCGGCGATCATCCGCGATGAGACCTGGGCGTACCCGGAGCTGGTGAACAGCTCGCGGGCACTGTCGAGAATGCGCTGGCGCGTCGCCTCCCGATCGCGCACCCGAGCCCGGTCGGCACAGGCCTCGGCCGCCTCCGCGCGGTTCATGTCACGGTCCCTCACTCATCGTCGGCGGTCTCTCCCCGGACACCATCCTGCGACATCCGGGCTTGGGAGCATAGCGCCCGATTTGACAAGTCAACACTGTTTACTTATACCGGTACATGATGTGACACCCCTCTTCCCTCACCCTTCTCGACGGGGAAGAGGCATGCCTGAAAGCGGAAACGGGGGCTCGGTGACAGAGTTGGGGGACCGAACGGTGCGCAAGGAGGCGTTAGCCGAAGACGCGGCGAGCTCGGGGGAGGGCGTCCCCGCCTACTCCCGGCGGCAGGTGATCGAGATCCTGATCGGTCTCATGCTGGCCATGTTGACCTCGATGCTCACCACGTCGATCGTCGGCACCGCGCTGCCGACGATCATCGGCGAGCTGGGCGGCCAGGACAAGCTTTCGTGGGTGGCCAGCGCGACGCTGCTCACGATGACCGCCTCGACCCCCCTGTGGGGCAAGCTCTCCGACATCTACGGGCGCAAACTGCTCTTCCAGATCGCGCTCGTCCTGTTCATCCTCTCCTCGGTGGCGGCCGGCTTCTCCCAGGACATGAGCTGGCTCATCGGGGCCCGCCTCGTCCAGGGCATCGGCGCCGGCGGCCTGGCCGCGCTGCCGCAGATCATCCTGGCCGACGTGGTGGAGCCCCGCGAACGCGGGCGCTACGCCGGCTTCCTCGGCGCGGTGTTCGGCGTGTCGACGGTGGCCGGACCGCTGCTGGGCGGCTTCATCGTGGACAGCCCCCTCGGCTGGCGCTGGTGCTTCTTCATCACCGTTCCGGTCGCGATCGTGGCGTTCATCGTGATCCAGTGGCTGCTGAAGATGCCCCGGCGGGAGCGCGGCGACACTCGTATCGACTGGTGGGGGGCCACCTTCATCGTCGCCTCCGCGAGCTGCGCCATGCTGGCGCTCAGCCTCGGCGGCAAGGAGTTCGAGTGGAACTCCGTCCCCACCTACGCGCTCGGCGCGGCCACGCTGGTCTTCGCCGTGCTGGCCGTGGTGGCCGAGCGCCGCGCCCAGGACCCGATCATCCCGCCGCACCTGTTCCGCAACAGCACGTTCAACCTGGCCAGCCTGGCCTCCCTGCTGGTGGGCATCGCCATGTTCGGCGTCATGATCTACTTCCCGCAATACCTGCAAATTGTCAAGGGCATGACCCCGACCGAATCGGGGCTGATGACCCTGCCCATGGTCGTCGGCATGCTGGCCTCCTCGATCTCCTCCGGCATGCTGGTCAGCCGCAGCGGCAGGTGGAAGGGCTATCCGATCGTCGGCATGCTGCTGGTGGCCGCGGGCTTCGGTGTGCTGACGCTGCTCGACCTGCACTCCAGCCTCGTCCTGGTCGGCGTCGGGGTCGGGCTGATCGGGCTGGGGCTCGGTCTGTCCATGCAGATCCTCATCCTGGCGACGCAGAACGCGCTGGCGCGCACGGACATGGCGGCGGCGACCTCCTCGGTGTCCTTCTTCCGCAACCTCGGCGGTTCGATCGGGGTGGCCGCGTTCGGGGCGATCATGACGAACACGCTCACCACGGAGATGACCGATGTCGCCGCGGCGTCGGCGGAGTCCGGCGTCTCGCCGGAGGCGCTCCAGGGCGCGGCCTCGGGGTCGCCCGAGGTGATCCACGCGCTGCCCAACCCCCTCAGGGAGCTGGTCCTCACCGCGTTCAACGACGCGATGCACCAGGTGTTCCTCGTCGGCGTCCCCGTCGCGATACTCGCGTTCGTGGTGGTGCTCTTCCTCAAGCACGTGCCGCTGCGTTCGGCCCGCCCCCGCTGACCCTCCCCCTATCCCGACCCACGCCCCGGCCGGCCCCTTTATGGAGGGGTTCCGGTCGGGGCGCCGTCGTCTCAGAGGTAGCGGCGAAACCCCTCGGCGGCGTTCTCAAAGCCCATCGACCGGTAGAAGGCGTGCGCGTCCGGCCGGCTCTCGTGGAACAGCACCTCGATCTTGTAGCACCCGGCGGCGACGCAGCGTTCGACCGCGTCCTCCACGAGCGCCCGCCCCACCCCGCGCCGACGGCAGGCGCCGTCCACCACGACGTTGTCGACGATGGCCCAGGGCTGGGCGTCGTGGGTGAGGTTGGCGACCATGATCAGGTCGAGCGTGCCGATGATCTGTCCCCGCCGCTCGGCGACGAGGATCGTACGGTCGGGATCGTTCTCGATCCGGGTCCAGGACCGGACCGCGGCCGAGGACATGCGGACGGTGCCGCCCTGCGCGGGCATCGTGTCGCCCAGATCACGCAGGAGGCGCAGGATCGCCCCTAGGTCGGACCTTATGGCCGCACGGATAATCATGGCTTTCGGCATCGTAGCCGACAGCGATCCACAAGACAGACGTCAGCCCTCATCAAGGGCGCAAAAGGGCGCCGGTCCGGAGTTTCCGTGGATCTCCGGACCGGCACCCCGCAGCCCTGCTGGTCGAC
This sequence comes from Marinactinospora endophytica, assembly GCF_054780875.1. NCBI lineage: Bacteria > Bacillati > Actinomycetota > Actinomycetes > Streptosporangiales > Nocardiopsidaceae > Marinactinospora > Marinactinospora endophytica. Next base: position 226,216 of record NZ_BAAGVM010000002.1, on the reverse strand, counting down.
GTCGCCGTACCCCGGCGCCCCGATCGGGCCCGTCGCGTGGACGGCCCGGCCGAAAACGCACCCCGATGGCGCCGGGGGCGCTGCCGGCGGGTCACGGCCGGATGATGCGGACCCCTTCACCACCCTCGGGTGTGCCTGAGGTGCCCGGAGAGGACTCCGGCCGCCGGTAGATGCCCGTCATCCCCGGATCGCCGCCCACGGCTCCCTGAGGCTTGTCCCCCTCGTCCGGGGCCGGACCCGCGTAGCGGAACCCCTGGGGCCTCGGCGGGTGCTGGCGGACCGGCTGGGACTTCGGCCCGGTGGCGGGGGAGGACGCGGAGGTCTCGCCCGGCTTGAGGCGGATGGTCTCCTCCTGGTCGTCCGCCGGTTCGATCTTGATGGTGGCCTCGCCCTCGGCCGACGGGAGCTTGGCGGTGGGCTCGTCGGTGGCGGCCGGCGCCGTGGGGGCCGCGGACGCGCCAGGCCGCGCGGGGGCCTTCTGCGCGGGGGCGGGGGCCGCGGCGGGGGCGACGGGAGCGTCCTTCTTCGCCTGGCCGGCGCTCGGAGCGGGCTTCGCGCCGTCCTTGGCTTCCTTGACTTCCTTCTTCGCGGCCTCCTTGACGGACTCGGCCTCCTTGCGCGCCTCGGCGTCGGGCCGCTTCAGGTCCGCTTCGAGCGGGCCGGCGTTCTTCTCGGCGGTGAGCAGCTCGGCGAGCGTGTCGCGCATGTCCCCGAGACGGCGGACCGCCTCGGCGTGCGTGGCGGTCAGCGTCGCCAGGCGGCGGTCGGCGGTGTCGTGGATCTTCTTGGCGCGCCCCTCGGCCTCGGCGAGCTTGCGCTCGGCCTCCTGGCGGGCCTGGTCGCGCAGCTGCTCGGCCTCCTGCTTGGCCGAGGCGACCAGCTCCTTGGCCTGGTCGCGCGCGCTGCCCAGGACACGCTCGGCGTGGGCGTCGGCGTCCTTGATCCGCTTGGCGGCCTCGTCCTGGGCCGTCTTGCGGGTCTGCTCGACCTCCTTGTCGACCCGCGCCCGCTTGTCCGCGGCCTCTTCCTCGGCGATGCGCAGGATCTCGGCCATGCGCTCGCTGATCTGCTCGTGCTCGGGTTTGACCGCGGCCTTCTCGCGGGCCTCGGCCAGCTCACGGCGCAACTGCTCCATCTCGTCGTGCGCGCGGGCCAGACGTTCCTGGAGGTCACGGATCTGGTTGTGGTTGCGGACGACGAAGTCGTCGACCTGGTGCTTGTCGTAGCCGCCCTTCCGCACGGTGGGGAAGGCGTCTTCACGGAGAAGATTCGGCAGTATCTCGGTGCTGTGTTCTTTCATGTCCTAATCAACCAGGTTGGCTACAAGACGGGGTGGAAGCCTCACCACTCTGCCTACCATCCCCATAACGGCGGGGAAACACTCGGGTGACGTTCATTTCACGTTTTTCAGACGTGTGGTCATCTGTGGCGACAGGGAGTGATGGAGTGTACGGAACGTGACACCTCGGACGGCAGAACGGGCCGGGACCATGACCCGTCCCCGGACCCGGCGGGATCGAGGGGGGCGGCCCGCGATGCCGGACCGTCGAGATCACCGGGATCGCGTTCCAACTAAGGTATGCGCGTTCTCGCACGCGCGTGGACGCTAGAGGCCATTCCGTTACCGCCCTACCGCCGCGCATCCGACTCCGAGGAGGCCCACACATGACCGGTCCACTGGTGGGGGACGCCGCGTTCGGCTCGCCCGACATCGCACCGGACGCCTGGATCGCGCCGGGGGCGGTCATCGTCGGCCGGGTGCGCATCGGCGCGGGCAGCAGCGTCTGGTACGGCTCGGTGCTGCGCGCCGACACCGAGGACATCATCGTCGGCGAGCGGTGCAACATCCAGGACCAGTGCGGGCTGCACTCCGACCCGGGCGAACCCGCAATCCTGGCCGACCGCGTGAGCCTGGGCCACAAGGCGATGGTCCACGGCGCGATCGTCGAGGAGGGGGCGCTCATCGGTATCGGCGCGATCGTCCTGGGCGGCGCGCGGGTCGGTGCCGGCGCGCTCGTGGCGGCGGGGTCCCTGGTCCCACCCGGCCGGACGGTCCCCCCCGGCACGCTGTGGGCCGGTGTCCCCGGAAAGGTGATCCGCGAACTCACCGACGACGACCGCGCGGTGTTCGCGCGCACCCCGGAGAAGTACGCCTCCTACGCCCAGGAGCACCGCGGCGTGCGCTGGCGCTGAGCGGACCAGTTCGGACGGACACTCCTTCCCTGTCTTCGTTTCATGTTCTTGCGGCCGAATCGGCTCTGAGAAACAGACATGGAACCTCTGATCGCCTCCGTTTCATTGCCTTTCAGACCAGCCTTGGAATGGAAGCAACAGATGGTTCCAGAATGGTCCCTCTGGGTCATGTGGCGGAAGGCTACTGCCACGTAGCCTTGACCGCGGAGACGGTGTGTCCTATCAGACCGCCCAGGACGTCGCGGCCGTCTCCCCGGCTCGAACCCGATTTCGATGGAGGTGGCCGCGGTGAACTCCAACCTCGATACGCGCCTCCACGACCACGTGGCGCTCGCCGAGATCGAGCTGTACTCCGAGCTGCTGACCGCCGTGGCCGCCACCGAGGGACGGCTGTCGACCGAGCAGATCGACGCGGTGCTCGGCGTCCTCCCCCAACGGCGCGCCGGCGACTCCGACGCGCACGTCCCGCTGTCGCCCGAGCCCCGGCGCCGCCGCGGACGCTGCCCCCAGCGCTCACGGCGCTGAGCCGTGGCCGGCGGCGCCCTCCCCGCGGCGGCGGCCGGGCACGGGCCGCGAAAACGGATACCGCCAGGGGACGTCGTTCCGGTACCGTCGGGCCCTCCCGCCCCGAAGGAGTCCCGGTCGTGGCACGCAAGCGCAGGGCGCCCGTACCTCCCGCCCGCATCCTGATCACCGGGGACGTCCACGGCGCGTTCGCGCTGCTGGCCGCCTGGTCGTCGGCCGTCCGCGCCTGGCTCGGCCCGCTCGACGCCATCCTGGCCGTCGGCGACGTCGAGGCCAACCGCGACGAGGCCGACGCCGCGGGCGTGCGCTCCCCCGCCGGCCACCGCGGGATCGGCGACTTCCCGCTCCTGGCCGAGGGGCTGATCGACCTGGGTGCCCCGTTGTACTTCATCGGTGGCAACCACGAGCCCTGGCCCGCCCTGGACGCGGCCGGCCCCGGGCGGTGGAGCCGGGACGTCCACTTCCTGGGCCGCGCGGGCCGCACCGAGATCGCAGGTCTCGGCGTGGCGTTCCTGTCCGGCATCCACTCGGCCCGTGTCAGCGACGCCGCCCGGCCGCGACGCGAGACCGCTCGGGAGCGCAGCTACTACACCGCCGAGGAGGTGCGGCGGGTCGGTCGGGGCGTGGGCCGCTCGGCCCCGGTCGACCTCCTGCTCACCCACGACTGGCCGGCGGGGATCGGCGCCCCCGACCGGGCCGACGCCGGCCGGCCCGAGCTACGCGCCCTGTGCGAGCGCCTGCGACCGCGCTGGCACTTCTGCGGTCACCTGCACGACCGACACCAGGCGACCATCGGCCCCACCGAGGTCGTGTGCCTCGGCCACATCCGCGACGGGGCGCCCGCCTTCGCCGTCGTCGAGCGCGACACCGGGGGCGACCTCCGGATGGTTCACCAGGTGGCGCCGCCCGACTTCCGCCCCGGGCCCGACCCCCGCCTCCTCGGGAGCGCGGTCCGGCCGTGAGCCCGCCGGCGGGCCGCGCGAACGACGAGGCCCGGACACGTGGTGACGTGTCCGGGCCTCGTCGTGTGCCGGCCGGTAAAGGCGTCAGGCGTTCTCCCGCACGGGTTCGCCCGCGGCGGGGGACTCCCCCTTGACCGAACGGAGCAGCAGCTGGGAGACGTCGACGACCTCCAGCGTCTCCTTCGCCTCGCCCTTCGACTTCTTCTCGTTGATCGCGTCACCGAGCATGACCTGGCAGAAGGGGCAGGCGGTGGAGACGGTGTCGGGGTTGGTCGTCAGCGCCTCGTCCACGCGCTCGGTGTTGATGCGCTTGCCGATGCGCTCCTCCATCCACATCCGCGCGCCGCCGGCGCCACAGCAGAAGCCCCGTTCCTTGTGCCGGTGCATCTCGACGGTCTTGATGCCGGGCACCTGCGCCATGATCTCGCGGGGCGGCGTGTAGACCTTGTTGTGGCGGCCCAGGAAGCACGGGTCGTGGTAGGTGATGTTCTCCTCGATCGGCTGGACCGGGGTGAGCCGGCCCTCCTCGACCAGGAGGGCCAGGAGCTGGCTGTGGTGAACGACGTCGTAGTCGCCGCCGAGCTGCGGGTACTCGTTGCCCAACGTGTTGAAGCAGTGCGGGCAGCTCGCCACGATCTTGGTGGCGCCGACCTCGTTGAGCGTCTCGACGTTCTGCTGGGCCAGCATCTGGAAGACGAACTCCATGCCCAGCCGGCGGGCCGGGTCGCCGCTGCACGCCTCCATGCCACCGAGCACCGCGAACTTGACGCCGGCCATGTGCAGCAGCTCGGCGATCGCCTTCGTGGTCTTCTTCGCCCGGTCCTCCAGCGCTCCGGCGCAGCCCACCCAGAACAGGTACTCGGTCCCCTCGGGGAGCTTGTCCTCGACCACCGGGACCTCGAAGTCGAGCTCCTCGACCCAGTCGAGGCGCTTCTGCTCGCTCATCCCCCAGGGGTTGCCCTTGTTCTCCAGGTTCTTCAGGAGGGTGCTCGCCTCGGAGGGGAAGCTCGACTCGATCATGACCTGGTAGCGGCGCATGTCGAGGATGTGGTCGATGTGCTCGATGTCCACCGGGCACTGCTCGACACAGGCGCCGCAGTTGGTGCAGGACCACAGCACGTCGGGGTGGATCACGCCCCCCTCCTCCTCGGTGCCCACGAGGGGCTTGCCGAGCAGGGCGAGGACGTCGTCGTGGATGTCGGGCGTCTCCTCGGTGATGCCCTGCATGAGGTAGGGCGCCTTGGCGTAGGCGTGGTCACGCAGGTCCATGACCAGCTTCTTCGGCGACAACGGCTTGCCGGTGTTCCACGCCGGGCACTGCGACTGGCAGCGACCGCACTCGGTGCAGGTCGTGAAGTCGAGCAGGCCCTTCCAGGTGAAGTCCTCGATCTTACCGACGCCGAACGGGTCCTCGTCGGGGTCGGCCTCCTCGAAGTCCAGGGGCTGGCCGTCCTTGTTCAGCATCTGCTTGGCCGGGCCCAGCGCGGGCGAGCCGTCGGCGTTGCGTTTGAAGTAGATGTTGAAGAAGGCGGCGAAGCGGTGCCAGGCGACGCCCATGGTGAGGTTGCGCGCCAGGACGATCATCCACGTCATCGAGATGATGATCTTCAGGGCCGCGGCGACGAGGATGCCCGTCTCCAGCGCGGCGGTCGGGGCTCCGGAGAACGCCAGCACCAGCGGATAGCTGAGCGCGTAGTGGAGGTTGTAGGAGTCCACGCCCTGGAGGGCGCCCTCCATGCCCCGCAGGAGCAGGACCAGCACCGGGATCGCCACGATGACGAACTCGACGAAGTAGGCCCGGGGGAAGTTGGACCCCTCGAACCGGGAGGCCCGGCCGAGCCTGCGCGGGTGACTGATCTGGCGGATCGCGATCAGCACCACGATGGCGATCAACGTGGCCCACGAGAACAGTTCGACGATGAACTCGAAGGGGGCGAAGTGCCCGATGATCGGGAGCACGAACTCCGGGTCGAAGAGCTGACCGTAGGCCTGGGCCAGCGTCGGCACCAGCAGCAGGAAGCCGAAGGCCACCCACCAGTGCGCCACCCCGATGACGCTCCACTTGAGCATTCGGGTGTGACCGACGGTCTCGACCAGCATGGTCTTCAACCGCGGCCAGAAGGGACCGAAACGGTCCGGCGCGGGTTTGCCGAGCCGCACGTGACGCACGATCTGCGCCACCGCGTACACGAACATGCCCCAGCCGGCCGCTGATATGGCCAAGGTGAAGATCACCAGGCCCCATTTCACAGCGTCCACGCCCCGCGGCCTCCCATCCTGCTGCGTCGGTTCCGGCGCTCCGCGCGCCGGGGTCAAGCAATGTTACTAGCGAGTAGCCGAGAGCGGTGAACCCCCGCACCACATTCCGACCGCACGGTCGGTGCCCCCACCTACGTTAATGAGCCCCACACTCCCCCCGCGACACCACCTCACCCCACTCCACCCTCACCCCCACCTGCCCACCTTTCACCCCTGAGACGGGTCAAGGCTTTCCCGGGGATATCCCCGGGCCCGCCGTCCCTCCAGTGAGAAATCCGCGCCCCCGGGAACAAGGACGGGGATCCCCGCGTTGGACCGTATGCACACAGACTTGAGTCCGCTCGGCTCAAGTGATTTGACAGCCGAGTGGCCCAGAAGAAATACTGCGCCTGTAAGACTCAACCTTGACGGAGGACGTACTCATGGCACGTGCGGTCGGCATCGACCTGGGAACGACGAACTCGGTCGTCTCGGTCCTGGAGGGCGGCGAGCCCACGGTCATCGCCAACGCCGAAGGCGCCCGGACCACCCCGTCCGTCGTGGCCTTCGCGAAGAACGGTGAAGTGCTCGTCGGCGAGGTGGCCAAGCGCCAGGCGGTCACCAACGTCGACCGGACCATCCGGTCGGTCAAGCGCCACATCGGCACGGACTGGTCCGTCGAGATCGACGGCAAGTCCTTCAACCCGCAGCAGATCAGCGCCTTCGTCCTGCAGAAGCTGAAGAGGGACGCCGAGGCCTACCTGGGCGAAGAGGTCACCGACGCCGTCATCACGGTCCCGGCCTACTTCAGCGACGCCCAGCGCCAGGCCACCAAGGACGCCGGCAAGATCGCCGGCCTCAACGTCCTGCGCATCATCAACGAGCCCACGTCCGCGGCCCTGGCCTACCACCTGGAGAAGGAGGAGGAGGCCACCATCCTGGTCTACGACCTCGGTGGCGGCACCTTCGACGTCTCCCTGTTGGAGGTCGGCGACGGCGTGGTCGAGGTCAAGGCCACCAACGGCGACAACCACCTCGGTGGTGACGACTGGGACCAGGCCATCGTCGACTGGCTGGTCGAGCGCTTCAAGAACAGCAACGGCGTCGACCTGTCCAAGGACAAGATGGCGCTCCAGCGTCTGCGCGAGGCCGCGGAGAAGACCAAGATCGAGCTGTCCAGCTCCAGCGAGTCCTCCATCAACCTGCCCTACATCACCGCCTCCGCCGAGGGCCCGCTGCACCTCGACGAGAAGCTCACCCGCGCGGAGTTCCAGCGGCTGACCGCCGACCTGCTCGAGCGCACCAAGGCGCCGTTCCACCAGGTCATCAAGGACGCCGGGATCACCGTGGACAAGATCGACCACGTCGTGCTGGTCGGCGGTTCGACCCGTATGCCCGCGGTCGTCGACCTGGTCAAGAGCCTCACCGGCGGCAAGGAGCCCAACAAGGGCGTCAACCCCGACGAGGTCGTCGCCATCGGCGCGTCCCTCCAGGCCGGTGTGCTCAAGGGCGAGGTCAAGGACGTCCTGCTGCTGGACGTCACCCCGCTGTCGCTGGGCATCGAGACCAAGGGCGGTGTGTTCACCAAGCTCATCGAGCGCAACACGACGATCCCGACCAAGCGCTCGGAGATCTTCACGACCGCCGAGGACAACCAGCCCTCCGTGCAGATCCAGGTCTACCAGGGCGAGCGCGAGATCGCCCAGTACAACAAGAAGCTGGGCGTCTTCGACCTCACCGGCCTGCCCCCGGCGCCGCGCGGCGTCCCGCAGATCGAGGTGACCTTCGACATCGACGCCAACGGCATCGTGAACGTCACCGCGAAGGACCTCGGCACCGGTAAGGAGCAGTCGGTCCAGATCACCGGCGGCTCCGGCCTGCAGAAGGACGACATCGACAAGATGGTCCGCGAGGCCGAGCAGTACGCCGAGGAGGACCGCAAGCGCCGCGAGGAGGCCGAGGTCCGCAACAACGCCGAGTCCCTCGTCTACCAGACCGAGAAGGTCATCAAGGACAACGAGGACAAGATCCCGGCGGATGTGAAGACCGAGACCGAGAGCGCTGTCGGCGAGCTGAAGAAGGCGCTGGAGGGCTCCGACATCGAGGCCATCCGCTCGGCGAGCGAGAAGGTCGCGCTGGCCAGCCAGAAGATCGGGTCCGCCATCTACAGCCAGGGCCAGCAGGGCGGCGCGTCCACCGACGCCGGCGCCCAGGCCAACGCCGACGACGCCGACGTCGTCGACGCCGAGATCGTCGACGAGGACAACGGCAAGCGCAACGGCACCGCCTGACCACGACGCTGAAGAGGAGGCGCAGCAAATGGCGCTGCCGGACAACGACAACGGCCGCGAACAGCAGGGGCCGGTGATCCGCGACAAACGGCGCATCGATCCGGAGACCGGTGAGCTGCGCACCCCGGAGGGGGCCGCGGAGCCCTCTCCGGACTCCCCGGCGCAGGAGACGGCCGAGGAGGCCGCCCCCTCCGCCGACGGCGCGGAGATCGCGGAGTTGCGCGCGCAGCTGGAGGAGCGCACCAACGACCTCAAGCGGCTCCAGGCCGAGTACGCCAACTACCGCAAGCGCGTGGACCGCGACCGGATCGCGGTCCGCGAGCAGGCCACCGCTCAGGTGATGAGCGAGCTGTTGCCGGTGCTGGACGACATCGGCCGGGCCCGCGAGCACAACGAGCTGACCGGTGGCTTCAAGTCGGTCGGCGAGTCGCTGGAGTCGCTGGTCACCAAGCTGGGGCTGAAGAAGTACGGCGAGAAGGGCGACGAGTTCGACCCCAACGTCCACGAGGCCCTGACCCTGGTGCCCTCGCCCGAGGTGAGCGTTCCGACGGTGATCGAGGTGTTCCAGCCGGGCTACCTCGTCGGCGAGCGGGTGCTGCGGCCGGCCCGCGTGGTCGTGGCCGGTCCCACCGAGGAGCCCGCCGCCGAGGCGGCGGACACCCCGGCGGACCAGGCCGGACCCGAAGCCGCCTCCGGGGGCGAGGCCCCCGAGACCGGCACCGACCAAGAACAGAAGTGACAGGTTCCGCCCCGGGTGCCGGCGACGGCGCCCGGGGCGGTCCGCACCGGTCCGATAATCGACCCTGAGCGCAGCGAAACGGGAGAAGGCACACGTCGATGAGCACGAAGGACTACCTGGAGAAGGACTATTACAAGGTCCTCGGAGTCTCAAAGACGGCCACCAAGGACGAGATCAAGCAGTCCTACCGCAAGCTCGCCCGGCAGTACCACCCGGACGCGAACAAGGGCGACAGCACCGCCGAGGAGAAGTTCAAGGAGATCTCCGAGGCCTACAACGTCCTGTCCGACGAGACCCGGCGCAAGGAGTACGACGAGGCCCGTTCGCTGTTCGGCGGCGCCTACCGGCCGGGCGGTGCCGGCGGCGCCGGGGACTTCAACCTGGGCGACCTGTTCGGTCAGACCGCGGGGGGCGGCGGCGAACGGCTCAGCGACCTCTTCGGGGGCCTGTTCGGCAACCGTGGCGGCCGCTCGACCTCTCAGGCCCGGCGCGGCGCCGACGTCGAGACCGAGACCCGGCTGTCCTTCAGCGAGGCCGCCAACGGCGTGACCCGTTCGTTCAAGCTCACCAGCGAGGCCGCCTGCGGCACCTGTCACGGCACCGGGGCCAAGGCCGGGACCACGCCCCGGGTGTGCCCCAAGTGCGCCGGCACCGGACACGAGAACAAGAACCTGGGCGGCTTCTCGCTGTCCGAGCCCTGCAGCCAGTGCAAGGGACGCGGACTCGTCGTCGACGACCCCTGCCCCGTCTGCAACGGCAGTGGCCGCGGTACGAGCACCCGCACGATCCAGGCCCGCATTCCCGCGGGCGTCACCGACGGCCAGCGCATCAGGATCAAGGGCAAGGGCGCTCCGGGTGAGCGCGGCGGTCCGGCCGGCGACCTCTATGTGGTGGTGCACGTGCAACCTCACCCCCTGTTCGGCAGGAGCGGGGACAACCTGACCGTCACCGTCCCGGTGACCTTCCCCGAGGCCGTGTTCGGCGCCGACGTCCGGGTGCCGACGCTCAACGGCTTCCCGGTCACCGTGAAGATCCCACCGGGCACCCCCAACGGCCGCACGTTCCGCGTGCGCGGCAAGGGGGCGCAGCGCCGCGACGGGACAACGGGCGACCTGCTCGTCACCGTCGAGGTCGCGGTACCGCAGAACCTGAACGGCGAGGCCCGAGAGGCCCTGGAGAAGTTCCGCGCCGCGACCTCCGGCGAGGACCCGCGGAGCGGTCTGGAAGCACGGGCGAAGGGGGCGTAAGACCCATGAACGACCAGCTCTTCGGCGATGACAGCCCGGTCTACGTCATCTCCGTGGCCGCCGAGCTGTCGGGACTACACCCACAGACGCTGCGACAGTACGACCGTCTCGGCCTGGTCTCGCCGGGCCGTACGGCCGGTCGCGGCCGACGCTATTCGATGCGGGACATCCAGATGCTGCGCGAGGTGCAGCGCCTCTCCCAGGAAGAGGGCATCAACCTCGCCGGGATCAAACGCATCCTCGAACTCCAGCGCGAGGTGGCCGAGCTCCACGAGCACCTGTTCCACCTGCGCAACGAACTCGACGCGGCGCGCAACGCCGTGGCCAGGCGCACCGCCGGCCGGCCCGCCGGCGGCGAGCTGCTGCCGGTGCGGCGCACCCGCGTCACGATCTTCGAAACCGGTACCCGGCCTCCCGAGCAGTAGGGCCGCCTCGCCCGTCGGGCCGGGCGGCGGGCCGGGTACCGGGTGCAGACGACGTCATGGCGATTTTCGCAAGGGGGCGGCAAGGGCATGGATTACAAACTCACCCGTAAGAGCCAGGAGGCCGTCTCGGCGGCGATCCGGCGCGCGACCACGGACGGCAGTCCGCAGGTCGAGCCGGTCCACCTGCTGGCGGCCCTCCTCGCCCAGGGCGAGGGGATCATCCGGCCGCTGCTCAAGGAGGTCGGGGTCGACCCCGACGAGGTGAACCGCAGGGTCGAGGAGGCCATCGCGGGCCTGCCGAAGGCCGCCGGCGCGTCGGTGAGCGCCCCGGCCAGTTCCCGGCAGCTCATCATCTCGCTGAACACCGCGGCGCAGCGCGCCCAGCAGATGGAGGACGAGTACGTCTCCACCGAGCACCTGCTCGTCGGGCTGGCCGCGGACGGGGGCGAGGCGAGCCAGGTCCTGCGCGGGGCCGGCGCGTCCCCCGAGGCGCTCCTGGAGGCGTTCGAGCGTGTGCGCGGACACGGCCGCGTCACGTCGGAGAACCCCGAGGAGACCTACCAGGCGCTGGAGAAGTACGGCGTCGACCTGACCGCGCGGGCGCGCTCCGGCGGGCTCGACCCCGTCATCGGGCGCGACTCCGAGATCCGCAGGGTCGTCCAGGTCCTGTCACGGCGCACCAAGAACAACCCGGTCCTCATCGGCGAGCCCGGCGTGGGCAAGACCGCCGTCGTCGAAGGGCTCGCCCAGCGCATCGTGGCCGGTGACGTGCCCGAGTCGCTGCGGGACAAGCGCCTCATCTCGCTGGACCTGCCCGCGATGGTGGCGGGGGCGAAGTACCGGGGCGAGTTCGAGGAGCGGCTGAAGGCCGTGCTCACCGAGATCAAGGAGAGCGACGGCCAGGTCATCACCTTCATCGACGAGCTGCACACCGTGGTCGGCGCCGGCGCGGCCGAGGGCGCGATGGACGCCGGCAACATGCTCAAGCCCATGCTGGCCCGTGGCGAGCTGCGCATGGTCGGCGCGACCACCCTGGACGAGTACCGCGAGCGGATCGAGAAGGATCCCGCCCTGGAGCGCCGCTTCCAGCAGGTGTTCGTGGGCGAGCCGTCGGCCACCGACACCATCGCGATCCTGCGCGGCCTGAAGGGCCGCTACGAGGCCCACCACAAGGTGCAGATCTCCGACCAGGCGCTGGTCGCGGCGGCGACGCTGTCCGACCGCTACATCACCGCCCGGTTCCTTCCGGACAAGGCGATCGACCTGATCGACGAGGCCGCGTCCCGGCTGCGCATGGAGATCGACTCCCGCCCGGTCGAGATCGACGAGCTCCAGCGGGCCGTGGACCGCCTGAAGATGGAGGAGATGGCGCTGGAGAAGGAGTCCGACGCGGCCAGCCGGCAGCGTCTGGACCGCCTGCGCGCCGACCTCGCCGACAAGCAGGAGCAGCTCAACGGCCTGGTGGCCCGTTGGGAGCAGGAGAAGGCCGGCCTGAACCGGGTGGGTGAGCTCAAGGAGCGGCTGGACGCCCTGCGCGGCCAGGCCGAACGCGCCCAGCGCGACGGGGACTTCGAGGCCGCCTCGCGGTTGATGTACGGCGAGATCCCCCAGCTGGAGAAGCAACTGGAGGAGGCGTCGTCGGCCGAGGCCGAGGCCGAGCGCGAGGCCGGCGCCACGATGGTCAAGGACGAGGTCGGCGCGGACGACGTCGCCGACGTCGTGTCCTCCTGGACCGGCATCCCGGTCGGGCGCCTGCTGGAGGGCGAGACCTCCAAGCTGCTGCGCATGGAGGAGGAGCTGGGCCGGCGGCTCATCGGCCAGTCCAAGGCCGTGCGCGCGGTCTCCGACGCGGTGCGCCGCGCCCGCGCCGGCATCTCCGACCCCGACCGCCCCACCGGCTCCTTCCTGTTCCTCGGCCCCACCGGCGTGGGCAAGACCGAGCTGGCCAAGGCGCTGGCGGAGTTCCTGTTCGACGATGAGCGCGCGATCGTGCGCATCGACATGAGCGAGTACTCCGAGAAGCACTCGGTCTCGCGGCTGGTCGGCGCGCCTCCCGGCTATGTCGGCTACGAGGAGGGCGGTCAGCTCACCGAGGCGGTGCGGCGCCGGCCCTACACGGTCGTGCTGCTCGACGAGGTCGAGAAGGCGCACATCGAGGTCTTCGACACGCTGTTGCAGGTCCTCGACGACGGCCGGCTGACCGACGGCCAGGGCCGCCAGGTGGACTTCCGCAACACGCTGCTCATCTTGACCTCGAACCTGGGGTCGCAGTTCCTGGTGGACCCCTCGCTGGACGAGCAGGCCCGTGAGGACAGGGTCATGACCGTGGTCCGCTCCACCTTCAAGCCGGAGTTCCTCAACCGGCTGGACGACGTGATCATGTTCGACGCGCTGTCCACCACGGAGCTGACGAAGATCGTCGACCTCCAGGTCGACCGGTTGGCGCGGCGCCTCGCCGACCGCCGGCTGCGCCTGGACGTCACCCCCGCGGCGCGCGAGTGGCTCGCGCTCACCGGTTACGACCCGGTGTACGGTGCCCGCCCGCTGCGCAGGCTGGTCCAGTCGTCGATCGGCGATCCGTTGGCCAAGGCGCTGTTGTCGGGTGAGCTGCACGAGGGCGACACCGTCGTGGTCGACCTCGACGAGTCCAAGGACGCGTTGAGCGTCTCCCCCGCGGGCGCCGCGGCGGCGGCCTGACGGCGAGGGCCGCTCCTCTCCGAAGTGACGCTCCCGGTCTCCGACGAGACCGGGAGCGTTCGTCATACGAACGGCGGAACTGCCCGTCAACTGCCGTTTCCCTGCCGCCTCTAACTGCCGTATCTCCGAGGGGTGCCTGGTTACTGTTCGGGCATGCCAGTCCGACAGAACTCACCGAGCGGGTGCGCTCGCTCCTCATCGGCTTCGGCCGGGATCGTGGGCGACCATGGGTGAACCCGCGGTGGCCGCCACGGCCGAAGGGGGTCATCAGGGACGGACCTCGCCTTATGCGCCCGCCGATCTCGATCGGGTCCCCGCCGTGGAGGCCCTGCTGGTCCGTCTCGGACTCGGCCCGTTGGATCGGGACACCCTGTCCGCGCCTCCCGGGCGTAACCAGGTCTGGGTCGGCGAGACCCCCGTCCGGAAGGTGTTCGTCAAACGACTCGTCGGGGCCGAGCCGGACGTGCGTTCCAGGATGGCGCGCCTCATGGCCTTCCAGCGCTTCGCGGCCTCCCTTCCCCCCGGAAGCCTCCGGGTACCCGAGCTCCTGGGCTGTGACCCCGAGGCGGGCATCGTCGTCTTCGAGGGCGTCGACGGCGCCGTCAGCGGCGCGTCACTGATGGTCGACGAGGAGTTCGGCGAGGAGTTGTCGAGACTCACGGGGGAGGCGCTCGGTCTGGTACACGCCGCCACTCCTCCCGCGGACACGATGGTCACGGAGGCTCCCCCCATCCAGCCGTCCGTGGAACTGCTCGAAGCACTGCCCTCGGTGATGTTCGACCAGCTCAGCTTCGGCGAGCTCCAGGCGTGGCAGCTGATGCAGGGCGACCCCGAACTGGCCCGTGCCGTGGCCGGGCTCCGGCGTCGAGAACAGATGGCCCCCAAGGTCCCCGCCCATTGCGACTTCCGGGTCGACCAGCTCCTGGTCGCCGACGGCACGGTGCTCATCTCCGACTGGGAGGAGTTCCGGCTGGCGGACCCCGCCCGGGACGTCGGCGGCTTCGCCGGCGAGTGGCTGTACCGCTCGGTCCTCGACATCGTGACCACGCGCGGCGGCGCCGAACCGATCGCCGACGAGCTGACCCACGAGACGGTCATCCAGCGGGGAGCCGCGAGCCTGGAACGCCTTCGCCCGCACATCGAGCAGTTCTGGCGGGGATACGTCGGTGTCCGTGGCGAGACGGTGGACGGCGAGCTCGCCGAGCGTGCGACGGCCTTCGCCGGTTGGCACCTGCTCGATCGCCTGCTCGCCGGAAGTTCCCGCACCTCCAAACTCTCCGGTATCGAACGCGCCGCCGCGGGGATCGGGCGGACCGCCCTGTTGTCTCCTGACCGGTTCGCGTCGGCGATCGGCCTGGGAAGGATGCCATGACCGTCACCGTTTCCCCGCGGAAGAGCGGCACGGACCACACCGGCCGGCTCTCCCCCCGCCTGTTGCAGGCCCTCGAACGGGTCCGAATCCGTCCCGATCTTCGCGGTGCCGTCGTCGACGGCCAGGAGATCGAGGCCGATGACCACCATGACCTGCGTCGCAAGCTCTCGACGACGTTGTACGAGGTCTTCCACGCCGGACGTTCCACTGCCGGGGACGCGGTCCCCTTCCACATCCGTGATCCACGGCTCGAACGGGAACTCGCCGAGCGCGTGCCCCATCGGGAGACCGTGACGCGCGTGGTGCTGTGCAGCGACCCGGAGGTCTCCGAGACGTCGGGGCGCACGGTCGTCGTGCAACGCGACGGGGTACGGATCAGGGTCGCGGCCGACCGGATCCGGTCGGAGGGGGCCTCCGTCGGAGCCGTCGTGGACATGGTGGTCTCCCCGTGCAGGGCCGCGTTGTCCCCCGGGTTCTTCCTGGTGGACGGGACACGTTCCGTCCACTCCGCCGGCCCGATCCTGCGTCTGTACGTCCACCTGGAGAAGGCCGAGGCCGCCCTCCTCGTCTGGGAACACGTCCTGCGCCTCCTTGAGGAGAGCCAGACGCCGTACCGGGCGAAGGTGCTGTCGTCGGACGTGCTGTTCCCCCGCTCCGATGGCCTGGTGGTCTACCTGCGCCCCGACTCCGCGCACATCGCCCGGCGGATCCCCGCCCTGCTGCGCGGCGTCGATGGCATCGGGACACGGACCTCGGTCTTCGCCGTACCGATCAGCCCCGGTGTCGCCATCGCCCGGGAGCCCGAGGACCCCCGTCCCCACATGCGCGGACTGAGCTTCGGCCAGCACCGGGCCGGGGTGCTCGCCCAGGCCCTGGTGGAATCCGTCCGCGACGAACTCCCGGTGGAGGAGGTGATCGGACAACAGTTCACCGAGGCCGGAATATGCGCTTCGGAACCCGCTCGGAACATCGGCGATGCGGAATTCGCCGAAAGTTGAAACCGACACGGTTGCAGGGAGTGGGTATACACATTCCCTGTTTCCAGGTCGGCTCTCAACAGAAAAGAGCGAAAAGTGCAGAAGAACCTGGCGATCATGGAACTGATGGAGGGCTACGGGGCCTACACCGACGTGGCCGAGCTGAACATCAGCGCCGCCGCCGACGCCCCCGCGTCGATCACCGTCACCACGGTTTCGATCACCACCCTTCCCTGCATCTACGCCGCTTCCGCCGTGAGCTCCGCCCCCTGTGCGGCGTTCAGCGGCGGCGTGGCGGCCACGGTCGTCAACGGCTGCTGACCCCCCCCCGAAAATCCCCTTTCACCCCCCACTATCACCGAAAAGGAAAAGAGCCATGGAGAAGTCCAACGAGATCATGGAATTGATCTCCGGGTACCAGACCTGGACGGACGCGGACGCGATGAACGTTTCCTCCGAGTCCGAGGCTCCCGCTGCGACGACGACCTTCTGCGCGTTCACCGTCAGCTACGCCTTCACCCGACAGACCGTCATCGACGGCTGCTGATAACCCCATGACGGCGGCGTTCCCGTGCCCTGCCGGGGACGCCGTCCACTCCCTGACCGAACGGTCGATACCAGCGCGCGACCGTTCGGCGATGTCCGCGGGCGCGGAGTCCGGCCTTCCCCGGCCCGCGCCCGCCCCCCAGGGACGGACGTGGCGGACGGAAGGACGCACAGACGCCTCACCCGGGCCCGACACGGATGCCGACGAACACATTCCGCAGGAGAGACCCGCATGGAACAGGAAGACCCGCATCGGGAGTTCAAGATCCTCCCGGAACTGCTTCAGGGCGGGAAGGGCACGATGGTGGTCATCGCCCTGCTCTCCCTCGTGTCGGCGATCGCCTCCTTGGCGTTGCCCATGGTGGCCGCCGCGCTCATCGCGGCTCTCCAGGAGGGGAAGGGGCTCTCGTCCTGGGCGGTGGCGATGATCGGCGTGGGCGCCGCGACCGCGATCTCGGGTGCGCTCTCCTCCTACCTCCTGGCGAAGCTGGGACACCGCATGCTCTACCGGGTCCGTGTCAGGACCATGCGGCACGCGCTGGGGGTGAGCCTGCGTGACGCCCGCAGGGAGGGCAGCGGCAACCTGGCCGCCCGGTTGACCGCCGACGCCTCCCAGCTCAAGAACGCGGTCGACATCGGCCCGATCCAGCTCCCCATGGCCGCTATCACGCTGCTCGGCACCCTCGTGGTCATGTGCGTCTTGGACTGGGTCCTGCTTCTCATCACCCTGGCCGCGTTCGCCGTCGCGATCGGAATCATCGCGGCCGTGATCGTCTCCCTACGGCGCAGATACCAGGCGGTGCAGAACGAGATCGGCAGTCTCTCCGAGGACTTCGTCGCGGCCTTGGACGCGCTGCCGATCATCAAGGCGTGCCGGGCCGAGCAGACGGTGGCGGGAGACCTGTCCCGAAACGCCGAACGCGTCGCGGACGTGGAGATCGGCACGGCACGGGTCGAGAGCCTGATGGTCCCGATCATCAACCTGGGACAGCAGATCGCGCTCGTGAGCGTCATCATCGGCGGAGGCGCCCGGCTGGTCGACGGTGAGCTTCCCCTCTCGTCCTTCGTCGCCTTCCTGCTCTACCTGCTCCAACTCGCCGCCCCTCTCATGATGGCGGTGTCGGGGATCGCCACGCTCCAGGCGGGCATGGTCGCGCGCAAACGCTTCAACGACGTGTTCGCGCTCCCCTTCGAGCAGACCTCGGTCCCCGCGCGCAGGAGCGTGTCCCCCTCCACCCCCTCCCCCGACGCGCCGGCCCTGCGCTTCGAGGACGTGACCTTCGGATACGACGACGCCCCGGTCCTGCGCGGTGTCGACTTCACCGTTCCACGACGCGGGCTCACGGCACTGGTCGGACTCTCGGGGGCGGGGAAGACCACCGTCCTCGGGTTGACCGAGCGCTTCATGACGCCTGACTCCGGGCTCATCACCGTGTTCGGTCGCCCCCAGGAGGCGTTGAGCGCCGAGGAGCTACGCGGCCTTCTCGCCTACGTGGACCAGGGGTTCACCCTGCTGCGTGACGACATCCGCGGCAACCTGACGCTCGGTCTGACGGCGCCTCCCTCCGACGAGGTGCTGCTGGACTGCCTGGACACGGTGGGACTCGGTGACGTGGTCCGCGCCCTTCCGGACGGTTTGGACACGGTCCTGGGCGGAGCGAACGATCTGTCCGGCGGCCAGCGTCAACGCCTGGCCCTGGCTCGGGCGCTGCTCAGCGACGCCCGGCTGGTGCTGCTGGACGAACCCACCTCGCAGCTGGACGGCGTGAACGAGCAGCGGCTCCGCAACGCCGTGGACGTCCTCGCGGTGGATCGCGCCCTCCTCGTCGTGGCCCACCGGATCTCCACCGTGCAGCACGCCGACCACGTGATCGTGCTGGGAGACGGCCGGACCGTCGCGGAGGGGACCCACGAAGAACTGCTGAAGAGCTGCCCCGAGTACGCCGATCTCGTCAGGGGGCGGTCGACGGGTGTCTCCTCATCCGTACTCGTCTGAACGATTGGGTGGCCAATGACCGAATACTCGATTCTCGCGCCCGTCGTGCCGCTGAGAGCCGAACAGCTCCTCCCCTACGCGGCGCTGGTGCAGTGGAGCGCCGCTCGTCGCCTGTGGCAGGGGCAGGCGACGGTCAGCGACCCACACCAGATGTTCACCGCTGCGGCGGTCGCCGGATTCCGGGTGCCGGTGGGCACCGGGGTCACCCTGATGCCGCTCCGGCATCCGCTGGAGGCGGCCCTCCAGGCCAAGAGCCTGGCCGTGACGACCGGGCATCCGGTGGTGGCGGGTTTCGGGCCGGGTGCGCGGGTGTTCCAGTCCAGCGTTCTGGGCCGCCCCTACGCGAGCCCGCTTCAGGCGACACGCGAATACGCCACGATCGTCAAAAAGCTGGTCTCCGGTGAGGTCGTCAACCTCGCCGGGGAGTACTTCCACTGCGAGAACGGTCTACCGTCCCTCCCAAGCCCTCCGGTCGAAGTGGGCATCGGCGTGCTACGCCCGCGTATGGCCGAGCTCGCCGGGGAGATCGCCGACGTGGCGATCACCTGGCTGACCCCGGCGTCCTACCTTCGCGACACGCTGATGCCCGCCCTGCGCGCGGGCGCGGCAAAGGCCGGCCGGCCCGTCCCCCGGGTCGTCGCCATCGTCCCCCTGGCCCTGAGCGGAGAGGGCCGCGATGGGCTCACTTTGGCGTTGACCAGCAACATGGGCCACATCTCCCTGCCCCACTACGTCGACATGCTGCGCCGATCGGGCATCCCCATCGACCCGGAGGACCCGCTCTCCGGCGCGCGCGCCCTGATCAAGGGCGGCGCCTTCCTGTTCGGCGACCCGGCGACCGTGGCCGAGGGGCTGGACGGGTTCCGGGCGGCGGGCGCCGACGAGATCGTCCTCAACGTCTCCGGGGTCTGCCGGCAGTACGGGGCGAAGACGTCGCTGCTGGAGCTGGAGACGGTCTTGACCGAGGTGACGCGATGAGCGAGACCGAACCGCCCCGTTCCGAGGCCGGGGAGCGGGCCGCGCTGCTCGGGGTGCCCGAGTTCGGGGTGTCCCGGCTCCTCCTCGTCGCCACCGGCTCGGTCTCGACCGCGGACCTGCCGTTCTGGGGGACCTGGCTGCGCACCTGCTACCCCGACCTGGAGATCATGCTCGCCCTCACCAGGAGCGCCCGCCGCTTCGTCACCCCGACCGCGTTGCACGGCCGGATCAACGGGGAGGTGATCCCCGACACCTGGCCGGAGGACGATCCGCGGGCCCTGCACGTCGAACTCGCCGAGTGGGCCGAGGCCGTCCTGGTCTATCCGGCGACCCTGCACTTCACGGCCCGCCTGGCGCTGGGCCTGGCCGACAGTCCCGCGCTCCTGGCCGCCCAGTGCACGAAGGCCCCCATCGTCGTGGCCCCCGCTCTTCCTCCTGGTGGCGTGGACAGCCCCGCCTATCTGGCGCACCGCTCGGCGCTCGCCGCCCGGCCCAATGTCGTCGTCATGCCGCCACGCCCCGGCATCAGTGTGACGACAGGACGTCCGGGCGCCTGGGCTCCCGCCCTGCTCCCGCACTGTCTGGAGGCTCTGGAGCGGTTGCGCGACGCCCGGGACCCCGGCTCCCGGGAGGAGACGGACGTCAGCGGGGCCGCTTCGGAGGCGTCCGCATGACGACGCGACCCGCGGCCTCCTCCGCCGACACGCGACCGCGGCTGGTGTTCGGGACGGGGCTCCTGAGGACCTCGATCAGCCCGGCCGGGGCGGGATTCCTGTGGCGGCGTTCCCCGGGACCGCTGGCGGACTCCGCCTTCACCCCGATCGATCCGGTTCTCCGTTCCCTCGTGGAGGCGGCCACCGCGGGGAACAGCGTGGCCGTGTCCGTGGGCCGGGCGGAGGGACCGAGCAGGATCTACCGGACAGAAGGGGTGGAATCTCTCGCCGGTCGGCTGCTACGCGCCGGACCGGACACGGATCTGGTCCCCCTGTTCAGGGGAGTCGGCCACGCCCTGCGCGCGGTGCACTCGGTGACGCCTCCGGCCGATCATCCCCTTCCCCGGATCCCCCGGGGCATGGCCCGGCTCGACACGTGGCTGTCCCGGCGCCCGGTCCACGGCTTCGCCGGGGAGGCCGCCGCCCTGGTCCACGACCGGATCGGCGCCGAGCGCTGGAGCCGGCTGTGCGCCTGGAACGAGCAGGCGCTCCACGATCCCGACCGGGTCGTGGCGCACGGCGCGCCCAGCCTGGGAGCGCTGGTCCCCGGCGTCTCGGCTCCCGCGGTCCTCCTGAGCGGAGAGGACCTGTGCCTGGCCCCCTGGACGTTCGACCTCGGTTGGGTCACCGGTGAGCTGATCGAGATCAAGTGGCAGATCGGGGGAGCCGCGCCCGCGTGGCAGGCCCTGCTGGACGCCCTCTACGAGGGGTACGGACGGACCCCGGAGAGCGCCTGGAACCGCCTGGCCGCCCTCCGCCTCGCACTGCACCTCCACGACTTCACCGCCTATGTCGGCGGCACGCCCCCCGAGGTGCAGCGGTACGCGGACTTCCTCGGATTCCTGATCGACCTGTGACAGGAGACAACGTGACCACCGCCAAGGAGCCGCACCGCTCCCGGCCCCACCGGATGACACTGGCCAACGGACTCACGGTGATCCTGGAACCCGACCCCCGGATCCCGAGGGTGGGGATCACCGTGCACTACGGGGTCGGATTCCGTTCGGAGCCGCCGGGGCGGGAGGGGTTCGCCCACCTCTTCGAACACCTGATGTTCCAGGGAAGCGAGAGCCTGCCGGACGGCCGTTTCCACGATCACGTCCACCGGGTGGGCGGCGTCGTCAACGGCACCACCCACCAGGACTACACCGACTACTACCAGGTCGTGCCGTCGGCCTCTCTCGAACAGGCGCTGTTCAGCGAGGCCGACCGGATGAGGGCACCTCGTTTCACCCCGCGCAACCTCGCCGAGCAGCTCACAGCGGTCGGGGAGGAGATCCATCAGGCGACCGTGGCCCGCCCCTACGGGGGTTTCCCGTGGCCTCTGTTGCCCCGTGCCGTGTACCGCTCCTTCCCCAACGCCCACGACGGATACGGCGACGTCGACCGGCTCCGCCGCATCACGGTGGACGACTGCGCGGACTTCTTCCAGACCCACTACGCGCCCGGCAACGCGGTCCTGACGCTGTCCGGCGGTTTCGACCCCGAGCAGGCGGTGGTACTGGTCGAACGCCACTTCGGCGACATCGCGCCCCGCCCTGTTCCCCCCGCGGTGGACCAGGCCGAACCGCCCCTGACCGAGACCCGGTGGACGTTCTGCTCCGAACCCGGTGTTTCGGGGACGGCGTTGGCGATCGGCCACCGGCTTCCCGATCCCGGAACCGACCTGGAGGGCTACCTCGCCCACCTGGTCCTCGCCCGCGTCCTGACCGACCGCCATCGGGACGCGTCCGGCAGGGCGGCGATCACCACCAGCTGCGGGTTCTTCGGAGCCCTGGACGCGCGCGACCCCGACACCATGATCATCAGCGCGGCCCTGCCGGGCGGTCTTGACCCCCGGCGCATGGTGGACGCCGTCCACGACCAGCTACGGCGGTGGGCGGACGAGCCCGACCCCGGTGGCGCCGACGCGACACGCTCCCTGATCGCCGAGCACCACACACGCTACGGTGACATATGCGAGCGGAGCCGCGCCCTGGGACGCCTGGAGATCCTGTTCGGGAGGGCGGAACTCCTCGACGAGCTACCCGACCGGATCGGGAGGATCGGTCCGGAACAGGTCGCCACGGCCGCCCGCTCCCTGGCCGCCGCGCACCCGGGTGTCCTGGCGATCCGGCCGGGGACACAGCGCCTCCGGCCATCGGTCCCGGCCGTTCCCGCCGCCACCGCTTCCCGGACCAGCGCCGAGGAGGTCGGCCGCACTCCGGCGGGGCCGCGTCCGCTTCCTCCCCTGGGCCCCGTCCGGACGCCGCGCCTGGACGGACTGGGCGACACCACCATCGGCGGTGTCCGGGTCGTCGCCCTGCCCGACGACCGCACGCCACTGGCCCACATCCGGCTGCGTCTCCCCCTGGGGCGGTCCGGGTGGACCGATCCCGGTGGGGTCGACGCCCTCCTGGACCTCCTGCGCGGCCGTGTCCGAGACGGTGAAACGCCGGACCGTTCCGTCTCCCTCACCACCGACGGCCAATGGATCGACGCCGCCTGCACCGCCTACCGGCAGGAGCTCGGCCCCGCCCTGGCCGTGCTCGTCGCCGCGCTGTCGGCGGAGGGGACCCCCCTCGGTCCGCCGTCCCCCTCTCCCGCGGCGCCACGCTCGCTGGAACGCCTCGCCGACGACCTGATCCGGACCCGTTGGGCGGGGCGCCCGGAGGAGGGAGCGGGGACCCGGCCGGATTCCATCGAGGCGTTACACCGCTCGATCACGCGCACGCCGGGGGGCCTGCTCGTCGTGGTCGGCGGCGGCACCGCGGAGACGGTGTTCGCGACCGCGCGAAACGCGTTGTCCCCGTGGCCCGCCCCGTCTCCCGCCGCGACGTTCCCCCCGCCCCCTCCCAGCGGTCTGTTCGCGCTGCCCCGGCCGGGGTCGGGGATCGTCCACGCCACTCTGTGCGCGGCGGAGCCCACCTCGGGGCCGGGGGAGGCCGCTCGTTATCTCGCCACCGCCGTCTTCGGTGGTTACTTCCGCTCCCGGTTGGCCGTCCGGGCCACCCGGCGTGGGGAGGCCGGGTACGTGGCGTCGGCGGGACGGGACGTGCTTCTCGATCGGTCACGGGCGTTCGTCCGTGCCACGGTCGCCCCCGAGCTCGTGGACGTCCTGCTGAACGACGTGCGGTTGGAGGCACGGCGTCTGTCGGAGGAGCCGCCGGACGAGATCGAGGTGGATGCGGCGCGTTCCTTCTGCGCCGCGCAGATGCTGTCGGCGTTCGACTCCCCCTCCCTCACCGCGGACGTGCTGCGGGCGACCGTCTCCGCCGGGCGGAGCCCGTCCTGGCTCGCGGAGCTGCCGGACGTGTTGCGCGACGTCACGGTGGCCGAGGTCGCCGCGGCCGGACGCGAGCTGTTCGGTCCGATCCCGTTGGAAGGGGTGGTGGCCGGAGAGGTCGACCCCGCCCGGTTCCCCGCATCGGTACCAGAGCCTTCCAGCGTCCCCGCCCCGCAGGGCGTTCCCCTTCTCCGATAAAGCGCGGCGGGGCATGCCACGCACGTCAGCCATGCCCCCCGGAAGCGACAACGACAGGGAAGCGATGACCACTGCCATCGAGATAACAGATCTGAGGAAGTCGTTCGGCGGCGTACCCGCCGTCGACGGCGTGTCCCTCACCGTGCAGGCCGGTACGATCACCGGCTACCTCGGCCCGAACGGCGCCGGAAAGACGACCACCCTGCGCTGCCTCCTCGGTTTGGTCGCCCCTGACAGTGGGACATGCCTGGTCAACGGGCGCCGTTACGCCGATCTGCCCAAGCCGATCACCGAGGTCGGCGCGGTACTGGAGGCGACCGGCTTCCATCCGTCCCGGAGCGCCCGCGACCACCTGGCCATCATGTGCGCGGCGGCCGGGCTTCCCCGGGCCAGGGTCGATGAGGCCTTGGGCGAGGTCGGTCTCGCCCACGCCGCGAACAAGCGGGTCGGGGGGTTCTCTCTCGGAATGCGGCAGCGTCTCGCCCTCGCCGGAGCGCTCCTCGGGCGACCGAAGATCCTCATCCTCGACGAACCCGCCAACGGCCTCGACCCCGCGGGCATCGAGTGGTTGCGCGGCTTCCTCCGGCACTGGGCCCACGAGCTCGGCGCCGCGGTTCTCGTCTCCAGCCACGTCCTCGCCGAGGTGGAGCAGACCGTGGACAACGCCATCATCATCGCCGGCGGCAGACTGGTCCGCCACGGCAGCATCGCCGACCTCACCCGGGGAGAACAGCAGATCCGGATACGGGCCCTCGGGGATTTCCGTCCCGTCTTGGAGGGCGCCGGTGCCCGGGTGACCGAGGGACCCGACGGTGTTTTGCGGGTGAAGGGCATGAGCATCGACGAGGTGGGCCGGCTCGCCCTGAACTCTCGTGTGGTGCTGACCGAGATCAGCGAGGAGCGGTACGACCTCCACCGCGTCTTCCTGGACCTGACCGACGCGCGCACGGAGGGTGCCCACTCATGACCGGCCTGGTGAAAGCGGAACTGCGCAAGTTCTTCAGTACGCGCCTGTGGTGGATCATGCTCCTGGTCGTGCTGGCGTGGACGGGGCTGGGGCTCTCGTTGTCCATCGCCCTGGCCGGCATGGAGGGGCAGCCCGCGCGGGACACCGTCGAGTTCCAGCAGATGGCGTGGATCTACGGTGGCGGGACGTCGAGCTTCACCATGATCCTCGGAATCGTCATGATGACGAGCGAGTACCGCCACCGCACCTTCAACAGCACCTTCCTGGTGACTCCCGTGCGGGGCCGCGTCATCGTCGCCAAGCTCGTCACCGGTCTGCTGGTCGGCCTGCTGTTCGGCGCGGCCGTCATGACGCTCACCGCGGCGGCCGTCATTCCCGCGACGCTGACGGCCGGCGGGGAGTTCTCCCCCTTCGCCAACGAGATCCCGCGTATGACCGCCGGCGTGGTCGCCGCGATCACGCTCTACGTCCTTCTCGGCATCGGTCTGGGCGCGCTGATCCGCAACCAGGTCGGCGCCATCATGACCGGCATCGTGTGGACCTTCCTGCTGGAGACCATCGTGGTCTCCGTCCCCGGCCTCCAGGAGTTCGGCAAGTGGACTCCCGGCGGGGTGACGACGGCCCTGTACGACACCGGGGCCGACTTCGGTTTCGGAGCGGCGGAGGTCCTTCCGATGGGAACCGCGGTGGCCCTCCTCACCGGTTACGCGCTCCTCTTCTCCCTGATCGCCTCCTTCACCACCGTCCGCCGCGACCTTGTCTGACCGGTCCTCACCCGCCCAGGAAGGCCCCTCATGGAACTCGACCCGGCTCTCTACGGCGAAGGCATCGCCGACATCTACGACCTCGTCTATCCGGCCACGCCGGAAGTCGACCACGCGGTCGATTTCGTGCAGAAGCGCTGCCGGGACAACGGGACGGTCCTGGAGTTCGGGATAGGAACGGGACGGATCGCCCTCCCCCTCGCCGAACGAGGCGTCACCGTGCACGGGGTGGACGCCTCTCAACGGATGCTGGACCGGCTGGCGGAGAAGATCACCGGCCAACCGGTCACCGCCTCCCTCGGCGACTTCGCGACGGTCAGGTGCGACGGGCGGTTCGACGTCGTCCTCCTGGCCATCAACACCTTCTTCATGCTGCCGACCCAGGAACTCCAGATCGCCTGCCTGGAGAACGCCCGGCGCCATCTCGCGGAGGACGGGAAGGTCATCATCGACGTCTACGAACCGACCCGGTTCCACTCACTGGATCGGACGGACACCACGATCCAGCACCTGGACCGGGAGTCCATCCTGTTGTGCAGCCTCCAGGTGGACCGGGTCAACCAGATGGCGGCCATCGGGCAGATCCTGATGCGCTCCGGCGAGATGCACAAGACGCCGGAGATCAGCCGTTACGCCTGGCCCGCGGAGATGGACCTGATGGCCCGCATCGCGGGGCTGCGCCTCACGGAGCGCTGGGAGGACTGGCAGGAACACCGGTTCGACCACCGTTCCACCAGGCACGTGTCCGTCTACGAGGCCCAAGGCTAGACGACGGGAGGCACACCGCGGCCGGGGAGGGAGCAGCGTGCTCCCTCCCCGGCCGCGGTGTGGCGTCTACTCACTCACCGCCCCCACCCCCGTGATCGCCCCCGCCGTCCGCTCCACCGCGTCCCGAGTCACCGTCGACGACCACGCCCCCGGCTCCTCCCCGTCCGCGCACGCCCATGAAGAGCACGAACAGGAACGCCCCCAGAGCGATCACTCCGACGACCGTCACGACGGTCTCCACCATCCGAAGGTTCCTTTCAGTACGGCCTTCTCGTTACTCCCGCGCACCGGGACCCCGATGGCGGGTGGAGTGGGCGGATGCCGGTGGAGGTGCCCGCGACCGGCATCCGCCCGATGTCACACGGTGCTCTGCATGGCCTTCTCCCTGGCCTCGGCCATCCGCGACCCCGACTCCCGCTGCGCCGCCCGGCGCAACAGGATCGGGGCCACGACGAGGCCGACGACCGTCCACAGACCGAGCACCCCGGCCGTCTCCAGGTGCCGCCAGGACTCCCCGATCTCGACGGCGAGCATCGCATCGGGCAGGAAGACCGAACGCATGCCCAGACCGACCCAGTACAGCGGGAAGACCTGGGCGATCCACTGCGCCCATTCGTGTACCGCGGAGAACTGGAAGAAGATCCCCGAGATCATGGTCAGCCCCATGACCGGGATCATCAGCAGCCCCATGGTCGAGCGCGGGCTTTTGATCAGCGAACCGAGAACCGCGCCGATCGGCACGGTGGCGGTGATCCCCAGAAGGAGCACCCAGGCGAAGGTGAACCAGTCCCCCTGCGTGCCGAACGCGAAACCGTCGATGAGGAGGAAGGGCGGGAACAGGACGATGGCGGTGTTGGTGGCGGTGACCAGCAGGACGTGCACGGCCTTGCCGACGAAGTACCCCACCATCCCCTTCGGCAGCGCCTTGGCCCGCAGCAGGGTTCCGTCCTCACGTTCGGTCGCGAGGATCTGGGCGACGGTGATGATGCCGCCCATCGCGACGAGGAACCCGATGGCGCTGGCGATGATCATGGCCCCGACCGAGACCTCGGCCCCCTCGACCGTCGAGTCCTGGAGGAGGAAGGCCACCACCAGGAAGACACCGCTCGTCCCGAAGTAGTTGAACAGGTCCTGGCTGTTGGAGAAGGACTGCCGGTACTCCTCCCAGCCCCGGGACGCTCCCGCGAGGACGGCGTTCACGGTGATGTTGTTCATCGGTTCTCCTCCGCGGGCTCTGGAGTGATCTCTGCGGAGGCGTCCTGACCGTCGCGTTTGACCATCGTGATGTAGACCTCTTCCAGGTCCGCCCGGTCCACTTCGATTCCGGACACCTCGTCCCCGTACCTCTCGAAGAGGTCGCGGATGAACGTCGTGCTGTTGTCGACCGCCTCGGTGAAACGGCGTCCGCCCCGGGTCCAACTCACCCGTTGCCTGCTCTGGATCCGGGCGGCGAGCTCGCTGGCGCTTCCGTCGGCGACGATACGCCCGTCGGCCAGGATCAGGATGCGGTCCGCCAGTTTCTCGGCCTCGTCCAGATCATGGGTGGTCAACAGGACCGTGGTGTCCTCGAGATCCGACAGCCGGCGCACCAGGTCGTGGAAGTCCCGGCGCGCCTCCGGGTCGAACCCGGCCGTCGGCTCGTCCAGGAACAGGACCTCCGGACGCCCCACGATCCCGATCGCCACGTCCAGCCGACGGCGTTGCCCGCCCGACAGCGCCGCGATCCGTTTGCCCGCGTGTTCCTCCAGCCCCACCTCCCTGATCAGCTCGTCGACGTCCCACGGCCGGGGTCGGCCGGGCTCGGAGAAGGGGACGTAGAACCGGGCGAAGTGGGCCAGGAGCCGGCCGACCTCCCACCTCCCGTGGTCACGCCAGGACTGGAGCACGATCCCCAGCCGTGCCCGCCACCGTTCGTCCCCCTTCGCCGGGTCCGCCCCCAAGACCTCGACCCGGCCCGAGGAGCGGTTCCGGAAGCCCTCGAGGATCTCGATCGTCGTGGTCTTGCCCGCCCCGTTGGGGCCGAGCAGGGCCAGCACCTCACCACGCCGGGCGGTGAAGTCCACTCCCTTCAGTACCTCTGTGGGGCCGTAACTCATTCGCAGATCACGCACGTCGATGACCTTCTCCGTGGCCGGTTCTCCCGGAGAGGAACGTGTGGCACGTGGCTCTTCGTGTTCCATCCTCTGACTTTCGCTCTCATTCGTTGCGGTATGGGACGTGGGCATGGGGTGTGGGACCGGGGAAGGCGGAGTGGTCCCCCGTTCCCCCCTCCGGCCAGGGCATCGGGGCGTCGGGCACGACGGTGTGGTGCAGCGCGTGGACCAGGTTGAGCACCTGGAAACGGACGCGGTGCTGATCGGAGCGGACCAGGCCGCGGAGCAGCAGTTCTCGCAGAACACGTCCGGAGTCCGTCAGCGAGTGGCCCGTGTACTCGGCGATGCGCCCGATCGAGAAGGCGGAGCCGGATTCGCAGAGCCGGGCGAGCACAGCGCGCTGGTCCGGGTCCAGCAGCGCTATCGCCCCTTTCAGTCCTTCCTCGACCCTGTTCCTCTCCCACGTCTCGGTGAACGGGGAGAGCAGGTTCAACGGCTCCTCCGTCAGACACTGGAGGAGGACCGGGAAGTCGTAGACGGCCAGCCAGGAGGCCGCGGCCTCCAGCGCCAGCGGCAGGCCGTCGAGCCTGCGGCAGATGGCGGCGATCAACTGGACGTCCTGGTCGTGCAGGGTGAATCCCGGCCGGACCGTTCTGAGATGTTCCAGGAACAGGCGGACCGACGCCACCCGGAGCAGGTCGGCGGAGGAGCGCTGGTCCCGGACGTCGGGCAGTTCGAGCGGCATGAGCGCGAAGACCTGTTCCCCGGGGATCCCATGGGGGCGCCCGGAGGTACTGAGGATCCGCACTTCCGGGCACTCCCCGAGGAACGCGGTGACGCGATCGTGCCCGAGCGGGAGCGAACGGGTTCCGTCCAAGACGAGCAGGACACGGCGGTCTCCGATGAGGGCGGCGAGCTCCTTTGCCCCCGCCTCGTCCTCCGGGGAGGAGACGTCGCCGAAGAGGGCGCTGATGGCCGTTCGGATCCGTCTGGGTAACCGGTCCCGTTCCTCCGAGGAGTTCCAGAGCACCGGCCAGCCGA
This sequence comes from Marinactinospora endophytica, assembly GCF_054780875.1. NCBI lineage: Bacteria > Bacillati > Actinomycetota > Actinomycetes > Streptosporangiales > Nocardiopsidaceae > Marinactinospora > Marinactinospora endophytica. The sequence continues at coordinate 197,221 of NZ_BAAGVM010000002.1, read as the reverse complement.
AACCGGCGTGCAACCGGGAGGCGACCTCCGTGGCCAGGCGCGTCTTGCCCACGCCGGTGACTCCGGTCACGGTGACCAACCGGCCCCGTCCCGTCAGGAGCATCTCCTCCAGGGCCGCGACCTCGTCGTCCCTCCCCACGATCACGCCCTGGGGAGACGGCGGGGTGGTCGACTCCACGCCGAGATCACCGGCGACCTGTCCGCCGTCCTCCCCCCATCCCGCCGCCGCTTCCAGGTCCGCACGCTGACGGTCGCTCAACCGGAGTCCTTTGGCGATGAGGCGGACCGTATCCTGACGTGGGCGAATCGCCCTCCCGTGTTCCAGGTCCCGGATCGCGCGGATACTGACCGTGGAGAGATCGGCCAGTTGCCGCTGGGTGAGACCGATCCGCATGCGGTGGTCCCGAACCAAGCGGCCGAAACGCCGTCCGTCCAAAACACTCATCTTCCACGTTGGCCTTTCGTTCTGAAACGCCGAAACTGCCGTCTCTCATCATTGGGATCGCACTATCAGGGCACCATCACGCGGCCGACCAGGAGAGACAAACAACGAAGCGGATCAGAGGGGTGACTCTGCGCAATCCAGACACATGAAAGAAATCCGATAAAAGGGATGAAAGTTAATTTCGGCGCCCCACCCGACGAAGAGTCTTTGATAGCGCGGAGATAGGACGGTGATAACCAGAGAATTAGACTCTCCACTACCGTCTGGTCGCAGATAGTCACCGATCGGCAAGAAAGGTGCCCCCGTGCTCACCACAGCCCCCGGCACACAGCGGCTCGGCCCCGGCTCCGCCAACGACGACACGTGGGACTCGTGAGGCGGTGGAACGCCCTTACCCCAGGCCGATCAGCCCGGCCAGGCGTGGCTGATCGGCCGTCCCTCCAGCCGCTCGATCGCGGCCCGCACCTCGTTCATCCCTTCGCGGTCCGAGATCTGTTCACGAATGGCCAGCGACCGTTTCAGGTAGCGCAGCGCCTCGCTCGGACACCCCAGTTCCATATACACCTCACCAAGGTCGTGGAGGAGGTAGCCCTCACCGATGAGATCACCGTCCTCCTTGATGAGGTCGTAGGCCTCCCGCAGCACGTCCGCCGCCTTCCGGTCCTCCCCCCGGCACATCAGCGTCTGTCCGATACGGCGCAGTACCTGCGCCTGGCTGCGCCGATCGCGCGTCATCTCCGCGCACTCCAGCGCGCGCTGGAGATGTAGGAGCGCCTGGACGAAGTCGCCGAGCCTCGTATGAACGTGGCCGCTCAGCACCAGAGCCCGTCCCTGCCCGGGGACGTCCTCGATCCGCCGGAACTCGGTGAACGCCTGCTCGCTCAGCGCCAGGGCCCTCTCGTTGTGTCCCCGGACGTACCAGAGGAAGGCGAGGTCTCGGAGGCATTTCGCCCGGCCGAGCGGATCGCCGAGGGCGTCGAATTCCTTCAGGGCCGAGGTCAGGGCCGGAAACGCCCAGGAGTACTGACGGCGGCAGATGTGCAGGGAGGCGAGAGAGTAGGCCAGCGCGGCGATGCCCCGCCGGTTACCGGCGTTGCGGACCACCTGCTGCGCCCGACAGTTCGTCTGCTCCCACTGGTCCAGATAACCGCGTCTTTCGAACAGTGGCACCAGACTGCTGGCGAGGTCCCAGCACAGTTCGTCCAGTCCCAGGTCGGCGGCCTGGTGGACCGCCGAGCACAGGGCGTCCTGCCGCTCCTCCAGCCACTTCAGCGGCCTGTCGACGAGGTCGCCGTTTTGGGGACCGCGCGGACGCCAACGGGGATGCTCCCCCCTCAATATGAGGTAATCACCGCCATAGATGTTCCGGTTCGCCTGGTCGACCAGGGCCAGCCAGCCGCTGACCATTCGCTCGACCGCGCCGACTCTGTCGTTCTCGTCCCGCCCTTCTCCGAGCCGCTCCCGGACGAACATCCGGATGGTGCTGTGGAACAGATAATGCGGCTCCCCCGCGAGTTCGGGATCGACGACATCGAGCATCTGGGCGTCGACCAACGGGTCGAGCAGGTCCGCCGGGAAGGGACGGCCGTCCCCGAGGAGGGCGCCGGCGACCCATCCCGGGAAGTCCGCCGTCTCCACGAGGCCGAGCAACCGCAGCAGTCGCCGCGCCTGCGCGCCCAGCCCGTCATAGGTGAGGGAGATGCTCGCCCGCATGACCATGTCTCCGTGGGAGAGCTCGTCGAGCCAGCGGTGCTCGTCGGAGAGCCTTCGCACCATCGACGCCAGCGACCAGTGCGGGCGGGCCGCCAACCGGGCGCCGATGATCCGCAGAGCCAGCGGCAGGTTCCCCACGGCGGCCACGAGGGTCGCCGCCGCCTCCGGTTCCCTGGCCACCCGTTCCTCGCCCAGGACGCGGGCGAGGAGGCGTACCGACTGCTGGGAACCGAGCACGTCCGGCTCCACGACACGCGCCCCCGGGACACCGGTGAGCCTGCACCTGCTGGTCACGATCACCGCGCAACTCGCGCTGCCCGGCAGGAGCGGGGAGATCTGCCTCTCGCTGGCCGCGTCGTCGAGGAGCACCAGAATCCGCCGGCCGGCCAGCAGGCTGCGGTACATCTCAGCGCGCTCGTCCAGGCGCGCGGGGATCGCCGGGCCGGGGATCCCCAGGGCTCGGAGGAAGCGGACGAGAATGTCGGCCGGTTCGACGGGGTCCGCCCTGGTCCCTCCCAGGTCGAAGTACAGCTGACCGTCCGGAAAGCGCTCCTGGGCCAGCCGGTGGGCGACGTGCAGGGCCAGGGAGCTCTTGCCCACGCCCGGCTTGCCCACGACCACGACGACACCGACGGCCTGTTTGGGGCGCGCTTCGACGAGCGCCTTCTCGATCTCCGCGATCTCCTCCGTCCGTCCGACGAAGTCGGCCGTGTCGGGAGGGAGCTGCCTGGGGGGTGTTCCCACGGTGAACGTCGCCTCGTCGCCGCCTGGATCGGCCGGTTCCTCCGGCGTGGGTTCGAGGGCGGTGACCAGGGTGACGGCCTCCGCGGGGCGGAACAGCGCGTCACCGGCGAGGATCGCCGCCTCTGTCCGGCGTAGTTCCTCCCCGGGTTCCAGGCCGAGTTCCCGTGCCAGCAGTTCGCGTCCGGCCCGGTAGGTTTCGAGCGCCTTGGCCCTGCGCCCCGACCTGTACAGGGCCAGCATGAGCTGGGCGCGCAGCCGCTCCCGGAAGGGGTGTTCGTGCACGAGGCCGCTGATCTCCCCGACCAGCTGGTGGTGGCGGCCGAGGCCGAGTTCGAGTTCGATGTAGGACTCGATCGTGTCCAGCCTGCTCTCGTCGAGCCGGGCTCCCTTGGCCCGCAGCCCCCGGCTCTTGATGCCGCTCAGCGCCGGGCCCCGCCACAGGGCCACGGCCTTGCGGAAGCAGAGGGCCGCCTTCTCCGTCTGTCCGTCGCGTACGAGCGCCTCGGCCTCGCTGATCCGCCGCTCGTACAGACGCACGTCGACCCGTTCCTCCGGCACGCGCAGCAGGTAGCCGGGGGGCCGCGTGAGGATGGTGGCCTTGACCCCGTTGTCGGTCAGCGCCTTACGCAGCCGGGACACGCAGATCTGTACCTGGGTCCGCGCGGTGTCGGGAGGGTCTTCGTCCCAGATCATGTCGATCAGCCGGTCGACTCGCACCACCCTTCCCTGTTCCAGGAGGAGTGCGCCGAGGAGGATCTGTTGACGCCCCAGCGAAATGCGCACCGGTCCGGTCGGGCTGATGACTTCCAGCGGCCCGAGGATCTTGAAGACCTGTTCCTCTCCCCTTGCAGCGCTGATCCTGTCCTCCCGTGGTTCCCGCCCCAGGCACCCTCAATCAGGAGACATTAACTGACAAAACAGCCAAAAGCACTATAGTGAGGCTTTTTTAACGCACTTCTCGAAGGTGGAGCTCGGACACCTCTCAAGCCGGCCCCGCTCGGACTCAGGCGGCATCGCGACCGCCGGGAGTCCGCCTCCCCTGTGCCTCGACGGGGACCCGGTTACCGGAATGAGGTCTCCCGACGTGGCCACACCCGTTCCCGTCCGGAGCCGCCCCGCCCTTCACCAGGCGCAACGTCTCCCCCCTCGGAACCGGAGCGGGTCCTACCGGCCGAACCGGTCGGCACCGAGACCCCGCATGTCCGCACCTCGGTGCCGTTGTCCCCGACCGGAAACGGGATCCCGCTTTCCGGGACATGGATGACCAGGATCGCGTCCGCACTCCCCCTCGCCCTTTCCTCGCCTTCCACGCCACGACGACGGAAGACACGGGCACAACAACGATTTCCGCTCCGGGAGCGGATCCACAGGCATGACGGACAAACGTTGCAGAATCGTGAATTCGCCCCCTTGTCCTGGAAAAGAAAAAGTGGCGAAATCGCGTCGGAAGTGTTGAGAAAACGAAACCGTTTCCATTCCCGTCGTGAGACACTGCCGCACCAACGGCGTTCCTCCTCCAGACAGGAGCGAGGCCGGGTCGGGGAGGTCCGTCCTCCCTGACCCGGCCTCGGTGGTCCGCCTCGCGGAACTCAGCGCGCCGCGGACTCGATCAGGTCGGCCGCGCGCTCCACGCCGTCACGGCCCCGGATCGTCTCGCCGATCTCCTCCAGGTGGCGGCGCAGGCCCGCGTTGCCGAGGAGGGACTCGATCGCCGAGCGCATCTCCTCCGCCTGGAAGCCGTAGGTGTCCAGGCGCAGGCCGAGCCCGAGTTCGTGAACGCGCTGGGCGTTGTCGTACTGGTCCCAGAACAGCGGCAGCACGATCATCGGCTTGCCGAAGTGCAGGGACTCGGTGACGGTGTTGTTGCCCCCGTGCGTGATCACCAGGTCCGCCAGCGGCAGGATCTTCGTCTGCGGCAGGAACTCCGCCCCCCACATGTTCGGGGCGAGCTCGATCTCGTCGTGGCGCGGCCCCTTGGAGACGATGTAGCGGTGTCCGGTGCCGGCGAGGGCGTCGATGACCCGCCGCATCAGGTCCACATCGGCCGAGCCGAGCGAGCCGAGGCTGAAGTAGATGAGCGACCCGTCACCGGAGGCGATGTGGTCGGGCAGCCGGATCGGGACCCCGGTGCGCCGCACGGAGGAGTCCAGGCGGTGCCAACCGTCACCGAGCGGGCGGCGGTCCACGTAGTCGGCGATCTCGGGGTACAGGTACAGGTTGAGGTCGCCTTCGGGCATGAACTGGAGGTGGGGAAGTTCCGGCCCGCCCTGCTCACGGACGTAGGCGTTGAACGCGGTCCACATCTCGCCGTGGGTGCGCTCGAACTCCTCCCGGAACGTCTCGGCGGCGCCGTGGTCCCCCGTGGAGAGTCCGGAGAAGGGCGGCGGCACGTCGGGGCCGGGCACCTCCAGGGGGTTGCACGAGAGCATGCGGACGAAGGGCACCCCGGCGGTGGCCAGCGCGGGGAACAGCACGACGTTGTCCTCGACGATCACATCGGGACGCACCCGGGCGATGATCTCCTTCAGCTGCGGTTCGGCGTATTTGACCCCTTCGATGAGTTCCTCGTAGATGGGGCGGACCACCGTCTCCAGTTGCTGGATGGTGGGCTTGCGGAACTCGGGGGAGATCTCGGCGATGTAGTCCTTCCAGAACTGGCCGGGGTCCTGTCCCGCCGCGTCCTCGGGCGGGGGCGTGAGGTCCACGAGCTCCTCTTCGAATCCCAACGGGGCGAGCCGGCCCTTCCAGGAGGACTCGGCGGCGAAGACGACGCGGTGACCGCGTTGCCGCAGCACGTCGCCGATCCCGATGCAGTTGTTGGTCGGACCGTACGCGCTTTCGGGCATGAAGAGCACCGTCAGTTTCCGATCGGCCATCAGCCAGGGCACCACCTGTCGCTTTTAGGATAAAAAATAGCGTTTGACGCCTTTATGGGGGATTTGGAGACTTCTCCTCTACTGCGTCCCTAAGTGAGTACCAGGTTCCGCCACTCCAGCAGAAGAGGAAGCGGCAACGGAATTCGACCATTCACGGCCTTCTCGCGACGGAAACTTCACCTTTCATCCAACCGATCGACCGTTCAAGTGGCACAGATCACGGAGTCGGCCTGATCAGCGAATGCCGACCTTCTCGATGTGGTCGGCCGCGAGTTCCAGCCCGTTCCGCTCCCTGATCTCCGCGCCGATCTCACGCAGGTGCTGGCGCATCCAGGCGTTGCCCAGCAGGCGCTCCATCGCCTCGTGCAACTCCCGGAAGGTGACCCGATAGGTGTCCAGGCGCTGTCCGAATCCGAGTTCGTGGACGCGCTGGGCGTTGTCGTACTGGTCCCAGAACAGTGGGAGGACCACCATCGGTTTGCCGAAGTGGAAGGACTCGGTGACGGTGTTGTTGCCCCCGTGCGTGATCACCAGGTCCACCAGCGGCAGGATGGTGGTCTGGGGCAGGAACTCCGCCCCCCACATGTTGTCCGGCAGGCGCAGTTCCTCATGGCGCGGCCCCATGGAGACGATGTAACGGTGCACGGTGTGCTCCAGCATGTCGATGAGCCGCTGCATCAGCTCGACGTCGGCCGAGCCGAGCGATCCGAGGCTGAAGTAGACGAGCGATCCCTCTCCCTTGGCGATCTTCTCCGGGATCTCGAACGGCTCGTCGGTACGCCGGACCGACGACTCCAGACGGATCCAGTTCGGGTTCATCTCCCGCCGGTCGACGTAGTCGGCGATCTCGGGATACAGGTAGAGGTTGACGTCGGCCTCGGGCATGAAACGCAGATAGGGCAGCGGGCCGGCACCCTGGCTGCGCACCCAGCGGTCGAAGCGCTCCCACAGCGCCCGGTGGGTGCGCTCGAACTCCTCCCGGAAGATCCGCCAACGGCTGCGGTCGTTGGAGGGATAGCCGGAGAAGATCGGGGGCACGTCGACGCCCGGTACCTCCAGGGGGTTGCACGAGGCGATGCGCACGAGGGGGACCCCGGCGGTGGCCAGCGCGGGGAACAGCACGACGTTGTCCTCGACGATCACATCGGGACGCACCCGGGCGATGATCTCCTTCAGCTGCGGCTCGACGTACTGCGCCCCGTCGATCAGGGTCGCGTAGATGTCGGCGGTGACCGTGGTCAGTTGTTCGAAGGTGGAGCGGCGGAACTCGGGGGCGCGTTGGGCGACGTAGTCCTTCCAGAACTGTCCCGGCGCCTGGGATCCACCCCCCGCCGCGGGCGGTTCGAGGTCGACGAGCTCCTCCTCGAACCCGAAGGGGCGCAGTCTTCCCTTCCACGAGGACTCGGCGGCGAAGACGACGCGGTGACCGCGTTGCCGCAGCACGTCGCCGATTCCGATGCAGTTGTTGGTCGGACCGTAGGCACTTTCCGGGAAGAACAGCACCGTCAGCCCTCGAGCCCCCATGAATCGGCCTCCACAGCACATCCGCATCCAAATTATCGCCAACCTGATTCAAGTGGCTTGCGTATCAACACGTCAACATGGGGTTAGAGACACGAAACGGCAACACCAGAGGGTTTTACGACGCTTTGTCCGCTAGGATGTCCGAATTTCGGAGAAGGTCGTTAATTCAGGATCAATCCCGAACGACGAAAGTCCCCGCGAGGAGGTCCCCCAGCCTCTGGTGCCGCGGGCTGAGCAGCATGACCACCAGTCCCACCACGAGCAGGTCGACGGGGAGGAGGAGCCAGCGCACGGTCAACCGCGCCGCCGAGACGGGTCCGCCATCGGCGGAGACCGGACGGATCCCCAGCAGCCGCATCCCCGTGGTCTGCCCGCGCCCCACCCCGTGCGGCCGGATCACCCAGTACCAGGCGTGGGCGAGGCAGCCGAGCGCCAGCACGAGCAGGGCCGGCAGAACGGAGGAGCCCGTACCCCCGGGAGGCGACGTCCGGGGCACGGCGAGGTAGAGGGACAGGACCAGCACCGGCAGGACCGAGGAGAGGAACACGTCGAGGACCGCCTGCGCCAGACGGCGCCCCACGACCGCGGTCGACGAACGCGACGGGGGACGTGGCGGGACGGCGAAGGACGAACCGACGGACACCTTCCACCTCCCCCTCTGCCAGAGGTATCGAATTCCCGCTTCCTCACCGGCCGTGTTCCGGTGCCCGAACCGGCCCGGACGCGAGAAAATCACCCTACGGAACGAGGGGTGGTCCCGGCCGTCGGCCAGGGCTCGGCGGGTCCGTGACAACCCCGGCATCACGGGCCAGGGACGACGTCGATACGGAGGCGAACGCATGCGGTTCGGGCACGCTGTGGGCCGGGGCGATGACGTGCCGCGCCGGCACCACGACGAGTTCACCAACGTGGTGCTGCGGGCGATCACCTTTCAGCTCGGTCCCCGGCTCTTCTCCCTGGCGCGCGAGGGACACCTCGTCGAAGGGCTGCGCGGCGCCTGGCGGCGCGCCGGGGCGTGGCTCCCCGAGTCCGAACGGTTGGAGCCGACCGGTCTGACCGCGCTGCACACCGAGCGGGGCTCGCTGGAGGCGGTGATCGTCGTGCTGCCGCAGCCGGCGCGTCCGGGCGAGACCTACATGGTGTGCGGGACTCGCGCGTCCGACCCGTTCCTCGGCCCGGGGGATCCGGACTTCTTCCTTCTGGAGGCCGACCGCGCCATCTGCGGGCCGCGCACCGAGCGGCGCACCCGGTTGGCCCGTTGGACCCGTGACGGCCGGCGGTTCGACCTGGGCGAGGGTCCGCTTCCCGAGGTCGGTGCGATGTTGGACGCGATCGCCCGGGTCATGGCCATCGGAACGTGATTCCAGCGCCAAAGCCTCTGGCGCGACGCTACTACCGGGTAGTAACATCTTTTTGTTACTAGCCAGTAGATCGCGTGTTCAGACACAGCGGCCACGACACAGCGGAGCGCTCCATGACGCACTACAAGAGCAACCTCCGTGACCTCGAGTTCAACCTTTTTGAGGTCTTCAAGCGCCAGGACGTGCTGGGAACCGGCCCGTTCGAGGAGCTGGACGAGGACACGGCTCGCACCATTCTCGACGAGGTCAACCGGCTCGCCACCGGGATCGTGGCCGAGTCGTTCGAGGACGCCGACCGCAACCCGCCCGTCTTCGACCCCGCGACCCACTCGGTCACCATGCCCGAGGGCTTCAAGCGCTCCTACCAGGCCTACATGGACGCCGAGTGGTTCCGCCTCGACCTGCCGACGGAACTCGGCGGCACCGGCGCGCCCCGCTCCCTCGTCTGGGCCGCGGCCGAGCTGATCCTCGGCGCCAACCCCGCCCTGCACATGTACTCCGGCGGCCCCGGCTTCGCCAGCATCCTCTGGCAGGAGGGCAACGAGGCGCAGAAGCGGTTCGCCGAGCTCGCCATCGAGCGCAAGTGGGGCGCCACCATGGTGCTGACCGAGCCGGACGCGGGCTCCGACGTCGGCGCCGGCCGCACCAAGGCCATCGACCAGGGAGACGGCACCTGGCACATCGAGGGCGTGAAGCGCTTCATCACCTCGGCCGACCAGGACATGTCCGAGAACATCTTCCACCTGGTGCTGGCGCGCCCCGAGGGCGCCCGCCCCGGGACCAAGGGACTCTCGCTCTTCCTCGTGCCCAAGTTCCTGGTCAACGAGGACGGCACGCTGGGCGAGCGCAACGGCGTCTACGTCACCAACGTCGAGCACAAGATGGGCCTGAAGGCCTCGGCCACCTGCGAGCTGACCTTCGGGGCCGAGCACCCCGCCATCGGCTACCTCGTCGGCGACAAGCACGACGGCATCCGGCAGATGTTCCTCGTCATCGAATACGCGCGGATGATGGTCGGCACGAAGGCGATCGCGACGCTGTCCACCGGCTACCTCAACGCCCTGGCCTACGCGAAGGAACGTGTCCAGGGCGCCGACCTGACCCGGCAGGCCGACAAGACCGCCCCCCGGGTCACCATCACCCACCACCCCGACGTCCGGCGCAGCCTGATGACCCAGAAGGCCTACGCCGAGGCCCTGCGGGCGCTGGTCGTCTACACCGCCTGCCAGCAGGACGCGGTGCAGATCGCCAAGCACAACGGCGAGGACGCCAGCGCGGTGGAGGCGCTGAACGACCTGCTGCTGCCCATCGTGAAGGGTGTGGGTTCCGAGCGCTCCTACGCGCTGCTGGCGGAGTCGCTTCAGACGCTCGGCGGGTCCGGCTACCTCCAGGACTACCCGCTGGAGCAGTACATCCGCGACGCCAAGATCGACACCCTCTACGAGGGCACCACCGCCATCCAGGCCCAGGACCTCTTCTTCCGCAAGATCGTGAAGAACAACGGTCAGGCCCTGGGCATGCTGCTGGGCGAGATCAAGGGCTTCGCCGGCAGCGAGGCGGGCAACGGCCGGCTCAAGAACGAGCGGGCGCTGCTGGCCGAGGCCACCGCCGACGTCGAGCGGATCGTCGAGGTCATGGTGGGCCACGCGATGGGGTCCGCCGAGGAGCCGCGCGAGCTCTACAAGGTCGGCCTCAACGCCACCCGCCTGCTGATGGCGCTGGGCGACGTGGTCCTGGGCTGGCTGCTGCTGCGGCAGGCCGAGGTCGCGCTGGCGCGGCTCGACGGCGCGACCGGCGCCGACACGGACTTCTACACCGGCAAGATCGCGGCGGCGCGGTTCTTCGCCGAGCAGGTCCTGCCGCGGATCGCGGCCGAGCGCCGGATCGCGGAGAACGTCACGCTCGACATCATGGACATCCCCGAATCCGCTTTCTGATCCGCCTTATCCGGGCTGAGCCCGGACATCGCGTCAGGGTGGGACGGTTTTCGACCGTCCCACCCTTTTTGTTTCTTCAATGGAAATCCGGCTTTCGGTAATGCGCGCTCCACTACGGGGTAGAGAGACCTCGACTAACGACAACTCCTCGTCCCGGAGGTGGGCAGATGGGCATCGGGCTCGGAATCTTCCTGGTGGTCGTCGGCGCCGTACTGCGTTTCGGTATCACCGCCGACCTGCAAGGGCTCGACCTTGGCGCCATCGGCGTCATCCTGATGCTCGCCGGGATCGCGATCGTGGTGTTGACGCTGCTCCTCATGGTCCTGCGCAGCAACCGCGAGACCGAGGAGCGCATCCCCGGCGACAACAACCGGCTGTGAGCGCCCCGCCCCGACACGCCCCCGCCCCTTTCAGCGCCGCGCCGGATAACGCCACAACAGCGCGATCAGCACCAGCGTGGCGAGCACGGTCGTTCCCGTCAGCGGCAGGAAGGCCTTCTGGAAGGCCACCACGTCGTGGGGCTCGGGCAGCGCCTCCAGGATCACCCCCGCGCTGACCGTCGCGATCACCGTCGTGGTGAACCCGCTCATGTTCACCAGCCCCGACGCGGCCCCGGTCCGGTGGGCCGGCACCCCGTCCCGGGCGAAGTCGAACGACAGGGCCGGCGCGATCACCGCTCCCGCGGCGCTCACGGTCAGCACCGCCACCACCAGGGGCGTGGGCGGGCCTCCCGGCCAGAGGGTGAGCGCGAGCCAGCCGAGGCTCAGCATCCCGCCCAGCAGCATCGCGAACGGGCGCCGGGCACCCGGCGAGCGTCCCACGAACGCGCCGAGGACGGGCGACAGCCACAACGTGGCCACCCCCAGACCGCTGAGCAGCAACCCCGCGGTCGCCGAGGACATCCCGACCCCCTCGACCAGGAAGGCATACCCCCACAGCACCGTCAGGGTGGTGTAGGGCGCCATGACCGCGGCGTGGTGCGCCATGCCGACCCGGGGCCCCGGCGAACGCAGCGCCTCGCCGACGCTCGCCCACACCGAGAGCCGTTCGGCCGGGGCCGCCGTGGACACCCCGTCCGCGCGGTCGCGGACCGCGAACAGGACCAGCAGCATCATCAGGACGGTCACCACGCCCGCCCCGAGGAAGGAGGCCGTCCAGCCCACGCCCTCCAGGGCCAGCGACAGCGGCGTGACACTGGCGACCTGGCCCAGGCCGCCGACCACGCCCGTGAGGGCGCTGACGAGCGCGTAGCGCGAACGGGGGAACCACAGGGCGCCGAGCCTGATGACGTTGAGGAAGGTGACGGCGTCCCCCAGCCCGATGAGCACCCGGCCGAGGACCGCCAGTTCGATGCTGGGCGCGACCGCGAACAGGCCGACCCCCAGGGCCATCGACACCAGCCCCATGAGAAGGGACCTGCGCGGCCCGATCCTGTCGGCCAACAGCCCCGTGGGCACCTGCAGCACGACATAGACGAGCAGCTGGAGCATCGGCAGCAGAGACAGCAGCGCCGGGCCGACCTGGAAGCGTTCCTGGGCCTCCAGCGCCGCGACGCTCATGCCGTTGCGGTGGAACATGGCGAGGAAGTAGACGCCGACCCCGACGCCCCACACCAGCCAGGCGCGGGCGCCGCCCGGCGGCTCCAGCGGTCCCGTCCGGCCGTCGGTCGCGGCCCGCGAGGCGTCGACGCTCATCGGCGGGCCCCCAGCAGGGTCGCGGCGCCGTCCATGTGCACCCGCACCGCGGTGCGGGCGGCGGCGGGATCTCCGGCGCGGATCGCCTCCAGGATGGCGCCGTGCTCCTCGATGTTGCGGCGCATCCGCGCGGCGGTGCGGGTCCCCTCCTCCATCATGCGCAGCTGCCGGTCGCGCAGGGTGCCGTAGAGGTGGATGAGGATCTCGTTGCCGCTCGCGGTGACGATGGCGCGGTGGAACTCCCGGTCGGCCAGGACGAAGGCGCGCCTGTCGTTCTCCAGGTGGGCGTTCATGGCGTCGAGGTGGCCGGTGAGGGTGGCGACGAGCTCGCGCCGGGCCTCCTGCCCGGCCTCGGCCGCGCGTTCGGCCGTGTATCCCTCGACGAGGCGGCGGGTCTCGATGACGTCGTCGATCTCTTGCTGGGAGACGGGCACGACCAGCGCCCCACGCTTGGGGTAGAGGCGGACGAGCCCTTCGGCCTCAAGCCGGAGAAGGGCCTCGCGCACGGGTGTGCGGGAGACTCCGACGTCGGCGGCGATGTCCCCCTCGCTGAGGATCTCACCGCCCACGTAGCGTCGGGAGAGGATCGCGTCCTTGGTGTGGGCGTAGGTGCGGTCTGCCGCGGAAAGCCTTGTATCCATGTTGTATCCATGCTAATTCCGACAGACCCCTTCAGATCCCCCATCTAGCCCTCTAGAGGGCCATTGACGCCGAGTGCGACATACAGCACAAGCCGAAGTGGCGTAATCTGTCCGAAAAACGGGCAGAAAATGAAGTCGCCCCTACGCCCAGGGCCTTCCCGCCAGGACGCCCCACCGCCGCGCGCCCGCGGGGCCCACTCACGAGCACCCCACCCCTTCCCCCGGAAAAGCGGCGGCGACCAGCGCGAACGCCGAGAGGACCGGAACTCCGGGCACTCCCTCGTGTGATATGGCCGACATCTGACGATCTCGACCCCTTAGGGGAAAAGCCTGCTACTATCCGGATTCGCCAGGATAACCGCGAGGTAACGACGGACCTCGCTCCCTCTCAGAACTGTGGAGATCTCACTGGCCGCCGCCCGCCCGGCAGCGGCCCCGGCCCGCCCCGACAGCGGGACGGCCGGAGCAGTAAGGGCCCGCGATCGGGCCAAGGGCGCGCCCCTGACAGGGCGCGACCAGGACGGACGCGGTACCCGAGCCACACGAGGAGACGTTCTTGAGTCACCCGCGACTGAACAACCCCCGGGCCTTCCGGGTCAAGTGCGCGGAAGCCGCCCGCGTGAAACGCCCACCCCGGCACGCCTTCTGCGCCGAGAAGGCGATCGCCGCCCTGTGGGCCGAGCTCAGCGCCATCGCGGCCCGGCCCATGTACCGCGCCGGTGGTTCCGACCTCGCCGTCATCTCGGTGCGCCGCGGCGTCAACGTGTGGTGCCGCAACGGCAAGTTCATCTGGAGCGACCTCCTCGGCGGCACGGTGACCCACCCGGCGAACGACCCCGCCGGGGCCGCGGCCCTGCTGCGCTCCACCCCGCCTCGCCGGCCCAACGGCCACCGCGGCCGGGCCCTCACCGCGGCCTGACCCCGCCGCCTCCGGCGCCCGCCCCCTCTTCCCTGGTGGAGGCCTGACGCAGGCGTCCGGTCCCGTCGGCCACGACGGGGAAACGCCTCCCGGCGGTATCCGCTCCCCCTCACCCCGACCGGGCGACGCCGCCCGCGGCTCTCAGGCGCGCCCTGGGCCGCGCGCGAACGTCCTGACGGGGAAATCCGCCGCCGCGCCGGTCACGCTCCCAGGGCGTCCCGTAGGACCCGCGGACGCCGCGCCGGCTCCCGGGCCGCTCCACCACCGCTCCGCCGTGAAAACGGACGCCGCCGCGTCCCGACGGGTCGGGACGCGGCGGCGTGGCCGTTCCGTTTCCGGTCACCCCCAGGCCAGGGCGACCTCCTCCGGGTTCTCCAGCATCGTCCCCACGTCGCGCAGCACCTTGGAGCCGAGCTCGCCGTCCACGAGACGGTGGTCGAAGGACAGCGACAGCGTGGTCACCTTGCGGACCTTCACCTTCCCCTTGTGCGCCCAGGGCATGTCGCGGATCTGGCCGAACGCCAGGATCGCGGCCTCGCCCGGGTTGAGGATGGGCGTCCCGGCGTCCACGCCGAACACCCCGACGTTGGTGATCGTGATCGTGCCCCCGCTCATATCGGCCGGGGTCGTCCGCCCCGCGCGGGCGGTCTCGGTCAGCTCCTGGAGCGCTCGGGCGAGCTCGGGGAGCGGCTTGGCGTGGGCGTCCTTGATGTTGGGGACCACGAGCCCTCGTTCGGTCGCCGCCGCGATGCCCAGATTGACGTAGCGCTTGACCACGATCTCCTGCGCCTCCTCGTCCCAGGAGGCGTTGATGCCCGGGTGGCGGCGCACCGCGGTCAGCAGCGCCCGCGCCACCAGCAGCAACGGGGACACCTTCACCCCCGCGAACTCGGGACGCTCCCGCAGTCTGCGCACGCTCTTCATCATGCGCGTGACGTCGACCTGGAGGAACTCCGTCACGTGCGGGGCCGTGAACGCGCTGGTGACCATCGCCGCGGCGGTGTGCTTGCGCACGCCCTTGATCGGGATGCGCTCCTCGCGACCCTCGGACCCCGCCCCCGTGGGAGCCGCCGCCGGCTCGGGAGCCTCGGCGGGAACGGCGGCCGGCGGCGCGGACGGCGTGGCCCGGCCGTGGCGTTGCACGTCCTCACGGGTGACGGTCCCGCCGGGCCCGGTGGGCGTCACGGCCCGCAGGTCCACGCCGAGGTCCTTGGCGAGCTTGCGCACCGGCGGCTTGGCCAGGACCAGGGTCCGCGCCTGCCCGTCCGCGCCGTTGGCGCCGGCGGGGGGAGGCGGCGGGGCCGTGGGGGCCGAGCGGCCCGGTCCGGGGCGTCGGCGCGCCCGGCGGCGGGTGGCGCCGCTCTTCACGCCGTAACCGACGAGGACCGGTTGCCGCTCCTCCCCGGCCTCCTCGGTCTTGTCGTCCTCCTGCCGCGCGGGCGCCTCGGCGCCGGCCTTCGGTTCGGCCGCCTGCGTGGCCTCCGCGCCTCCGGTGTCCACGGCGATGATCGGCGTGCCGACATCGACCGTGGCCCCCGCCTCGACGAGCAGCTCGGCCACCGTGCCCGAGAACGGGCAGGGCAGCTCCACGGCCGCCTTCGCGGTCTCGATCTCGCAGATCACCTGGTTGACCTCGACCGTGTCTCCGGGAGCGACGTGCCAGGTGAGGATCTCGGCCTCGGTCAGCCCCTCACCGACGTCGGGAAGCCGGAACTGCTGGACACCTTGTTGGGTCATGTTCTGGTTCACCTGGCTTCCTAGAACGCGAACGTGCGGTCGACACCGTCGAGGACCCGATCGAGGTCGGGCAGGTAGTGCTCCTCCAACCGGGAGGGCGGGTAGGGGGTGTCGAACCCGCCGACCCGCACGACGGGGGCCTCCAGGTGGTAGAAGCACTCCTCGGTGACCCTCGCCGCGATCTCGGCGCCCAGGCCGCTGCTGACCGGCGCCTCGTGCGCGACCACCAGCCGCCCCGTGCGGCGGACCGAGGAGCAGACCGTGTCGTAGTCGATCGGCGAGAGCGAGCGAAGGTCGATCACCTCGACGGAGTGGTCGGTGTCGGCCTCGGCGGCCTGGAGGGCCGTCTTGACCATCGGGCCATAGGCCACCAGGGTGACGTCCTGTCCCGGACGCGCGATCCGCGCGGCGCCCATGGGGGCGGCCGAGGTGAGGCTCCGGGTGGTGTCGACGTCGGCCTTGTCCCAGTAGCGCCGTTTCGGCTCGAAGAACACCACCGGGTCGTCGCACGCGATCGCCTGCTGGACCATCCAATAGGCGTCCTCGGGGTTGGCCACCGTGACCACGCGCAGTCCCGCCGTGTGGGCGAAGTAGGCCTCGGGCGACTCGCTGTGGTGCTCGACCGCGCCGATGCCGCCGCCGTAGGGGATCCGCAGCACAACGGGCAGCCGGAGCCGGCCGCCCGAACGCTGGTGCATCTTGGCGAGCTGGGTGAACGTCTGGTTCGTGGCCGGGAAGAAGAACCCGTCGAACTGGATCTCGCACACCGGGCGGTAGCCGCGCAGGGCCAGGCCGATCGCGGTGCCGATGATCCCCGACTCGGCGAGCGGCGTGTCGATGACCCGGTCGGCGCCGAAGTCCTTGTGCAGTCCGTCGGTGACCCGGAAGACCCCCCCGAGCCTGCCGACGTCCTCGCCCATGACCAGGACCTTGGGGTCGTCCTCCATCGCACGGCGCAGGCCCTCGTTGATGGCCTTGCCGATCGTCAGCTTCGTCGTCATCGTCAGCGACCGCCTTCCGCGTCGGCGCCCTCGAAGGAGGCGAGGTAGTCGGCGAACTCCGCTCGTTGGCGGTCGATGTGGTGGTGGGGCTCGGCGTAGACCTCGTGGAAGATGTCGAGCGGCGCCGGGTCGGGCAGTGCCCGGCACTCCGTCCGGATCCGCTCGCCCAGTCGGCCGGCCTCCTCCTCGACAGCGGCGAAGAACGCCTCGTCGGCCAGTCCGTTGCGGGTGAGGAAGGTGTGCAGGCGCAGGAGCGGGTCCTTGGCCTTCCACTCCTCCAGCTCCGCCGACACGCGGTAGCGCGTGGGGTCGTCGGAGGTGGTGTGGGCGCCCATCCGGTAGGTGAACGCCTCGATCAACGAGGGCCCCTGTCCCTCACGGGCGTTGTGCAGCGCGGCGCGGGTGACCGCGAGACAGGCGAGGACATCGTTGCCGTCCACGCGCACACCGGGGAACCCGAAGCCTTCGGCGCGCCGGTACAGCGGCACCCGGGACTGACGCTCCAGCGGTTCGGAGATGGCCCACTGGTTGTTCTGGCAGAAGAAGACGACGGGCGCGTTGTTGACCGCGGCGTAGACGAACGCCTCGTTGGTGTCGCCCTGGCTGGTCGCGCCGTCGCCGAAGTAGACGATGACCGCGCTGCCGTCCTCGCCGAGCGCGCCGTCACGCTGGATTCCCATGGCATAGCCCGTGGCGTGCAGCGCCTGGGTGCCGATGACGATCGTGTACAGGTGGAATCCGTGATCGTCGGGGTTCCAACCACCGTTGGTGACGCCGCGGAACAGGGCGAGCAGGTCCTTGGGGGCGACCCCGCGGCACCAGGCGACACCGTGCTCCCGGTAGGAGGGGAACGCCATATCGTTCGGGCGCAGCGCGCGTCCCGAGCCGACCTGGGCGGCCTCCTGGCCGAGCAGTGAGGCCCACAGGCCCAGCTCCCCCTGGCGTTGCAGGGCCACGGCTTCGGTGTCCAGGCGTCGGACCAGCGCGAGGTCGCGGTACAGGCCGCGCATCTCCTCCGCGCTGATGTCGAGAGGATAGTCGGGGTGCTCCTTGAACTCCCCTTCCGGGGTCAGGAGCTGGATGAGCTCTGGTTCCTCGTGCGAGGTGGTGACGGGCACCTGTCGCTCCTCGGGTTCTCGGGGCCGATTGTGCGGGGTACCGCTGGTCGGCCGACTCTCCGCCCGCTTACCCCGGGTAAGGGGAGAAAAGGGGCGGCCCTACCGACATCGTGACAGAAGTCACTACTGGAAGCGCAAGGCCCCAGCGACACCTTTTAGCAATCGCCTCATGATGTCGCACACCCCCGAAAGCGCAACTAGCAGGGCTTCCTACAAAAAGCAAGGAGATCCGAAGAAAAATTCGGATCTCCTAATTGCCGCGCACGGCAGTGCCCGATAGCGCGCGGACGGGCCGCGGAAAGCGAGCGGGGGTAGCGGAGAGTAACGAGGGAGGAGCGGCACGACCCCGTCGGGACGGGTCGCGCGGTCGGTCAGACGGTCTGGAGGCCCCGCTCCCGGGCGTAGTCGGCGAGGAGCCCACGGAGCTGACGGCGGGCCCGGTGCAGACGCGACATCACGGTGCCCAGCGGCGTGTTCATCCGCTCGGCCACCTCCTTGTAGGAGAACCCCTCGATGTCGATGAGGTAGACCACCAGACGGAAGTCCTCCGGGAGCCGGGCCAGCGCCTGGCGGATCGACGAATCGGGCAGGTGGTCGAGCACCTCGGCCTCGGCCGAGCGGGAGCCGGTCGAGGCGTGCGCGTCGGCCGCCGCGAGCTGCCAGTCCTTGATCTCGTCGGTGGTCTCCTGACGCGGCTCGCGCTGCTTCTTGCGATAGCCGTTGATGAAGGTGTTCGTCAGGATCCGATACAGCCAGGCGCGCAGATTCGTACCGGCCTGGAATTGGTGGAAATTCGCGAACGCCTTCGTGAAGGTCTCTTGCACGAGATCCTCTGCATCCGCGGAATTGCGCGTCATCCGCAGTGCCACGGGATAGAGCTGATCCGCGTAGGGCGTGACCGCGGCCTCGAAATCAGGGGTCTCCCCGGTCACGCCGTTCTCAGTGGTTCGGTCGAGTTCGATGGTCGTCAAATCTCCCCCTAAGGACGACCGTGGATCGCTACCACCTAGTGAGACGCACGGAGCGGTGGTCCGTGATGACGCCGATCCCGGTGATGAGCGTCACGGGTCGGGCGGTCGCCCTCGCTCCGGACATGCCGGAACGAGCCGGGAGCGCCTCGTCGCACCCCTTATGAAGGGGCTACCCGCTGCGTCCGGTTTCACCGCTTCGGCCGTGGGACAGGCCGTGTCGCCGGCCGGTCGGGCGGACCGGGGGCACGGGCCGGCGGCCGTGCCGATACGCTTCTACCTGCTCTCTCCACCGCGAGAGGGCGTCGCCCCGTCGGTAGTGAAGTGCGGCACATCTGTGGAGGACCCCGTGGCCCGCGTCGTTGTGGACGTCATGCTCAAGCCGGAGATCCTGGACCCCCAGGGTCAGGCCATCGTGGGGGCCTGCGGCCGCCTCGGTTTCGAAGGAGTGACCCAGGTCCGCCAGGGCAAGCGCTTCGAGGTCGAGATCGAGGGCGAACTCGACGACGCCCGCCTCGCCGACGTTCGCCGGCTCGCGGAGACCCTCCTGGCGAATCCGGTCATCGAGGACTTCGAACTTCGCGTGGAATAGTTCCCCTCGTCCGCAATCCGCCTGTTTCGAGAAAACCTCGGCGGGAACCCTCCCTATTGCGCCGAACGGCTTTGGGGGCCGCCGATGGACGTGAGATTCTCGATCGCACTACCCCGTGAGGCGTACACGGTTCCGGTGATGCGCCAATTCATGGGCGAGGCATTACGGATCAACGGTGTCTGCGCCGAATGCCGAAGCGACATTCTCGTCGCCGCCACCGAGGCGTGCGCCAATGTCGTCGACCACGGTGATCCGGCTCCCTCCTACGCGGTCGTCGCGACGGTGGGGCCCGATTCCTGCGTCCTGGAGATCGCGAATACCGGACCCGAATTCGACGCCTCCGCGGTGCCCCTGCCCGCCCTCGAAGCCGAATCGGGCAGGGGCATCCTGCTGATGCGGGCATTCGTCGACCGGGTCTCCTTCGGTAGCGTCCCGGGCGGCGGCACCGTCGTCCGGTTGAGCAAGGACCTGCATCCCAGGCCGGGCCGGGAGGACACCCCCCACCGCCCGTTCGCGGCGGTCGGCTGACCCCGCCGGCGCGACCTTGGACACTCCCCGCACCGCGAGGCGAGGTCAACGGGTAACCTCGTGAACGACTGAGCCGTTCGGGACGGTTACGGTTCACATCGGCCTTGCTCCCACCCCACGACTTTCGGAGAGTGCCCATGACTGCCCGTGTGGGCGTCGTCACCTTCCCCGGTTCCCTCGACGACAGGGACGCCGCGCGCGCCGTGCGGATCTCCGGCGCCGAACCCGTCTCCCTCTGGCACGGCGACGCCGACCTCAAGGGTGTGGACGCGGTCGTGCTCCCCGGCGGTTTCTCCTACGGCGACTACCTGCGCTGCGGCGCCATCGCCCGTTTCGCCCCGATCATGTCCGAGCTGGTGCCCGCCGCGCGCTCGGGCGCCCTGCCCGTGCTCGGCATCTGCAACGGCTTCCAGATCCTGTGCGAGAGCCACCTGCTTCCGGGCGCGTTGACCCGCAACTCCTCGCGTCACTTCATCTGCCGCGACCAGACGCTGCGCATCGAGGCCACCACCACCGCCTGGACCAACGGCTACGCCCCCGGCCAGGAGGTGGTCATCCCGCTGAAGAGCGGCGAGGGCAGCTACGTCGCCGAGGCCGCCACCCTCGACGAGCTCGAACGCGACGGCCGGATCGTGGCCCGCTACGTCGGCACGGCCCCCAACGGCTCCCAGCGCGGCATCGCCGGTATCACCAACGAACACGGCAACGTGGTGGGGCTGATGCCGCACCCCGAGCACGCCGTCGAAGCGCTCACCGGCCCCTCGGTGGACGGTCTGGGCTTCTTCACCTCACTGCTGTCCCACCTCGCCTCCGGCTCCCCCGTGGGAGCCGGCGCGCGCTGAGGACCGGCCACACACGACCCGGGGGGACGTCTTCTCGATGCTGGCGCTGCTGCGCTCCAGGCGGGCGCTGTTCGTCCTGGCCGGCCTGGTCATCGTCGGAATGGTCGGGGCCATGGCCTTGAGGTTGTTCAGCGTCTCCGCCCCGGCCCCGCCGTCCGGCGAGGCGAGCCTCCCCGACTCCGCCCCGGCCCTCTCCACGCTCGGGGCCGCGCCCGACGGGATCGAGTACACCGACCTGGGCGAACAGTGCGACCAGCGGGAGTGCTTCCGGCCGGTGGCGATCACCGCCGAGGAGGGCGACGGCACCGAGGCGATCGACACCGTCTACACCCACCTGCTCGACCAGGGGTGGGGCCGCCTGCTTCCCGAGGGGGCCTCCGACCCCGACGAGGTGGCCTTCGCCGACTCCGCGCTGACCAACGGATCCGTCATCGTCCAGGGCAGCGCCGAGCCCTACACCGAGGACTCGACCGCCGGCCTGCTCATCGCGCACGCCACCGAGCCGTCGGCGTCGCCGTCTTCCGCCCCGTAAACCCCAGTCCGCGCGCGCCGCGCACCAGCATCCCGAACGGAAAACACCGCGCAATGCCCGAAGAACCCCGGTTCGACACCGTAGCCAAGGCCGAGAGCACCCCCGACACCCCGCAGCCCTTCGCCGAGCTGGGGATGAAGGAGGACGAGTACGACCGCGTCCGCGACATCCTCGGACGCCGGCCGACCTCCGCGGAGCTGGCCATCTACTCGGTCATGTGGAGCGAGCACTGCTCCTACAAGAGTTCCAAGGTGCACCTGCGCCAGTTCGGCGAGAAGGCCCCCGAGAGCGACGCGCTGCTCGTCGGCATGGGGGAGAACGCCGGCGTGGTGGACGTCGGCGACGGTTACGCGGTCACGTTCAAGATCGAGTCGCACAACCACCCCTCCTACGTCGAGCCCCACCAGGGCGCCGCGACCGGTGTCGGGGGGATCGTCCGCGACATCCTCACGATGGGCGCCCGTCCGGTCGCCGTCATGGACGCGCTGCGCTTCGGCCCCGCCGACGCCCCCGACACCCGCAGGGTGCTGCCCGGAGTGGTGTCGGGCATCTCCTTCTACGGCAACTGCCTCGGTCTGCCCAACATCGGCGGGGAGATCGGATTCGACGCCGGGTACGCCGGCAACCCCCTCGTCAACGCCCTGTGCGTGGGGGTGATGCGGCACGAGGACATCAAGCTCGCCCAGGCCCCCGGTCCCGGGAACAAGGTCGTCCTGTTCGGCGCGACCACGGGCCCCGACGGCATCGGCGGCGCCTCCGTGCTGGCCAGCGCGACCTTCGACGAGGAGAGCCACGCCAAGCGCCCCAGCGTGCAGGTGGGTGACCCGTTCCTGGAGAAGCTGCTCATCGAGTGCAGCCTGGAGCTGTTCGCCAAGGACCTGGTCGTCGGCATCCAGGACCTCGGCGCGGCCGGCGTCTCCTGTGCCACCACCGAGCTCGCGGCCGGCGGCACCGGTGGCATGCGCATCGAACTCGACCGCGTCCCGCTGCGCGACCCCCGGTTGACGCCGGAGGAGATCCTGATGAGCGAGTCGCAGGAGCGGATGATGGCCATCGTCGCGCCGGACCGCCTCGACGAGTTCATGGCCACCTGCGCCAAGTGGGACATCCTCGCCAGCGTCATCGGCGAGGTCACCGACGTCACCCCCGAGGAGGCCGAGCGGGGCGGCCGCCTGGTGATGACCTGGCGTGGCGAGACGATCGTCGACATGCCCCCGCGGACCGCCTCCGACGAGGGCCCCGTCTACGAGCGCCCCTACGCCCGGCCCGCCGAGCAGGACGACCTCCAGGCCGACGACGCGGCGCGGCTGGAGCGTCCCCGTACCGACGCCGAGCTGCGCGAGCAGGCGCTGCGCCTGCTCGGCGCCCCGGGCATCGCCGACCCCTCCTGGGTCACCTCCCAGTACGACCGCTACGTGCTCGGCAACACCGTGCTGGCCACACCGCACGACG
Source organism: Marinactinospora endophytica (assembly GCF_054780875.1). Taxonomy (NCBI): domain Bacteria; kingdom Bacillati; phylum Actinomycetota; class Actinomycetes; order Streptosporangiales; family Nocardiopsidaceae; genus Marinactinospora; species Marinactinospora endophytica. Next base: position 174,597 of record NZ_BAAGVM010000002.1, on the reverse strand, counting down.
GCGGGATGATCCGCATCACCGACGAGGGCGACCGCGGTGTCGCGCTGGCCACCGACGGCAACGGCCGCTACACCCGTCTGGACCCCTACACCGGCACCCAGCTCGCCTACGCCGAGGCCTACCGCAACGTGGCGGTCACCGGGGCGCGGCCGCTCGCGGTCACCAACTGCCTGAACTTCGGTTCTCCCGAGGATCCCGCGGTCATGTGGCAGTTCGCCGAGTCGACCCGGGGACTGGCCGACGCCTGCCGGCAGCTGGGCACCCCGGTGACCGGAGGCAACGTCAGCTTCTACAACCAGACCGGGAGCACGGCGATCAACCCGACGCCGGTCATCGGTGTCCTGGGCGTGATCGACGACGTGAACCAGCGGCTGACCAGCGCCTTCGGGCGCGACCTTGAGGGCGCCAGGGTGTTCCTGCTCGGTGAGACCCGGGTGGAACTGGGCGGTTCGGCCTGGGCCGACGTCATCCACGGCCATCTCGGCGGCCTGCCGCCGCGGGTGGACCTGGCCGCCGAGGCCGCGCTGGGCGAACTGCTGGCCGACGCCGCCGACCAAGGTGCCGTCGCGGCCGCGCACGACCTGTCCGACGGCGGTCTGGTGGTCGCCCTCGCCGAGTCGTGCCTGCGTGGCGGGGTGGGCTGTTCGGTGGAGCTCTCCGGCGACCCGTTCGTGGAGCTGTTCAGCGAGTCCGCGGCCCGCGCGGTCGTCGTGGTGCGGCCGGAGGCCGAGTCCGTGTTCGCCCAATTGTGCGATCGGCACGGTGTTGCGGCTACGGCGATCGGCTCCGTCGGCGGTTCCGGGCTGGCCGTCCGCCACTCCGACGGGGGTTTCGACATTCCGTTGGAGGAGCTGCGCGCGGTCTACGAGTCGGCGCTCCCCGCGATCTTCGACGCGGAGTGACCTTCGCGCGCCCGGCCCTCACGGCCGGGCGCGGTCCTCACCCCGGTGGCGTCCGGGTCCCGCCGCGGCCCGGCTCCCAACGGCCGGGCCGCCGGTCCGGCTAGGCGCGTTCGTCCTCGTCGAGTCCGGCCTGGGGGTCGGTCGCGGGACGTCCGTCGTCGTTGACGAGCGGTTCGGGCTCGCGCCCCTCGTCAGCGCGGGTGGGACGGTTGGCCTTCAGAGCCCCCTGCACCTCTTCCTGCATCTGCTCGTCGATCCGCGGTCCGTGCTTGTCGCTGCCGCGTTCCATGGCGTCGCCCCTCTCATCGATCGGTGCTCGTGCCGTTCCATCGCGGCTACCCGGCCGTTCCGGACGACAAACCGCCTCGTCACCGGCCGCCCGTCGCCGGTTCCGCGAGGGAGGGCTTCCCCCACGGGTAAGGAATCCCTTACTGTTCGCATGTCGTCCTTGCTCACGGGCAGCGGCCCGTGAAGTGAGTGAAGAGACGACAGCCGTGTGGAGGTGAGGACGGGTCACGTCCACGTGACGCGGCCCCAACGCCATGGACCTTGGATTTCTGCACCCCCTGTACTCCGTGTCCGGGCCGGTCGCCTCGGTCTATCTGGACACCACGCGCAGCACGGAGAGCGCCGCCAAGGAGATCGAACTCCGTTGGCGTGGACTGCGCGAGGAACTCGCGGCGAGCGGAGCGGACGAGGAGACCCTCCAGGCCCTCGACGGGGTCGTCGGCGGGGTCTCGAACCTTCCCGGTCCGCAGGGAGAAGCGCTCTTCGCGGCCGAGGGACGGATCCTCGCGGCCCACACGCTGCCGCGCCCTCCCGTACGCGATCGCGCCTCCTGGCGGCGTGGCGGGGATCCGCTGGAACTGGTCACCGTCTTGGACGCGGGCGTGCCGCACGTCGTCGTGGCCGTCGACCGTCTCGGTGCCGACGTCGACGCCTACCCCGCGCACGGTGGTCCGGTGGACGAACGGTCCTTCAGCGGCGCGACACTGCACGTGCAGAAGGTCAACGCCGGCGGCTGGTCCCACAAGCGCTACCAGCGTCACTCCGAGGAGGTCTGGTCGGAGAACGCGGCGGCCGTCGCCGGAGACGTCGAGGAGGCCGTGGCCGAGGTGTCGGCCGCCGTGGTGTTCGTGGGCGGTGACGAACGCGCCATCGGCAAGCTGCGGGAGCACTTGAGCGAGCGTGTCCACGACCTCGTCGTGGAGGTGCCCGGTGGCCGGGCCGAGGGAGGCGCGGTCGACAGCCTGCGCGAAGCCGTGGACGCGGGACTGCGCGACAGGGCGAACGCGCGGCACGCCGAGGTGCTGGCCGAGCTCTCCCAGGAGCTGGGCAGGGACGGGCGCGCCGTGCAGGGAGCCGATTCCACGGCCGGGGCGCTGCGCACCGGCCAGGTGCGGACCCTGCTGCTCAGCCCGGACGTGATCGACGAACCCGTGATGTGGGCCTCGGCCACCGACCCGCTGGAGGTGTCGACCGAGCGAGGTCGGCTCACCGACCCTGACACGGCCTTCCAGGGCCCCGCGAGCGCCCTGCTCCTGCGAGCGGCCCAGGCCACCGACGCCGGGTTCACGACGCTGCCCGATCCCAAGGACGCCACCGACGGCGTCGCCGCGCTGCTGCGCTTTACCATGGAGGAGTGAGAAACGCCAGGCGACGCGACGGGCTACGGCGCGGGCATCTCAAGGGAGCCCTGGGGAGCCTCGAGAGGCCCGCGAGCCCACTGCTGTTCCGACTGGTGCTCGCGGTCTTCGGCGTCGCCGTCCTGTTCGTCGGCGCGCTCTCGGCGGCCCTGTGGGCCGGTTCGGCCCCGTTGACCCTCGTGCTCTCGGCCGGTTGTGTGGCCGCCTGCCTCAACGTCTACTGGGTGTGGCAGCGCCTGCGCCACGAACGCTGAGCGCGCCCCTCCGGGGACGCCGTGGGGATGGCGAGGCCCCCGATCCCCCGTCCCCTTCGACGAGGAACCACCCCCATCCGCTCCTGGGCGGCGGGAGGGAACAGGCCGGCCCCTCAGTCGGAGAGCAGCGCGCGTCGGAGACGGGCGAGCGCCCCCGCCAGCAGGCGCGAGACGTGCATCTGCGAGATCCCCACCTCGCGGGCGATCTCGCTCTGGGTCTTGTTGCCGAAGAAGCGCAGCAACACGATGCGACGTTCCCGCTCCGGCAGGGCCGACAACAGCGCCGGCAGCGCCTCACGGTCCACGACGGACTCCAGGGTCGGATCGTCACCGCCGATCGTGTCGCCGAGGTTGATCCCGCCGTCCTCGTTCTCGCCCGCGGGCGAGTCCAGGGACAGCGCGCTGTAAGCCGAGGCGGCCTCCATCAGGTCGGAGAGGTCGTCCAGCGGAAGGCGCATCTCCTCGGCGAGCTCCCGCATGGTCGGCGAGCGGCCGTGCTCTTGGGTGAGCCTCCGGACCGCCGCGTTGAGTTCGGTTCGGCGCTCCTGGCGGCGGCGCGGCACCCGCACCGCCCACGTCTTGTCGCGGAAATGTCGTTTGACCTCGCCCGTCATCATCGGCACCGCATAGGCGACGAAGTCGTGGCCGAGGTCGGGGTCGAATCCGTTGATCGCCTTGACCAGGCCGAGCAGGGCGGCCTGTTCCAGATCCTCCATCGGTTCGCCCCGGTGGGCGTAACGGGAGGCGATGCTCTTGGCCAGCCCGATGTGGTGTTCGACGATGCGCTCCCGCAGGACGGCGCGCTGGGAGCTGCCGGACTGGGTGCGGCGCATCTGGTCGAACAGGCCGGCGGTCACCACGTCGTGGTCCGACGTGGTGGATGTTCGGGACTGATGGTCGGCGGCCGGTCGGGCCCGATCCTGTGTGTTCGGGATCGAGGCCCCGGCACCTGCGTTCATGGCAGGCATTGCTGACTCCTGGGGGCAGGAACAGCTTCGCACCGAATTACTGGAGGAGGACCCGTCGGGGCACCTTCGTCCGGCGCCACCGCCGTGTCAGGGCCCGCTGCTGGACCCCGGTGCTGCCGCCCAGTCTAGTGCAGAACCCGCGGCGCGGCCGGAATCACCGTTCGGCCTGGCCCCCCACCTGGGTGACGATACGCTCGGCGAGGTCGCGCAGCTTGACGTTCTGGTTGTTGGAGGAGCGCCGCAGCCGTTGGAACGCCTCGGCGGCGTCACACCCCGACTGGGCCATGATGATCCCGATCGCCTGGTCGATGACCGCGCGGGAGGCCAGCGCCGCCTCCATCTGGGCGGCGAGCTCGGCGGTACGCTGGTAGCGGTCGCGACCGGTGATGACCGCGGCCGCGGGCAGCGCGAACAGCGCGATGAACGCCTCGTCCAGCGCGTCGAAGCCGTCGTCGTCCCTGCTCGACAGGTTGAGGGCGCCCACCGGCCGCCCGTCCTCGGAGATGAGGCCGGCCGACAGGTAGCTGCGCAGCCCCATCCTCTTGGCGGTCGCGGTGAACTCCGGCCAGTTCTGCTCGGCCTCGCCGAGCCGGCAGCGGTTGGTGCTCCGACGCCGCGCGGCGTCGAGGCAGGGACCGTCCCCCAGGTCGTACTGCTCCTGGTCGAGCCGGTAGATCTCGTCGCTGGTGGCGACCGCGGTGGCCGGCTTGCCCGCGTCGTCGAGGAGGGTGACGCTGGCCGCGTGGCAGCCGGGGATCAGCCGGAGGGTGAGCTCCAGAATCCGTTGGAGGGTCGTGGACATGTCCTCTTCTTGCGCGAGGACCCGGGTGAGCTCACCGAGCACGGCGACGATGTCGCCGAATCTCTCGTTCGCGGACTCGGGGAGGACCGGACCAGTTTCGAGCTCGGCCACGTGGGCTCCTTCTGCCTGCCTGGCTGGAAGCGGGCGCGAGCAGGAACCTTGCTCGTCCAGCATTTGGAGCATACGCGACACGGGGAGCCCCCGTGCCAGCGCGGTTGCGCACGGCGGCACAAGGGCGGGCGGGTCTTCCGCCGGCCCGTTCGGGGCCCAGGGGCGCCGGGTCGGCGGGGATTCGCCCCAGGCGCGCGTCCCGGCCCTTCCGCTCGCCCGCGGTGAGCCGGACCACGGTGTCCCGGTCCTCGTTCGGATCAGGTCCACCGGTCGAGGAGGTGGCGGGCCGGTCTCCTCCTCCGAGGAACCCCGCGCGCTCGACCTTGTTCGGCTCACAGCGCGGAGAGTCGCAGAAGACGTCCTGGGGATCGGGGTCCCAGCCCGGTGTCCACTCGGGCAGCCCCGCCCGGTCCAGGTCACGCCGGGTCGGCCCGGCTCCTGGGCGTGGAACAGGACGGGCCGTCCGCCCCGCAGCGGTCGCGCGCCTCGGCGAGGGGGCGGCAGGCCGAAACGGTCGATCACCCCCTGGCCGCGGGCCAGGAAACGGGTGCGCCGGTGCGGGCCGGCGGCGAGGAGGCTCACGCCCGCGGTCACCACGACGCGCCGAGCGCCTGGTCCGGGGGCGCGGCGGCGCTGACGTCCGGCCGGCACGGGAAGTCGGTGAGCGCCGGCCCCGGGGCCGACCGCCGCACACGCTCCACGCTGGATCGTTGATGGGGGGTTTCTGGATCTCCCGCGGACACGGCGAAGGGCGTCGAGGGTCGGTGTGCGCCGACCAACCCTGACGCCCTTCTGAGTGCACTCTCCGTCCACCTGGACGACCAGTCCCGCCTTCGCGCGGACAACCCGTCAAACGCGGCCCCGACCGGCTGCTCACCGACGCCGAACCGGTCTGCGTCGCGGTGGCCCAGGTCCTGCTACGCCATGACTCCAAGCGTCACTGGATACGCGCCGCCCCCGCCCGTATCGGCCACCTCTTGCCCCGCCGGCCAGACCCGTCCGAATACGACCCTCACCCGCGCGATCCGGGACCAGCCCCACGCACGGCAGCGATCCAGCCCGGCCGCCCAAAGTGACGGAAGGGGGCTCCCGGGTGACGGACCGGGCCGGTTGACGTAGTTTAGGTATGCCTTACTCCTCGGCCTCCCCCCGCCGGGACCCCCCGCCTCCTGTTGCCCACACGCGCCGATCCCCTTCGAGGAACCATGCTGCTGGAACAACACCGCAGGGATGTCTGCCTCGCCGTCCGCCGTCTCGCCGGTGACGGCCCGGTCCCGGGCGAGTCCCCGACCGTCAGCGTCCGCGCCGGCGAGCTCGTCGTGGTGACCCCGGCCGGTGTCGCCCCCGACCGCACCGAGCCCGCCGACTGCCCGGTCCTCTCCCTGGACGGCCGCCTCCTGGAGGGCCGTCGCGACCCCGCGGCGGAGACCACGATGCACCTCGCGGTGCACCGCACCGGTGACGCCGGTGCCGTTGTCCGCGCCGGCTCCCCCGCCGCCGCCGCGGTCGCGGCCACGCTCGCCGAGCTTCCGCCGATCCACCACGCCGCCGCCCGGCTGGGCGGCGCCATCCCCGTCACGCCCTACGCCACCTACGGCACCGGCGAACTCGCCGACCAGGTCTGCAAGGCCCTGGCCGGCCGCAACGCCGCGCTCTTGGCCAACCACGGCGGAATCGCCCTGGGCGCCGACCTGGGACAGGCCATCGAGCGCTTCGGCCTGTTGGAGTGGCTGTGTGACGTCTACATCCGGGCCCGGACACTGGGCGCCCCCCGCGTCCTCACCGAGGACGAACTCGCCGAGGTCCGGCACCGCGACACCTACGGCTGGGGCGGCCCCGACATCGTGTGAACGCGCCCGGAGCGGGTGCGCGACGGGACCGCCGGGCGCTTCCGCCGGTCCCGCCGGGGGTCACTCCTCGTCGTCGACCGGCTCGTCCGGCAGTGTCCAGGCGAGGTAGGCCGCGGGAAAGCCCACGTGCAGGAACGTGGCCAACCCGATCAGCGGGATCAGGACCCGCGCGGGGACGTCGATCTCCCCGCCCCAGGCGGCGCAGGCCGCCACCCACAGCACGAGCAGGGACACCCTGGTCACCCCGTGCGAGACCGTGCGTGCCCGGGTGTGCCAGGCGAGCTGGCGCTCGTCCAGAGCCCGGGTCCCTATCTCGGTGATGAGCCGGGTCGCGATGTTCACCTGACTCGCCAGGTAGCACGTGAGGACGGTCAGCACCCCCAGCGCCAGGAGGAGCCCCCAGGGGCGCGACGACGGCGTCACCGCGCCGAACACGGCCAGGGTGGCCACGGTGGCCGCCGCCTCCGCCATCACCAGCTTCCTGCGTCTGCTCCGCGGCGCCCAGCGGCGGCGGAGCCGTTCGTTGCCCAGCGCCTGTTCCAGCGCCCCGGCGAACAGCCGGTCCCACCAGCCTCCGACGCCGACCTCGCCAGCGCGTTCCCGCACCGTTCCCATACTCCTACTCCCCACTGCCGATCCGGGGGAAGGGCGTGATCGAGAAGACCACTTCCACCGGAACCTCGAAGTAACGCGCGATCCGCAGCGCGAGGTACAGGCTGGGGCTGTACTCCCCGCGCTCCAGATAGCCCACGGTCTGGTAGTGCACGCCCAGTGCCTCGGCGAGCTGGCGCCGGGAGACGCCCCGCTCGGCCCGCAGCACCGCGATGCGGTTGTAGATCGTCTCGCTCGCGACGCCCGCCTTCGTCCTGCTCCGCGGGCTCGTCCGTTCAGTTCCGGCCACGTCGGCTCCCCCTAGGTTTCCGGAGGGAACAGCAGGGCGTCAGGCCCACCGGAACGACCCACGCCGGCTCAGACCACACGCTGCATCACCTTGTGCTTGCGCGCCTCCATGGCCGCCCCCGACTCCCGGCGCGCCATCCGGCGCAGCACGATCGGGGCGAGGATCAGGCCGACCACCGCCCAGGCGCCGAGCACCCCCACGGTCTCCAGGGTCCGCCAGGACTCCCCGATCTCCACGGCCAGCGCGGTGTCGGGCAGGAAGGCCGAACGCATTCCCAGCCCGAGCCAGTAGAGCGGGAAGACCTGGGCGGCCGTCTGGATCCAGCCGGGGAACCCGTCGATCGGGGCGAAGACCCCCGAGATCACGATCAGGCCCATGATCGGGACCAGCATGATGCCCGTGGCGACACGCGGGTTGGTGAACAACGCCCCGGCGATCGCCCCATAGGGGAGGGTCGCCAGGAGACCGAGCAGGGTGACCCACAGCGCCGTCGGCAGGGTGGAGATCCCGTTGCCGAGCATGCCGTCGATCAGGAACAGGCCGGGGAGCAGGATCACCAGCATGGACAGCAGCGTCATCAGCGAGACGCTGACCACCTTGCCGGTGAGGTAGCCGGCGACTCCGCCGGGCAGCGCCCGGCAACGGAGCAGCGTGCCGTCCTCGCGCTCGATCGACAGGTACTGGGCCATCGACGTGACCCCTCCGAAGACGATCATCGTGGCGAGGGCGCCGGGAAGTCCGATCATGCCGAGGGAGATCGCCCCCGCCGCCGGTTCGTTACGGTCGAGGAAGGACAGGATCACCAGCATGATCACGCTGTTGAGCAGATAGGAGGCCAGGTCCGAAGGCGTCCTCAGGGTCTGGCGGAACTCGATCCAGCCACGGGTGATCCCGATCCGGAGCGTGTGGGCCTCCGATGTCATCGTGTCTCCTTCTCGAAGGCCATGGCGGCCTCGTCCGTTCGTCCGGTCTCGTGGCGGTGGACCAGGGACAGGTAGACGTCCTCCAGGGTCGCCCGCCGGACCTCCAGGTCGGTGACCGCGTCGCCGTACTGGTCGAAGAGGTCGCGGACGAAGGCGGTGGCGTCGTCCGCGGTGTGCACGTAGCGGTCTCCACCCCTGGTCCACCGGATCTCGGCGTCGCGGGCGACACCGCGCGCCAGCGTCTCGGCGCTGCCGTCGGCGACGATGCGGCCACCCGCCAGGATGAGGATGCGGTCGGCGAGCTTCTCCGCCTCGTCCAGGTCGTGGGTGGTCAGCAGGACCGTGGTGTCCTCCAGGTCCGACAGGCGGTGCACCAGATCGTGGAAGTCCCGGCGCGCCTCCGGGTCGAACCCGGCCGTCGGCTCGTCCAGGAACAGCAGCTCCGGCCGTCCCACGATCCCGATCGCCACGTCCAGTCGGCGCCGTTGGCCCCCCGACAGCATCGAGACCCGCTTGTTCGCGTGCTGCTCCAGGCCGACCGTGGAGATCAGCTCGTCCACGTCACGGGGTCGGACGCGATCCGGCTCGGAGTGGGGCCGGTAGTGGGCGGCGAGGTGGCCGAGGAGCTCCCGGACCCGCCACTTCCCGTGGTCGCGCCACGACTGGAGCACGATCCCCAGACGGGACCGCCACCTCTCGTCCCCCTCCGCGGGGTCCGTTCCCAGCACCCGCACATGACCGGAGGAACGGGCCCGGAATCCCTCCAGGATCTCGATGGTCGTCGTCTTGCCGGCCCCGTTGGGACCGAGCAGAGCCAGCACCTCGCCGCGCCGCGCGGTGAAGTCCACCCCTTTCAGCACCTCCACCTGCCCGTAACGCATCCACAGGTCACGGACCTCGACCACGGTCTCGGTGGACCCGATGCGCGCGGGGACGGCGCGCGGCTCGTTCACCACTGTCACAGGTCTCCTCTTGTCTATCGTTTCCCTATGACTATTGATAGCACATGTACTACATATCGAAAAAGAGATGCTTCCCTACCGCATGACAGGACGGCGATGGACGTGGTGATCGGGACAAGGGTGGGCCCGAAGGCCCCGCGGGAAACCGGGGTTCAGCCGGTGAGGGCGCGCACGATCGCCTCACCCAGGACGAACGCCCCCATCCCCGCGGCGACGGTCACCGCGGCGTTGATCACGGCGAGGAGGAACCGCCGCCCCACCGCGAGCTGGAAGGTCTCGTAGGCGAAGGTCGAATAGGTGGTGAAGGCGCCGAGGAAACCCGTGACGACCAGGACCATCCCCCAACCGGGCAGCGTCAGCGCGCCCACCATCCCGATGAGCAGGCAGCCCACGACGTTGACGACATGCGTCCCCCAGGGAAACGCCGAGTCGTGCCGGGCCTGCACGAACCGGCTCACGAGATACCGCAACGGCGCGCCGACCGCCGCGCCGACCGCGACGAGCAGCGCGCTCACCGCCGGCCCCCCACCGGACGGGAGCGGACGATCAGCGAGGCGGCGGCGCTGCCCAGCGCCACGGCGGCCAGTGCGGCGAACAACGTCAGGGCCAGGTAGCCGAGTCCGGCCGCGGCGTCGCCCCTTTCAAGCAGCATCCCGGCGTCGGCCGCGTAGGTGGAGAAGGTGGTGTACCCCCCGAGGAAGCCGGTTCCCAGGAAGGCCTGCGTGAGCCGGCGCTGAGGCCACAGAGCCGTGGCGAACACCATCAGGACGCCGATCAGGAAGGAGCCGCTGACGTTGACCAGCAACGTGACCCAGGGGAACCCCGTCTCGGAAACGCCGGGCACGGCACCGGCCAGGCACCGGGCGACCGCCCCAAGGGCACCGCCGACGGAGACCGCGGCGAGCACGGCCCCCGTTCCCGGGTTCTCCGTTCGCCTACCGGAACCGTCCACCCCCGTGCCCCCCTGTCGGCGCCCCGGTCCGGGTCAGGACGCGACGTGTGCCACCAGCAGTTCGTTGACCCGGTCCGCCCGTTCGACGTTGACCAGGTGCGCGGCCCCCGAGACCACCTCGAAGCGGGCACCGGGGATGCCGTTGCTCAACCGGCGGCCGTGTCCCGGCGGAAGGACGGGGTCGTGCGCGGCGGACACCACCACCGCGGGCGCCCGCACCCTCGTCAACGCCGCGCGCTGGTCACCCTCGGCCAGAGCGTCACAGCATCCCGCGTACCCCTGCCGGTCCACCGACTCGAACTCCTCGACCATCCGGGCGAGGATGTCGGGACGGCGGTCCACGAAGGCCGGCGTGAACCAGGAGCGGGTCACCTCCTCGACCACCGCGACCGTTCCCCCGGCCCGCGTCTGCGAAGCCAGACGCTGCCACCGGCGCGCCGGCGGCGCCCACGCGGACGTCGCCAGCAGGGCCAGTCGGTGCACCCGATCAGGCTCTCGGGCCGCCAGCCAAGTGGCCAACATACCTCCCAGGCCGGCGCCGATCACGGAGAAGCGTTCGAGTTCGCACGTGTCGAGAAGGGCCAGCAGATCCCCGCCGAGTTCGGCGACGCTGTAGGCGCCCTGGGGGGCGGGAGAGCCGCCGTGCCCACGATGGTTGACGCGCAGGACGCGCAGGTCGCGGGTGAGGTCGGGCATCTGGGGTTCCCACATGGACCACTTCGCGCCGAGGTGGGGCAGCAGCAGTACCACCGGCGCATGTCGGGGCCCGTCAAACCGGTACTGAAGGGGAACGACGGCCATGTACGACCTCCTGGACAGCCGGTCAAAAGCGTACCGCCAATCCCAGGTGGTGTAGGGGCCTTTCCCGCACTGGACCGCCTCCACCGCCCTTCCTCCGCGGCACACCCGTGACGCCGCTCCCATCGTGGCCGGTGGCGTGTCGGCGGTCCCCCGCGACGCCCCGCCGGTCCCCTTCCGAGCGGTCCGACAGCCGCGTTCCGGTGCCCGGTCCCGCCTTCCTCGCCGGCGACCGCCCCTCCCCGAGAGCAGGGTCCCCCATGTTCCGCGTGGACGACGCGCCCAGGGAGATCGACCCCGGATTGCGGACGGGAAACGACCGCAATTCTCCATAACCTCGGTCTCCCGAGCAACGGAAGGACGGACACCATGACAGCCCTGGAGACGACCTCGCCCACCGGCGAGCGCGCCGACCTGATGTCGATCCTGGCCGAACAGCGCGCCACCCTCCGGCTGACCGTGCGCGGCCTGGACGACGTGTCGGCCTCGCGGCGCACGACCGCGAGCGAACTGACGCTCGCCGGGTTGATCAAACACGTCACGCGGACCGAACGCGGCTGGGTGGACATCATGTCCGGCCGCGCCGGAACGGACCGGCCACGGGAGTCGGCGCGTGAGCAGCGGGAGGCGTGGGCGGACGACTTCCACATGACGGCCGGGGAGACGCTGGCCGGTCTGCTCGACGATTACGCGCGGGCGGCGCAGGAGACCGCGGAGGCCCTCGCCGCACTGCCCGATCTGGACCGGCTCTGCCCCCTGCCCCCGGCTCCCTGGTTCCCTCCGGGAAGCGCCTGGTCGGTCAGGCGGATCCTGCTCCACTTGATCAGGGAGACCTCCCAGCACGCCGGGCACGCCGACATCATCCGCGAGTCGCTGGACGGGGCGTCCACCACCGCGGCCTGGGGCGAGGGCGCCCTCCAGGGGTGACCCGCCGGCGTGGGGAAGGGGAGGATCGCGCAGCAGCGCTCCTCCCCTTCCCCACGCCGGCCTTTCGGGCTAGGCTTCCCACCACGGTGAGGATGTACCACTTCGCGCTTGGAGGGTCGGCGCACCCCTCTTACGGCTCAGCCGACTAGCGGAGCCTGCCCTTCTTCTCCTCGCGGTCATCGTCGCGATCCTCCTGCTCGCCCTGCTCTGCGGACTCGTCGCCTTCGCCGTCACCCTCGGCCGGGGCTACGCCCGCCTCCTGCTCCGCCGCCTTGAGTCGGGTCCCTCCCCCGAGGGGCGGGCCCCTCCGGGGAGGGACCCCCGGGCCGGACCGGTGCCGGGCGTGGAGAACCGCTTCACGGGGTCGGCTTCGGGAACCGTCGTCCAGAGCGGATCGATCGCGAACCTGCACCTCCACCTATATGCCGCGCGGGCCGAGGAGGAACGGACGCCGACCTCACCGGGAAGCCCCGGCGCTCCCCGGTGAGGTCCGTCGGCTCACGGGTTCTCGGAGAGGGTCAGTCCGTAGTAGTCGGCCTGGTAGCGGTGTCGGCCGCCCTCGCCGTCGAGGACCGTGATCGTCTCGGCGGAGTCGATCAGGGAGAGGTCCCCGGGCGAGGGGATGCCCAGCGCCTTGGCCGTCTCGACCAGCATCCAGGCCAGCCGCGTGCCGTCGGCCTCGCCGGGGGCGAACCCGTCGGAGTGGTAGGCGACCCGCTCAAGGTGGTCCAGCCGCGCCGGTCTCTCGGCGGCGGATATCCAGCCCAGGTCGGGCAGGCCCAGGGACGCGAGGTTGATCCCCTCCCCCTCCAGCGGGTACACCGCGAGTTCCAGGGTCCCCTCGCAGGCGATGTGGAAGACCCACGGCCCGTGGGTGCCCGGAATCCTGCCGTGGACGCCCAGGGACAGCCCGATCCCCAGGGCCAGGGTCTCGGCGGGCAGGTTGCGCAGGAAGTCGGCCAGGGTCCGGGCGAACTCCGCCCAGTCGCCGGCGCGCCACTTCCCGGGGATCCCCAGTCCGGCGTTCTCCCCGGCGTTCGAGGTGGCGAAGAAGCCGCTCAGGGCGTAGGGGGCACCATGCCCCTGCCGCCACATCCAGCCCTCGACGGGGTCGTTGGGGAAGAGGAGGAGTTCGGGACCGCCGGCACCGGCGTGCACCTCCAGCGTCGTCCCCGTCCTCTGGTCGCGCCAACGCCGGAAGGGCGCTCCCCAGCCCGGGGGAGAGTCGAAGAAGGGACCGAGGTTGCCGTAGGAACCGATGATGGACGCCGGACGGCCCAGAGCCTGGTGGACGAGGCCGGCGGCGCGAGCGAAGGCGTGGGCCTTCTCCTGCGGACCGCCCTCGATCCTGGCCAACGGGACATGCAGACCGACGAACTCCTCGGTGTCCGTGTAGTCGCTCTCATACCGGCCGACCGGACGCAGCCAGGCGTCTCCAGCGGGCAGTCCGGTGCGCAGCCGCGGCGGCGTCCCCTCGTCCCACTCCCACCCCAGGGTCGCGGCCACCCGACGCAGGTCCCCCTCCCGCCAGTCCCCGGGGCGGGCCTCACGGAGCCTGCGCGCGAGTTCCCGCACGTCGCTGTCGTCCACGTGGATGTCCGGCATTCGGTTCCCTCAGGTCGTCGGTGTCGGGATCGCGGTGATCCTGGCACCCTCCTACGACACGGAACCGCCCAGTGGTGGCGGGCCACCGCCGGCAGGCGCAGGGGCGGCGCGAAGGGCGGGAAGCGGGCGGAGGAACGGGGAGAAGGGCGCGGACACGCGAAAGCGCGAGGGCCGCCTCCGTGTCCCCCCTCAAAATCACGGAGACGGCCCTCGCCTCGGGAACGGCCGCGGACTCCTCCCCCCTGGAGCCGGCGGCCTCTATAAAGTTCGCGAAGCGGATGGAGAGTGCTTATCTCTCCCTCGCTGGTACATAGATTATCCAGCCTCACCTGCCAGGACAACCGTCGGTGACAGTCAATTACTTAAAGTAATCGCCAGGACTGGTTCTCATCCAGGCCAAGTCCTGACGCGCCCTCCTTCAGCAGGGGGGTGACGCGCCGCGCACGGCAGACGCACATAGCCTGGACAGGTGCGCTTTCCTCTACTCCAGCCTCGCTGGCTCGGACTCCACCTGATCGCCGTGCTCGCCGTGGTCGGCTGCGCCCTGCTGGGCTATTGGCAGTTCGAACGCTCCCAGGAGCCCTCGCGTGAGGCCATCACCAACCCGGTGGAGGACCTCGCCAACGCCAGCGCGCTCGGCGACATGCTCGCTCCCGGAGAGTACATGCCGCAGACGCTGGCGAACGAAGCCGTCACCGCCACGGGCGAGTACGACCCCGGCTCCCAGCTCCTGTCGCCGGCGCTGTCACCCGAGGGCGAGGAGGGCTACAACGTGATCGTCCCCCTCGTCACCGACGAGGGCGTCGCCGTCATCGTCAACCGGGGCTGGATCCCCGAGGCGACCACCGCCGAGGACCTCGACACGCTCCCGTCCGGAGAGGTCACCGTGGACGGCTGGCTGATGATGCCACAGGACCAGGCGTCCGAGGGGTATTCGGCGATGTCCGTCCCCGAAGGCCAGATCGAGCGCATCTCCCCGGCGTTGCTCGTCAACGAGTGGCCCTATCAGCTCTATGGCGGATACGTCGCGCTGTCGGAGCACAGCCCCGGCGGCGCCGGCTCGACGCCGGGGCTGAGCGAGATGCCACCGCCGCCGCCCGAGACCAAGATCACCTGGAACTTCCGCAACCTCAGCTACGCGGCCCAGTGGCTGGTCTTCGCGGTGGCCGCGATCGCCTTCTGGGTCTCGCTGATGCGACGCGAACTCGCGGACCACCGTTCCGAAGGGGCCGGCCCCGGCAGCGGCGCACCCGGTTCCGCCTCGGCGGACGAGCCTCAGCGTTCGGCGGTCGGCGTCGAGGCCGACTGAGGCGTGGCCTCGGCCGCCTTCTCCTGGCGGACGATGCGGTGCTCGACGAAGAAACCGAGCACCGGGATCGTGCCGGCGAGCATGACCCCGACCGTCCGCAGGGCGGGCCACTTGCGATCCATCGCCAGCCACAGCACGACCAGCACGTAGACCATGTAGATGTACCCATGGGGGATGGCGATCGCCGGCATGAGCCAGGTGTCTTCGTCGTAGAGGTACTTCACCGGCATGGCGACGAAGGTGAGCAGCAGCAGCCACACACCCGTCACATAGGCCAGCACCCGATACAGCGTGAGCGGGAGACGCTTCTTTTCCACAGAGGGCACCTCGGACTAGGGACGGCACACGCCCTCAGCGGCGCCCGAGGGAACGGGCACCGCCGAGGGCGTTCTTCCTCCCTGAGCCTAAGTGCTGTGGTGAGCAGCCGTTATCCGGGTTCGTCACAGCGTCTGGGCGGAGCGCTCCGGGCTCTTCCACCGCCCGTCGGACTTCGCCGTCCACGCCTGCGGGATCGTGCGCAGCGTCAGATAGGCGTCGATCACGCGGACCGGCAGGAAGAACAACCCGTAGACGAGGTAGCCCGGCCGACGCCGGACCATCGCCATGACGCATGTGAGCACGTAGTCGGGGACGAACAGGCCGACCGCGATGACGGTCAGGGGAAGCACCGCCGTGACCGCGGCGTAGCCGCTCTCGTACCACCCGAACGCCAGGACCGCGTCGTCGGTGAGCATCGGCAGCAGGGTGAACACCCCGAGCGCGACCGTGGTCAGCAGGGTCACCGCGACGAGCACGACTTCCAGGATGTAGAAGAACAGCGCGAACCAGAACAGACTCGGCCAGACGCCGTGGCGCCGGACCGTCTGCCAGAAGCCGAGCGTCCAGCGCCGCACCTGGCTGACGTAGTCGCCCAAGGTGAAGGGGTCCTGACAGTAGGCCTTGGTGTCGGGCCGCATCGAGATGCGCCCCAGGCTCTTGTGGTGGACCTCGAAGGTCATGTTGAAGTCCTCGATCACCAGACCTCGCGGGTTGATGTCGATGTGCTTGAGGACGCTGGTCCGGTAGGCGCTGGCGAACCCCGGCACGATGAACGTCGCGCTGGTGAACCGCCAGGTCTGGCCGAAGCGGATCAGGTACTGGAGCAGCCAGTACAGCCGGTCGCGGTAGGCCGAGATGAGCCGTCCCACGACCGTGCGCTCCTTCGGCTTCCACTCGGCCACGACGAAGCCCGCGACCGCGGCGACCGTGGGATCGCCGAACTGCCGCCGGGCCCCCTCGACGTAGTTCTCGTCCAGCTCGGTGTCGGCGTCGAGGATCACCACGCCGTCGTAGTTCTCGATCAGGTCGAACTCGGCGATCACGGCTTCGATGGCGCCCGCCTTGCCGCGGTTGCTGAGCAGCTCCAAGACGTTGACACCGGTCTCGGCGGCGATGTCGGCGGTCGCGTCGTTGGAGCTGTCGGAGACGACGTAGATGTCCCAGCGGTTGAACAGGCGCAGGGCCGACCTGATGGCCCCGTCGATGACGGGCTCCTCGTTGTGGGCCGGGATGATGACGGCCAGGGCCATCGGCTCCGCCGCTGTCCGCGGCGGAGCGGGATCGGCCGTGTCCGATTCCGTCCGGACGGCGACGGCCGTGGTATTCCCCACGTCGTCACCGCCGTCGCCGTCTTGGGCCGAGGAGCGGACCCTGACCAGGGAACGGCCGCGTTCGGCGACCGCGCCGAGGGCCCTGTCCTCGGTCGTGTGCCCGCTCGCGACCGCCCTGGCCCGGCGGCGGGCGAGTGTCTGAATCGACTCGTCTCCCAGACGGAGCAGGCCGACGAAGGACCAGACGAGCAGGTTGACCCCGAACGCCATCCAGAGGAACAGCGGCGCCGGGGTGTCTCCCGTGCCCGCTGAGTCGAGGGCGAAGCGGATCCATTGCACGAACAGGACGACCGCCAACGTCAAGGCGAGCAGTCCCGCGAGCCAACTTCCGATGAAACGTGCCGTTCGCACTGGTTGTCCTCCGGGGTGCAGGCGGGTTCCGGCCGACCGGTAACCGACGAAACCGGCGATATGTTGACGCATCCCCTATGGGACTAGTTCACCGGTGATCGCGACCTATGTAGGCCACGCAAATCCTATGCCCGGACTTGCGACCGCTGTGCCCCATTGATGCAATACCGGAAGGGGCTTAGTTGGCGCCACCTGTTCTACGAACTTTCCTCGTATTCGCTCCTTCACCTTCAAGACCACCGGGAAGCCGAATCATCCACGGAACCATCCGTGAGACGGGCGCAGGGGCCACGTGGTGGACGGCCCTCCCGGTGCCGGCGCCACATCAGGCACACAACGCCTCGGAAGGGAACCACAGTGCGCGTCGCCATGCACCAGCCGCACTATCTGCCCTGGCTGGGGCTCCTTGACAAGGCCGATCGCAGCGACCTGTTCGTTGTGCTCGACCACGTCCAGTACGAACGGAGGGGGTGGCAGAACCGCAACTACATCGCCTCGAAGAGCGGCCCGGTCCTGCTGACGGTCCCCGTGGTCAACCGGAGCCGCAACGAACAGATCCGGGACAAGGTCATCGACCGAACCCGGCCATGGCGGGAAAAACATCTACGGGCTATCTCAGAACACGGCTACCGGACGGCCCCATTCTGGAAGGATTTCGGTCCAGAGATCACCGCCATCTACGACACCGATTGGGAACGCCTCATCGACATCTCATTGGCCACTACTTACTTCATTTTTAACGCCTTCGGGATCACCACCCCGGTTGTCCGTTCCAGTGAACTCGGGGAATTCCCGGGCCAGAAAAGCGAACTCCTGGCCCAGATCTCCGCGAAGGTCGGCGCCGACACCATGCTCTCCGGCGACGGCGCCCGCGGCTACGTCGATCCGGAGGTCTTCCGCCGCTACGGCGTCGAAGTGGAGTGGCAGAACTTCCGGCATCCCGAGTATCCGCAGTTCCACCGCAAGGGAGGGGAGTTCCTGCCCCGGTTGGCCGCTGTGGACCTGCTGCTCAACGCCGGACCCGAAGGGATGGAGCTGGTGCGCGCGGCACGCGTCACCGACGGCTAGATCTCCCGGCGGCACGGCCGCCGTCCCGCCGGCCACGGCATCCCGCATACCTCCCGCGTGACTCCGTACCCGCAATCCCCCTGTTAGGACATGGCATGACGATCGATTGGGCCAAGGAACGGATTCTCATCTTCGCGCCTCACCCCGATGACGAGACGTTGGGGTGCGGCGGGCTGATGAGCAAGGCGAAGGCGGCCGGAGCCGAGGTCTTCGTCCAGTTCATCACGGTGGGCGACACCGCGGACTTCTCCGCGGCGGGGCTGTCCACCGCCGAGGAGCGGTTCCGTGAGATCAAGGAAGTCGCCGACTTCTACCGCTGGGACGACTGGAACATCGCCTTCCCCGGCGACGAGTACCACCTGAAGCTGGACCGGCTGCCACGATTCGAACTGGCCAACGCGATCGAACGCCACAGTCCTCTGGCCATCGCCGAGCTCCGCCCGAGCGTGGTCATCACGCCCCACTGGACGAGCTACAACCAGGACCATCGCGCCACGGCCGAGGCCGTGCACACCGCGCTGCGCCCTTCCGACAACCGGATGCGGCACCATCCTCGCCTGGTCCTGGCCTACGAGGAGGCCGCCGACCAGTGGCGTTACGAGGCCACCACCTCGCCCAACCTCCTCGTGGAACTGACCGAGGAGCATCTCGACGACAAGATCACCGCCATGCGCCTCTACGGAACCCAGATCCACGGGCATCCGCACACCCGCTCGGAGCTGACGCTACGCAGCCTGGCCGCGTTGCGCGGAATGCAGAGCGGGGTGGCCTTCGCCGAGGGCTACCACACGCTGCGCTGGCTGGCCTGAGCCCCGACGCGGCCCGGGACCTGTAACAGGGAAGACACCAAGCACCCTTGGAGGGGAAACGACGATGAAGGCCGTTGTGACCGGCGGTGCCGGGTTCATAGGTTCCCATCTCTGCGACTACCTCGTCGCCCACGGGCACGAGGTGGTCGTCCTGGACGATCTGTCAACGGGGTCGGAACGCAACCTCGAACAGCTCATCGGGAATCCCGCCTTCGAGCTGGTCAAGGGTTCCATCCTGGACAAGTCACTGGTCGGCGACCTGGTCGGCGACTGCGACACGGTGTTCCACCTGGCCGCCGCGGTCGGTGTCCACACCATTGTGGACAAGCCGTTGCAGTCGCTGCGCATCAACCTGCACGGCACGGAGAACGTCGTGGAGGCCGCCGCATCCCACGGCGCCCGCTTCCTGGTGGCCTCCACCAGCGAGGTCTACGGGAAGAACGACGCGGACGGCCTCACCGAGGACGCCGACCGCATCCTGGGATCCCCTTTGAAGAGCCGCTGGTCCTACGCCGCGGCCAAGGGGCTCGACGAACTCGTCGCCTACATCTACGGCCAGGAGACCGGCCTGCCCTGTGTCATCACGCGGTTCTTCAACATCGTCGGTCCCCGTCAGACCGGTCGTTACGGCATGGTGGTGCCGCGCTTCGTCGCTCAGGCCCTGGCCGGCGAACCGATCACCGTCTACGGTGACGGCACCCAGCGGCGCTGCTTCGGTTCGGTGTTCGACATCATCCCGGCGATGGTCAGGCTCATGGACACCCCCGCGGCCTACAACCAGGCCGTGAACCTCGGGGGGATGGAGGAGGTCTCCATCAAGGGCCTGGCCGAGCGTGTCATCGAGCTGACCGGCTCCACCAGCGAGGTGCGGTTGGTCTCCTACGAGGACGCCTACGGCGAGGGGTACGAGGACATGCAACGGCGCATGCCCGACACCTCCCTGGCGGCCGACCTCATCGGATACGAGCCACAGCGCCGGCTCGACGACATCATCACCTCCATCATCGAGTACAAGCGTGCCGGCGCCCCCTCGCCGCGGGTGACGATCGCCTGACCGGGCCGGCGGCCCTCACCCGAGTACCGCGGTCACCGCGACCACGACACCGAGGGCCGCCACGGAACCACTGAGCAGGAACAACGCCCACGGCCGGGCAACAGGCGCCGGTGGGGTGCCGGTCGCGTCGTCGTGGCAGCCGTGGTCGGTCGCCCGCCATCGCCGGCGGACATGGACCATCAACACCCCCGCCACGGCGAGCACCACCAGGCCGATCGGCAACCGGTGCAGCGCCTCCACCGCGCGCCCGGTCGCCGCCGTGACGTCGTGGAAGGGGTCACGCACGTACAGCAGGACCGTCGCGATGACGACGATGAGCGTGCGCTGCCAGGAGAGGAGCGTCCGTTCCGGCTGGAGTCCCGGGTCCCTTCCCGGACGCCGGCTCACGGCCAGTAGTTTCCGATGACGACGGTCGCGCACACCAGCGTGACGCCTATCGTGGTGATCACCGGCAGCGCGCTCACCGGCAGCGGTCGGCCCTGGCGCATGGCCCGTTGCACGCGGATCCAGCGCAGCGGGGCATAGACCGTGATGACGACCGCCAGGGCCGTGAGCGCCAGGCCCACGGTCATCCGCGCCCACGGGGTCCACTGGAGCGGAACCAGGTGCAGCACCGCGACCGCTCCCGCGATCAGGGCCAGGGCCGTACGGATCCAGGCGAGGAAGGTCCGTTCGTTGGCGAGGGTGAAGCGGTAGTCCGGCTCCCCCTCCTCACCGGTCCGCCCCCGGTCTGGCAGCAGTCCCACCGTTCCCCCGTCTCATCGGTTCTCCGCCCCGACAGCCTGAGGGTAGCCTCGACGGGATTTTCCTCCCAAGTCGGTATCTATCAGGGGTTTTGTCGGAAATTGACGTTGCGGGGAGGTGTTCCATGCCACGGAGAGGCTTGTGGAACAAAACAACGGGCAAGACCGCTCTACGAGAGAAAACCCCATCGCGATCAGGAGACTCCGTGGCTACCATCGAGCTGACCAAGGACAACTTCAACGAGACGCTCAACGACAACGACTTCGTGCTGATCGACTTCTGGGCGTCGTGGTGCGGTCCGTGCAAGATGTTCGGCCCGGTCTTCGATCGGGCTTCGGAGAAGCACACAGACCTGGTCTTCGCCAAGGTCGACACCGAGGCCCAGCAGGAACTCGCCGCCAGCTTCGAGATCCAGTCGATTCCGACCCTGATGGTCGTCCGCGACAAGACGGTGATCTACGCCCAGCCCGGCGCGCTGCCCGAGGAAGCGCTGGAAGACCTGATCCGTCAGGCCCGCGAACTCGACATGGACAAGGTGCGCGAGGAGATCGCCAAGCAGCAGGGCGACGGCGCCCAGCCCCAGGGCTGACCCGTCAACCCCGGACGGGCCGTGCCGGATCTCCCGGTACGGCCCCGTTCTTGGTCCAGACCCGGCCCACGACCCGGATCAGCCCCGTCGGGGCCGGGTCAGGTAGACCAGGTCGGGCCCGCCGCGGCGGGCCGGAACCTCGATCACCTCGACGGCGCCGAAACGCCGCTCCAGGAGCAGCGCGAACTCCGGGGCCGGCATGGCGCTCCAAAAGGCGATGACCCCGCCGGGGGAGAGCAACCGCTCCAACCGGTCCAGCGCGGCGGGCCGGTAGAGGCGCTCGTTGCCCTCGGTGACGGTCCAATCGGGCCCGTTGTCGGTGTCCAGGCAGATCGCGTCGTAGGAACCGGTGGCCTCCTCCAACCAGGAAACCAGGTCGGCGCAGGTCACCTCACAACGCGGGTCCTCCAGGAGCCGTCCGGCGACCGGCGCGAGCGGTCCCGCGTGCCACGTGATGACGAGCGGCTCCAGCTCGATGACGTGGACGTGGGCGACCCGCGCGTGGTCCAGGGCCTCACGCGCGGAGAACCCCATGCCCAGGCCCCCGATCAGGACCCTCGCGCCGGTGCGGTCGGCGGGCAGCGCGTCCAACGAGGCGCGCACCATGGCGCGCTCCGAGGCACCGTCACGGGTATCCATGAGGAAGACCCCGTTCGCGACCAGCTCCCAGTCGGCACCCACGCGTCGCAGGACCACCTCGCCGCCCGTCCTCCCGATCGCGCGTTCCACGACAACGGGCTCCTCGGACTCCGGGGAGGGGAACAACGCGCTCATCTCCTGGGGCGGGCCTTTCGGTGTCGCGGTGGTACGGGCTCAGAGGCGGCAGGCGTAGATGTCGGTGACCAGGATCGCGCGCGCGCCGATCTGCCACAGGTCGTCCATGATCTGCTGGGCGGAGGCGCGCGGCACCATGGCGCGGACCGCCACCCACCCCTCGCGGTGCAACGGGGAGACCGTCGGCCCCTCCATCCCCGGGGTGAGCGCGATGGCGTCGTCGAGGTGCTCGGCGTGGACGTCGTAGTCCATCATCACGTAGTCGCGCGCGACCAGCACGCCCCGCAACCGGCGCAGCATCTGCTCCAGCTTGGGGTCGTCCGCCGCGTCACGCTGACGGATGACCACGGCCTCGGACTCCAGGATCGGGTCGCCGAAGATCTCCAGCCCGGCGTTGCGCAACGTGGTGCCGGTGGAGACGACATCGGCGATGGCGTCGGCCACGCCGAGCTGGATCGCGCTCTCGACGGCGCCGTCGAGGTGGATCACCCGGGCGTCGATACCGTGCTCGTCGAGGTAGCCGCGCAGCAGACCCGCGAACGAGGTGGCGACGCGCTTGCCCCGCAGGTCGTCGAGCTTCATCGACGCGCCGTCGCGCGCCGCGAACCGGAAGGTCGACGCCCCGAACCCGAGCGGCAGAACCTCCTCGACCTGCGCGCCGGAGTCGATGAGCATGTCCCGGCCGGTGATCCCCGCCTGGAGGATGCCTTCTCCGACATAGACGGCGATGTCCCGGGGGCGCAGGAAGAAGAACTCGGTCTGGTTGTCCGGGTCGACCAGGACGAGGTCGCGGGAGTCCTTGCGTTGGCGGTAGCCGGCCTCGCGGAGCATGGCGCTGGCGGGTTCGGCGAGCTGGCCCTTGTTGGGCACGGCGATACGGAGCTGGTCAGGCATTGAGGTCTCTTCCTCTACTCATCGACGGAGGTTGCCGTGGGGACGTCGACGCGCGGCCGGTCTCGGGACGGCCCGGGACCGACCTACAGATGCCGGTAGACGTCCTCCAGGCGCAGACCGCGGGCCAGCATGAGGACCTGGAGGTGGTAGAGGAGCTGGGAGACCTCTTCGGCGGCGCGCTCGTCCGACTCGTACTCGGCTGCCATCCAGACCTCGGCGGCCTCCTCGACGACCTTCTTGCCGATGGCATGGACGCCGGCGTCGAGGGCCGCGACCGTCCCCGACCCCTCGGGGCGGACACGGGCCTTCTCGGACAGCTCGGCGAACAGCTCTTCGAAGGTCTTCATGATCACTTTCCTAGACGAGGTGCCCTTCTAGCCTAGGCGCAGAGCGAGGTGGTACGTGCCGCGACCCGGGGAACGGGGACCGACGACGTCGTGACCAGACCGGATACGGACCGCCGCACACCGCTGGAGACCGGGACCGAATCAGCGCATTCGCCGGGCGATGCCGCGGAACACCCCGTGGGGCACCGCCCGCAGCACCCAACTCGCCGCCCGGTACTGCGGGCCGGGCACGACGCGGGCCATACCCGCGGCCCACGCGCGCAGGGAGTCGGTGACGACCCGCTCCTTGGGGACGAACGCGATGTCGGGCGCGCCGCTCTCCTGCATCGACCTCGTCATGTCCGTGCGCACGAAACCGGGAAGGACGACCGTGACCTTCAGGCCGTGCGGCGCCGCCTCCAGGGCGACACTCTCACTGAACGAGACCACGTAGGCCTTCGTGGCCGCGTAGACGGCGCCGAGGGGCGAGGCCGGGAGCAGGCCCGCCATCGACGCGACGTTGATCACCCCCATGGGGCGGTCGGTGATCCCGGCTTCGCGGCGATCGATCTGGACCGGAAGCACCGCTCGGGTCAACCGGGTGAGCGCGCGCACATTCAGCTCGATCATGCCGTCGATGGCCGCGACGTCCTGCCCGGCGAGCCCGTCGCTGGCCCCCCGCCCGGCGTTGTTGACCAGGAGATCGACAGGGGCCTGCTCGACGGTCCCGTCGGCGCGCAGGCGCTCCTCGACACGGAGGAGCCCCTCCTCCTCCGCCAAGTCGGCCGCCAGGGACTCGACCCGCACACCGTGCCGGTCGGTGAGCTCCGCCGCGAGATCGGCGATCCGGTCGCCCCGGCGGGCGACGAGGACCAGGGAGAACCCCCGCTGGGCGAGCTGGCGGGCGTACTCCTCGCCGATGCCGCTGGAGGCTCCGGTGATCAGGGCGGTGCGGACGCGGTTGGGGCTCATACCGCCGCATGCTACCCCGCGCCCGCGGCATTCCACCGGTCTGCCTGACGCGGCGGGGGGAAGCGACTATGGTGCCGGATCCACCCCGGATCCGAGTGACCGCACAGTGCAGGGAGGACGCCGCTCCATGACCCTCGACCCCACGATCCGCAGGTTCATCGACGGCCTGAGCACGACCGTGCCTCCCGTCGACTCGGGGCAGGCCGCGCGGACATCGCATCCGCCACGGGGGGCCTGGCCGCAGACGCCGGCGCCCCGCGTCGCCCTGGTCCGCGACCTGGAGATCCCCGGCCCCGGCGGCCCCCTGGGGGCGCGCCACTACCATCCGGATCCCGGGCAGGCCGCGCTTCCCGCCGTGGTCTACTACCACGGCGGCGGCTTCGTCTTCGGGGACCTCGACACCCACGACCACATCTGCCGGTTGATCGCGGCGCGCAGCGGCGTCGTCGTGGTCGCCGTCGACTACCGGCTGGCCCCCCGGCACCGCTTTCCCGCCGCGGTACAGGACGCCTTCACGGCCCTGCGCTGGGTCGGCGACAACGCCTCGGCCCTGGGCGTCGACCCGGACCGGCTGGCGGTGTGCGGGGACAGCGCCGGCGGTGGGCTGGCCGCGGTCGCGGCGATCCTGGCCCGCGACGGCGGTGGACCGGAACTCGCCTTCCAGGCCCTGGTATACCCGGTCATCGACCTGGGCGGCTATCCCGTCCGCCCCGACACCCCCTACGAGT
Source organism: Marinactinospora endophytica (assembly GCF_054780875.1). Taxonomy (NCBI): domain Bacteria; kingdom Bacillati; phylum Actinomycetota; class Actinomycetes; order Streptosporangiales; family Nocardiopsidaceae; genus Marinactinospora; species Marinactinospora endophytica. The sequence goes on along the minus strand of NZ_BAAGVM010000002.1, from coordinate 149,729 downwards.
CGCGGATCTCCAACGGCACGGGCTACCTCTTGACCTCCGAGGGCATGCACTGGTTCGCCGGACAGTACCTGGGCGATCCACGGGACGCCACGGACTTCCGGGCGTCGCCGATCCGCGCCGGTGACCTGTCCGGGCTGGCCCCGGCCCTGGTCGTGACCGCCGACTTCGATCCCCTGCGGGACGAGGGCGAGGCCTACGCCCGCGCGCTGGCCGCCGCGGGGGTCCCCGCGACCACCGTACGGATCAATGGGGGATTCCACGGCATGTTCGGGATGGGGGAGTCGCTCCCTCCCTGCCGCCAGGCCGAGGACGTCGTCACGGGAACGTTGCGGGCCGTGCTGAGCCGGACACGTTGCCCGGATTGACGGTGCCCTTAGGCCCCCAGGCAGTACCGTTCCCCACATGGCAGCGACACAGAGCCCCTCCGGATCCCTCCGCCCTGACCAACGACTGCGGGACGTCGGCCTCTTCCTCCGGCAGGCACTGCGGACCTTCCGCGCAACCGGAGCGATCGCCCCGAGCGGCCCCGCCCTGGCCAACGCGCTGACCCGATTCGTCGACGAACGTGAGGATCCCAGCGCGCCTTTGACGATCCTTGAGGCCGGTGCCGGGACCGGAGCGGTGTCCCGGGCGATCGTGCGGCACATGCGCGCGGGCGACACCCTCGACCTGGTCGAGCCGAACTCGCACTTCGTCGGCCATCTCGCGGACCTGCTCGCGACCGACCCGGACTTCGTCCGGGTCGCCGACCGCGTGACGGTCCACCAGGCCCTGGTGACCGACCTGGGCCCGGATCGCCGCTTCGACGTCATCGTCTCCGGCCTGCCGTTCGCGAACTTCACCGCCGAGGAGGTCCGCGAGATCCTGGAGTACTACTTCACCGTGCTCAAGCCGGGAGGGCACCTGTCCTTCTTCGGCTACCTCTACACCAAGGAGGTCAAGGCGGTGATCGCCCCTCGCGAGGATTACCTGCGCCAGGCGCGGTCGAGCTGGGTGGTGCAGGAGTGGGTGGACCGTTACGGCATCGGCACCGAGCGCGTGCTGCCGAACATCCCTCCGGCCTGGATCCATCACCTGCGCAAGCCCACCGAGTGACCTGCCGCCCTTGGCCCCGTGTCCGGACGGGCACGGGGCCTTTCCCTTCCCCGAAAGTCAACCAGGGTTGACAACCCCGAAGCGTCAACCTACATTGACGAACACGGACGCCCCACGCCACCGGGAGGCAGACCATGTTCGAACGCTTCCGCATCGACGCCCGCCAGGCGGTGAAACTCGCCCAGGACGAGTCCCGCCACGCCGGCCACCACCACATCGGCTCCGAACACCTCCTGCTCGGCCTGCTCGCCCAGGAGGAGTCCACCGCCGCGCGCCTCCTCCACGACAACGGCGCCGACATCCACAGGCTGCGCCGGCAGGTCGCCGCCCTCCCCTCCACACCACCGCGCGGCCCGCTCGCACGGCTGTCCCGCGGACGGCACCGGCCATTCACCACGGAGGCGAAGAAGACGCTGGAGCGGTCGCTGCGCATCGCCCTGGCCCACCGGCACCGTCACATCGGCGGCGGCCACATCCTGCTCGCCTCCCTGGAGGATCCCGCCGTCGCGCGGTCCCTCACCGACATCGGCGTGGACGCCACCGCCGTACGGGCCGCAGCCGAACGCCTGCTCGACGTGTGACCGGGCCGGACGACACACCCCACCGGCCCGACCCCCGCCATCGTGGAGCCGATACCCGCGGCGGCCGCCCACAGGGACACGGCCCTGGACCGTTCTAGGCCGACGACGTGCTTTTGGCCGCGGCTCCTCGGCCAGGGCCGTCACGGCCGGATCCCCACACTGGATCACGGACCTGTCCGGCCGGTTCCCCACCCGCCGAACACCACGTGCCCCGGGACGCGATCGCCCGTCACGGGCCGAGCCCGGCGGCGTCCCGGACGGACACGTCCTGGGCGTCGCCGGACCGGGCCCCTCCAGCCACCGGTGTGCGGCACGCCCGTCCCACCGGTCGGGAAACCCCTCGCAGGCCCCGGCCGGCTCGGCCCGGACGATCGCCGCGACCCGCTCGCGCCCCCGTTTCGCCCGGGCGATCCCGTCGCCGAAGGCCACCCCGTCCACCCACCGGGATGAAGCGGACACGAGCCCGGGCCACCGACAGTTCGAGAAAGGTGCCACCCATGCCGCCGTACCACGCCGACTCGGCCACGTCGGCGACCATCGGTTCCTACCTCAGTGGCGGCAGCGGACGAACAGGCGGCCGAAGTTCTCGGGTGCGCGCACTTGCGGAAGACCGCCCTCAGAGTTTTCTGTAGACCCCACGACGATGGGCGACACGCAGAGCCACGACGACGAGTCGGCCGTCATCGATCGAGTAGACCACCCGGTGGTCGTCCACCCGGATACGCCAGAGATCCGTGTGACCGCTGAGCCGACGGCCTCCCTCTGGACGCGGTTCCTCGGCCAAGGCCATCACAGCCGCATACACGCGGCGAGCTACGGGCTTGTCCAGCTTGCCGAGCTCCTTACCGGCCCTGCCATCGAACACGACCTCGAAGACGCGCGATCCTTCGTTCGTCACAGACCGAGCTCCCTGGCCACCTCTTCGGCGGACACGACCTCGGCGTCGCCGGACCGGATCTCCTCCAGCCTCTGGTGGGCGATGCGCCCGTCCTCAAGATCGATCATCGCCTCATAGGCCTCGACCAGCTCGATCGGAACGATTGCCGCGACCCGCTCACGCTTACGCCCGCGCGTCACATAGGTGACCTCGTTTCCATAGGCGGCTCTGTTCACACGTTCAGAGAAGTGGTCACGGGCTTGGGCCACGGACAGCTCGACACGATCAGCACTCATGCCACCATCGTGCGCCAAGTTGGCCAACTTGGCGCCCCTTGGGGGCGCATCAATGACGAAAATGAATCCACAGGCGGCCGAAGTTCTTGGAGTCCTTCTCCACCCGGTGGTAGAGCGGCCGGACGTCCTTGCGGTCGAGAAAGCGCAGGACCCGCTTCTTCAACTGCCCCGACCCCTTGCCGGGGATGATCTCGACCGTCTTCGCCTTGGTGCGCACGGCCTCGTCGAGGATGTCGCGCAACGCGCGGTCGATGTCGGTACCACGGTTGTAGATGTCGTGCAGGTCCAGTTTGAGTCGCACGCTAATCCCCCTTCCGCGCCACGAAGATCGCGGTGCCGGGGAGGATCCGCCCACGCAGCGGGCTCCAACCGCCCCACACCTGTTCGTTGTCGGCGGGCCACTCCGGCTCGACCAGGTCGATCAGCGACAGGCCGGCGGCCGTGATCGCGCGCACCCAGTCGCCGACCGTGTGGTGGTGCTCGACGTAGAGCGCCCGCCCCTCGTCGTCCTCCTCGACATAGGCACGACGGTCGAAGTAGGACTCGGTCGCGGTGAGGCCCCTCCCGGTGGGATCGTCCGGGAAGCACCACCGGACCGGATGCGAGACCGAGAACGCCAACCGGCCGCCCGGCCGCAGCACGCGGGCGACCTCCCGCAGGGCGGCGACGGCGTCGGGGACGAAGGGGAAGGCCCCATAGGCGGAGCACACGACGTCGAACGCGGAGTCGACGAAGGGCAGTCGCTGAGCGTCGGCCTGAGCGGTCGCCAGCGAGCACCCGGTGGCCTCGTCAATGCGCAACCCGTGCTGGAGCTGGCGCAACGAGACGTCAACGCCGACCACCCGGTCCACCCCTTGGGCGCGCAACCAGCGTCCGCACTGCCCGGCCCCGCACCCCACCTCCAGGACCCGCGCCCCGGACAGCTCGGCCGGATCGCCCAGGAGCCGGGCCTTCTCCTCGTCGAGCCCCTCCGGTCCCCACACGAAGCCGACATCGCGCAGGAAGTCGCCGTGCTCGGCCTGGTACTCGTCGGCCTCGCGCTCCCACCAGACGCGGCTCGCACGGGCGCTCTCGTCGGGATCGGCCCCACGGCGCGCGATCCGGGCCACGGACGGGTGCGTCAGGTCCTCGCTCATAGCGCGATCCTGCCAGGCCGAGGGGTCCCACGGCCACGGAGCCGGCTCAGGAGGTGGCAGAGGGCTCGGCCGGGGCCGGCAGGGGGCGTTGCGGCCCTCCCCCGCCACCGTCCCCGCCAGGACCGTCCTCGCCGCCGGCGTTCCTCGCGTCCTGGACCTCCTTGCGCATCAGGAAGAACCAGCCGACCACCGCGATGACCGCGAAGACCCACCACTGCACGGCGTAGGACAGGTTCATGCCGGTGTTCGTCTCGGGCGGGGAGACGACCTCGGGAGCCGGGTCCGAGGGCGGGTCCTGCGCGGTGAGCTCCACGTACCCGCCATAGAGCGGGTAGGGCAGCTCCCGGCCGATCTCGTCGAGGTCGATGATCATGATCTGCCCCTCGGGCAGGCCCTCTCGCGGCCGGATGCCGGTGTTCTCCGGGGTCTCGCCGAACTGCACGCGCCCGGTGACCGTGACCTCCCCCTCGGGCGCCCGGGGGACCTGCGGCTGCTGTGCCGAGGAGGGGGGCTGGGGCACCCACCCCCGGTTGACGAGCACGGCCGCGCCGTCGTCGGTGACCAACGGGGTGACGACGTGGAGACCCACCCCACCGGAGCCGTCGCGGTTGCGGACGAGCATCTCGTTCCCGGTGTCGTACTCGCCGGTCGCGGTGACGGTCCTCCACCGGTCCTCCCGCCGGACCTCACCCCCGACCTCGGTCACCTGGGCCAGCGGCACGGGGGAGGCGGTGAGGTTGGCCTCCTGGAGGTCCGCGGCGGCGGCCTTGACCTCCCAGCGCCCGTACTGCCACATCCCCAAGGCGATGAAGGAGGGGACGACCAGCAGCACCAGGGCGTGAAACGCCAGCATGCGCGATGAGAACAGAACACGGAGCACGTCTTCGAGGCTATGAGATCCCCCGGTGTCGTCCGCATCGACCCGGCGTAACAGGCTCCCCTCCTTACCTGGCGAAAGAGGAGCGGGGGGACACGCCTCCCCCTCGCCACCGGGCGCCGTCCCGGCCGGTGACGCGGTCCTCGCGAGAAATCAATCCCAAAGGTAAGCAATCCCTCACTTTTTGTGCAATGCACAACATTCGACCGTCCCGCCCGGCCGTGTACTGGACTAGACCAGTGCCCGGCACGCCGCGGCGAAGACGCAGATCATCGCCCCTCGGCAATTCCAGGGAAATGGAACCAGGCGGGAGAGAGCCCCGGCGAAGCGGCGGAACTCTCACGCCCCCGACCTCGCCAAGGAAGCCGAATCAGAGGAAAACCACCTCTTGACTCATAGTAAACAGCAAAATACGGTCTAGACCAGCTGGAGAATCCGGAATAATCGCCATACCCCAGCTTCCATCAGCGCTTTTCCGGAAAGTCCAGAGGAGTCGAGAATCCCCGCAACAGAGTCCCCCACCGGGCGAGGAGGCCGGCGACGACCTTCTCGCCCGGGAACGCCCGCCCCTTTCCCCCGCTTTCCATGCCGTTTTCCCGGCGCAACAACAGACCATCGGATCGGAAATACCTCCGCATTACAATAAGGAACCCGCCATGTCGTTGAAGCGTAAACTGCTCTCCGCCGCCGCGATCGCCCCGTTCGTTTTCGTGCTGCTGCCCGCCAGCACCGCCCACGCCCACGGCTACGTCTCCTCCCCCGCCAGCCGGCAGGCCCAGTGCGCCGCCCGGGTCGTCTCGTGCGGCGCGATCCAGTGGGAGCCCCAGAGCGTCGAGGGCCCCAAGGGTCTGCGCAGCTGCAGCGGCGGCAACGCCGGGTTCGCCGAGCTCGACGACGACAACAAGGGCTGGCAGGTCACCCCGGTCGGCCGCTCCCTCAACCTCACCTGGCGTATCACCGCCGCCCACGCCACCAGCACGTGGGAGTACTACATCGGCTCCACCCGCGTCGCCGTGTTCAACGACGGCGGCGCCCGCCCCGGCTCCACCGTCAACCACACCATCAACCTCAACGGCTACAGCGGCAAGCAGAAGCTCCTCGCCGTCTGGAACATCGCCGACACCGCCAACGCCTTCTACTCCTGCATCGACATCAACGTCAGCTGATCCGAACACAGCAGGAGGACCGCCGGACACGCGCCGCGCTCACCGGGAGAGGGTGTCGGCGCACCGCACAGCGCCCCCGGACCGCAAGGTCCGGGGGCGCCGCGTCGTCACCTGGGCGCGGGACTACTCCTCGCCGGCCGCGGCGGCGGCCTTACGACGCCGGGCCAGGTACATGGCGGCGCCACCACCGCCGACCGCCGCGACCGCGGCGGCGACCAGGCCGCCCAGGGCCGCACCGGTCACCGGCAGACCGCCGGGCGTCGCGGACTCGTCCGCGCTGGTGCCGTCCGAACCGCCAGGCCCGCTCTGCCCCTCGGTGTCGCCCGGACCACCCGGGGTCCCCGGCCCCTCGGAGCCACCCGGCTCCTCCGGCTTACCCTCACCCGGCCGCTCGCCGCCCGGCTCCTCGCCACCGGGCTTGTCGCCGCCCGGCCGCTCCTCGCAGTCGGTGTCGTAACCGTGTTCGTCCTTGCCCTTGCAGTCGTCCCCGGGCTTGGGGTCCTCCGCGGGCGGCTTCTGCTCGTCGGAGATCTCGGAGACGCACTCGGCCTCGCCCAGGCCGAGCACGGAGACGGCGTTGCCGCAGATCTCGACCGCGGCGTCGACCGGAACGGTCACCTGGTTGCCGCTGGCGATCCCGCCCGAGCCGTCCGTCTGCTGGCCGCCCGCCTTGTTCTCCGGCGCCTCGTGGATGACGTTGATGACCGTGTTGCACTCGGCCTTGGAGATGCCGAGGACGCCGATGGAGTTGCCGCAGATGTTGACGGCGACGTCGACGGGGACGTTGATCTGGTTGCCGCTGGCGATCCCGCCGGCGCCACTGGTGCGCTGCTCGTTCTCCTGGGAGTCGGCCACCTTCTCGACGATCTTGGTGCACTCGGCCTCGGAGATCCCACCGACGGCCACGGAGTTCCCGCAGACCTCGATCGCCGCGTCCACCGGGATGTTGATCTGGTTGCCGCTGGCGATCCCGCCCGAGCCGTCCGTCTGCTGGCTCGCCTGCCCCTTGCCGCTGGCCGCGTAGAGGACCTTGGCCACCTGCGTGCACTCGGCCTCGGAGATCCCGAGGACGGCGAGGGAGTTGCCGCAGAGGTTCGCCTTGATGTCGGCGGGCACGCTGACCTGGTTGCCGGCGACCACTCCACCGGTTCCATCGGTCAGCTGGTCGGCCGCCGCGTGGGGGGCGAAGGCCCCGGTGAGCCCCGCGGCCAGCAGGGCCGCGGAGGCCGAGGTGTAGAGCTTCTTGCGCATGTTCGGAAGGACCTTTCGCTCAATACGTTACGGAAAGTGACCCATCAAGGGCGGATCGTCACCGCGGTGGGGGTCGGTGAAGCACGGGTCGCTTTCGAGGTACGGGGATCCCCGGACGTTTCCTCGCTCTGACATCGACGGCCGGAGCGACCCTTCTCGGCACGGGACATCCGGAAGGTACGTTTTCCCGCTCCGGCGCGCCGACGAATGGTTACGTTAGCAGCCCTGCGCGGAAGGCAGGCTTTTTCCGCCGAATTTCGGCAATCCCCCGAAACTCCCGCAGAGCGCACATCACCCCCGGACCGAGAGTCGACGCAGCTCACGGCTCCGTTCAGAGCAAGATCAGCTTACCGCCGTCACCACACGGAACGCTTTCCCTGGAAAAACCCGAGTCCAGAAGAGGGGATTACTAATTTCCTACGAAATATAGTTGAAGGGAGAAATGTGGATCATTCCGTCAACACGCGCGAAAGTAGCAAAAAGAAAACCCCGGGCGGGATACCGAGATCCCACCCGGGGTGCGGGCGGCGGTCGGCCTCACAGACCGACCACCTGGACGATCACTCAGGCCTGGACGCCGAGGCCCTTCGCGACGCCGGCGCCGAGGTCGGGGTGGACGTTGGTCCAGTATTCGACCACACGCTTCTTCATGTCGGCGGTGACCTCGGGGGCCGAGGCGTGGCCGACGATGTTGCTCACCATGTTGGCGCGGTCGGTCTCGGAGAGGACCTTCTCCCACAGCGCGCGCGGCTGACCGAAGTCGTCGTCCTCCTTGTGGAGGTCGTAGGCGGAGCGGACGATCTCACCCGCGACGTGGTAGCTCTCGCCCTTGTGGAACTCCGGGTCCGCGGCCGGGCCACCAACGGTGTTGGGGGCATAGACCGGGTCCGAACCGTAGCGGTAGGCCATCGGACCGTCGAAGTTGTAGCTGTTGACCGGGGACTTCGGCTGGTTGACCGGCAGGTGCAGGTAGTTCGGGCCGATCCGGTAGCGCTGGGTGTCGGGGTAGGAGAAGAGCCGGCCCTGAAGCATCTTGTCCGGGCTCATCGCGATGCCCGGCACCAGGCTGGACGGGCTGAACGCCGCCTGCTCGATCTGGGCGAAGTAGTTCTCCGGGTTCCGGTTGAGGACGAACCGGCCGATCGTGATCTCCGGGTAGTCCGCGTGCGGCCACACCTTGGTGAGGTCGAACGGGTTGAACCGGTAGTCGGCGGCGTCCTCGAAGGGCATGATCTGGACGTTGACGGTCCAGGCCGGGTAGTCGCCCTTCTTGATGGACTCCCACAGGTCACGGCGGTGCAGGTCGGGGTCCTCGGCCTCGAAGGCCTTGGCCTCGGCCGCGGTGAAGTTCTCGATGCCCTGCTCGGTCTTGAAGTGGTACTTGACCCAGAACTTCTCGCCGTTGGCGTTGTACCACAGGAAGGTGTGGCTACCGAAGCCGTGCTGGTGACGCCAGGTCTTCGGGGTGCCGCGGTCGGTCATCAGGAAGGAGACCTGGTGGGCCGACTCGGGGTTGAGGGTCCAGAAGTCCCACTGCATGTTGTGGTCGCGCAGCTGGTTGTCGGCACGCCGCTTCTGCGAGTGGATGAAGTCGGAGAACTTCGAGGGGTCGCGGATGAAGAAGATCGGCGTGTTGTTGCCGACGATGTCGTAGTTGCCCTGCTCGGTGTAGAACTTCAGGGCGAAACCACGCGGGTCACGGGCGGTGTCGGCGCTGCCCAGCTCACCGGCGACGGTGGAGAAGCGCAGCAGCAGCGGGGTCTTCTTGCCCTTCTGGAACAGGTCCGCCTTGGTGTACTGGCTGACGTCCTCGGTGATCTCCAGCTCACCGAAGGCACCGCCGCCCTTGGCGTGCACGACGCGCTCGGGCACCCGCTCGCGGTTGAAGTGCGCCATCTTCTGGATCAGGAAGTGGTCCTGCAGCAACAGCGGGCCGTTGGGGCCCACCGACTGCGAGAGACCGTCGCTCGGTGCCGGGATACCGTTGTCGTCCGTGCTGTAAGCAACCACTGCTTGCACCTTTCGGGTCATGATCAAGCCGGCCTCGTGGCTCGCGGAGGAACCCGGTTACGCCGGGAGGGATCGGACGCGGGGATCGGGCGTCACGCCGGGCGCGCGGGGGCGCCGACGCTGTCGCCGGAGGAGTCGCCATCCTTGGTCTGGCAGTTCGGACACACGCCCCAGAACACGACCTCGGCCGCGGCGATGGTGTAGCCGTTCGTCTGCGACGGTTCCAGGCAGGGAGCCTCTCCCACGACGCAGTCGATGTCGGTGACCTCACCGCATTCACGGCAGACGAGGTGGTGGTGGTTGTCCCCGACGCGCGCCTCGTAGCGCGCCGGCGAACCGGCGGGCTCGATGCGGCGCAGCAGTCCGGCGCCGGTCAGCGCGTGGAGCGCGTCATAGACCGCCTGGGTGGATACGTGTCCCACTTTGCCGCGGACCGCTTGTGCGACGTGCTCGGCGTCCAGGTGGTTGCCCTCCCGGACCGCGTCGAGGATCGCCAGCCGGGCCGCGGTGACCCGCAGACCGGCCGCGCGGAGGTCGGTGGCGTTGTCCATGGCCGCAAGCATAGGACACAAACTGGAATAGCTCAAGAAAACGAGCGAGTACAGATAAGCCGTGAAGTATGACACAGTGGACAGCCCCACCGAGGGGGTGCGCCGCTGGCGGTGACCCAAGTCACAACCAGGCGCATCGGAGAACTCCGACAACTCACCATCCCCGGAGCGCGTCACGAGTGCGACCTGCGTCTCACTCACGCATTCGGAGTCCGCGTGCCCCCCATCCCCCTCGGCACGTCCCACCGGCTACGGGCCGCGCTCGCCCTCCTCGTCCTCACCACCACGTCCTGCGGTGCCGACGGAGCGGCGCTCGGCTCCGGAGCCGAGGCCGTCGCCGGCGCGTCCTGCCCGAGCGGGGGGCGAAAGGGCCGCCTCCCCGTGCCGTTCACCATCGCCTTCGGCGGCGACGTCCACTTCGAGGGCGTGCTCCGCTCCCGGCTGGACGCCTTCCCCGCGGAGGCGCTGGGAGACGTCGGCTCCACGCTCTCCGCCGCCGACATCGCGATGGTCGACCCGGAGACGGCGGTGACCGAGGCCGGCACGCCGGCTCCGGGCGGGCGGTTCCTGTTCCGCGCGCCCGCGACGGCCTTCACCGCGCTCCGTGAGGCGGGCCTCGACGTCGCCCCCCTCGCCGACAACCACGGCATGGACCACGGACCCGCCGGTCCGGCCGACACCCTCGCCCACGAGGGGGAGGCCGGCCTCCCCCTCGTGGGCGCCGGTCCAGACGCCGATGCCGCCTACGCCCCGCACGCCCTCGATGCCTCCGGCAACCGCGTCGCCCTCTTCGGGGCGACCGACGTCCTGGACGACCACCTGATGGCCGAGTGGACCGCCGGCCTGGCCTCCGCCAAGGGAGAAGACCCCCAACGGCTGGTCACCGCGGTCCGGGCCGCCGAGGCCGACACCGTCGTCGTGTTCCTGCGCTGGGGCCGTGAGGGCGACCACTGCCCACTGCCGCACGCGTCCGATCTCGCCCGGCGGCTGGTCGAGGCCGGCGCCGCCGCCGTCGTCGGCGGGCACTCCCACGTCCTCGGACCGGGCGGCCACCTCGACGGCGCCTACGTCCATTACGGCTTGGGGAACCTCGCCTTCCACACCTCCCACCGCCGAGACCGGCGTACTGCGGCTGGCCATGCCGGGCGATGAAGTCATCGAGGGCGAGTGGCTTCCCACCCGGAACGATGGGGGCGTTCCCGTCCTGTACGAGGGGGCGGCGGCGGAACAGGCGCCACTGACCTGGGCGGAAGACCGGAGCACCTGTGCGACCGGACTGGATGGCCCCTCTGGTTCAGAGGCCGCCTCCTGAGGAAATACCGGGAGCCATTTTTATCGACAAATCGCCACTAATCGGGAGCAAAACAGCAAGAGGCGAAAGGCCTCACTCCGTCTTCTTCTCGCCACAACTAGGTTGAAGATGGCACAATCAGGCGCGATCATCGCAGATGGAGAGGGAGCATGTCCGAAACCGGCGACCGTCGCGCCCACTGGCAGGAGCAGCCCGGGGAGGACTCGGGACGCCTCCCGGGCTCGGCCGGTGAGCATCACATGCAGGAGCTGTACGGCACCTCGGAGCGCGCCCGACGCTTCTACCGGGACCAGGTCCTGGACCACCTCAACCCCCGCATGCGCGAATTCATCGCACGCCAGGAGATGGTGTTCGTCGCCACCTCCGACTCACGCGGCGAATGCGACTCCAGTCTGCGCGCCGGCCCGCCCGGCTTCGTCCACGTCATCGACCGGCGCACCCTCGCCTACCCCGAGTACCGGGGCAACGGGGTCCTCGCCAGCGTCGGGAACATCCGCGAGAACCCGCATATCGGTCTCATGTTCCTCGACTTCGAGCGCGACCACATCGGCCTGCACGTCAACGGGCGCGCCGCCATCCTCGACGACGTGGAACTCCGCCGGCACAGCCCCGACCTGCCGGAACCGGCCGTCCCCGGCCAACGCGCGCAGATGTGGGTGGTGGCGCGGGTCGAGGAGGCCTACATCCACTGCCGCAAGCACATCCCGCGGATGCGCAGGGTCGACGCGCAGGAGCCCGCGAACTGGGGAAGCGACGACATGCGCCGCAAGGGGGGCGACTTCTTCGACGCCAAGGGGACGCCGAGCCCCTGGTCGGGCGATCCGCTGCGCACCAGGGGCTGACGCCGCCGCCCCTCGCCTCAGGAGCGCGCCACCAGGGCGTCGATCTCCGCGGTCAGTTCCCGCTTCGCCGCGTCGTCCAGGAAGGACGCCGTGACGCCGTTACGGGCCAGGCCCGCCAGGTCGTCGAGCCCCAGGCCGATCCGGTAGGCGGTGCGGTACTCGTTGGTCAGGTCCGTCCCGAACATCGGCGGGTCGTCGGAGTTGAGCGTCACCATGAGCCCCTCCTCCACCATGCGCGGCAACGGGTGGTCCCCGATCGCTTCGACGGCGCGGGTGCGCAGGTTGGAGGTCGGTGAGACGTCCAGGGGAAGCTGCGTCTCCCGCAGATAGGCCACGAGCTCGGGATCCTTCATGCTGTCGATGCCATGGCCGATGCGTTCGGCCCCCAGGACCCGGATCGCCGACCAGACCCGTCCGGGACCGCCGTTCTCCCCGGCGTGGGGCAGACTGTGCAGCCCGTTGGCCCGGGCCCGCGCGTAGACGTCGGCGAACGGGTCGCGGTCCACCTCGATCCCGCCGATGCCCAAGCCGACGACGCTGGCGGGGCCGTGGGCGAGCACCGCCTCCAGGGTCCTCTCACCCGCCTCGACCCCGTAGTCGCCGGGGAAGTCGGGGATCCAGCGCAACCGGATGCCGTGTTCGCGCTCGGCCTCGATCCGCCCGTGCTCGACCCCGGCGAACACCACCTGTGCGGGGACACCCCGCAGCAGGTGGTTGTAGAGGCTGAGGTGCACCTCCGCGTAGCGGACGTTCTGTGCGGCCAGGCGACGCGCCACGTCGCGCGTCAACAGCGCGAAGTCGGACTCGTCGCGCAGCGTCCGCACCGAGTTGATATAGACGTCGATGAAGTGCGGGAAGTCGCGGAACTCGTAGTAGTCGGCGATCGCCTCGATCGTGTCCGGTAGGTCGTCGACGCCGTGTTTGCGGGCGAGTTCGAGCAGCGTGGCGGGCTGCATCGACCCTTCCAGGTGGACGTGAAGTTCCACTTTGGGCAGGTCGCGGATGAAGGCCTCGACGCTGGAGGGGATCTCTGCGGCAGCGGTCATGCCGCGACGTTACTGATCTTCTCCCCTCCCTCCAAGGAAACGCGGGGGTTTTTAACCCCAAAAAGTAAGAAACGCCCGGGCCTTCGACGGGCGTCACGCCGTACCGGCCCGAGCGCGGGCGATGCGGTCCCGGTACCAGGCGAAGGAGTCCTTGGGGGTGCGCGCCTGGGTCCGGTAGTCGACGTGCACCAGGCCGAAGCGCTGGGTGACCCCCTCCGCCCACTCGAAGTTGTCCAGTAGCGACCACACGAAATAGCCACGGACATCCACCCCGTCCCGTTTCGCCGCGACGAGGGCCCGCAGATGACGGTCGAGGTAGTCGATGCGCTCGGGATCGGCGACGCGCCCGGCCCCGTCCGGGGTATCGGCCCGCGAGCAACCGTTCTCGGTGACGTGGAGCGGCGGAAGCGCGGCACCGTAACGGTCACGCAGCCCGGTCAACACCCGGTACAGCCCCTCCGGCGCCACCGGCCAGCCGAAGGCCGTCACCGGCGTGCCCGGAAACCGGGAGGTGTAGTCCGGCAGGGCGAAGGGCAGCGCCTCCCCTGGCCCCGGTGCGGCGACGAGCGTCGGCATGTAGTAGTTGACGCCGAGCCCGTCCAACGACCCGGCCATCAGGTCCAGGTCCGCGTCCCGCACGAAATCCCCGAGGTCCGGGGCCCCCAGCGCCGCCAGTGCCGCCAGGTCGGGGTAACGCCCCAGGAGGAGCGGGTCGAGGAGGAGCCTGTTGTGCAGGGCGTCGTAGACCTGGGCGGCGGCCCGGTCCTGCGGCGCGCCGCTCGCCGGAACGACCGGGGTGTGGTTGTGGGCCAGGAGCACCTGGTGGCCACCGTCACGTAGCGCGCGGGCCGCCAAGGCGTGCGCCAGCAGCTGGTGGTGGGCGACCGGAAGGGCGTCGAACATGAGGGTCCGGCCAGGTGCGTGCACGCCGAAGGCGTAGCCGTAGGCCATGTGCACGAACGGCTCGTTCAGGGTGATCCAGCGCGTGACCCGGTCGCCGAGACGGGCGGCGACCGCCCGCGCGTAGTCGGCGAAGCGTTCGGCGGTGCTCCGGACGAGCCAGCCGCCCTCCTCCTCCAGGGCCTGGGGAAGGTCCCAGTGGTAGAGCGTGGGGACCGGTTCGATACCCACGGCCAGGAGCTCATCGATCAGCCGGGCGTAGAAATCGACCCCCGCCGTATCGATCCGTCCCCGCCCCAGCGGCATGATCCGCGGCCAGGAGATGGAAAAGCGATAGGCGCTAAGTCCGAGTTCGGCCATCAACGCGACATCGCCGGGGAATCGATGGTAGTGATCACAGGCGACTCGCCCAGAGGACCCGTCGGCAATTCGGCCCGGTATGCGGCAGAACTCGTCCCAGATCGAGGCTCCCCGCTGTTCGGACGCGCCTTCGACCTGGTAGGCCGCTGTCGCAACCCCCCATAGGAAATCCCTGGGGAAGAGAACGGTGGACGAATCGGAATGGTCGGTGCTTGGCACGTCAACTCCTCTGGGAGCGTGTCCGGCCGGGAACACACGAGAAGTCCGGAAGTGGCCAGAACGGTTCATGCCACCGGACGCGCGTCCAAAACCGGAATAGTACGGGAACCATTTGAATTCAGAAAGGCATGATAGAGACGTGACGACTACTTCCCGCAGCTCCGCGTCCGCCACGCCCTGGCCGCGTCGCGATTCCGGAACCCCCGACGGATCGGGCACCCCGCCCCTCTCCCGCCACGCGCGTGTCGACACGTCCCAGCCTGCCCTGGCGCACGCCCCCCTGCGCCGGCTTCCGGCACAGCAGCGCAGCATGGCCCGCGTGCAACGGATGCTCGACGCCTGCGCCGAGCTCCTCGACGAGGGGGGTTACGGCGAGCTGTCGACCACCCGGATCGCCGAACGCGCCGGTGTGGCGATCGGGTCGGTGTACCAGTTCTTCCCCGACAAGAAGGCCATCACCCAGGCGTTGGGGCTGCGCTACCTGGACCTGTTCAGCATGCGGGTGACCCAGCGCCTGGCCGAGGAGGCGTTCGAGCACTGGACCGAGGCGGTCGAGGCCATCATCGACGAGTACATCGACATGCACCGGACGGTGCCGGGTTTCCGCAGCCTGCACTTCGGTGACGTCGTGGACGTCCGGCTCCTCGATCCCGAGGCGGACAACAACCAGGTCATCGCCAATCGACTGCGCGAACTCGTCGTCACGACCACCGAGGCCAAGGAGGGAGAGGAACTCGACCGCGCCGTCATGGTCGCGGTCGAAGCCTCCGACGCGGTCCTCAAACTGGCCTTCCGCCACGATCCGGATGGGGATCCGACACTGATCACCGAAGCGAAACTCCTCGTCCACAGTTATCTCAGTCGGCACTTCGGTCCACGGTAGATTTCGGACGAGATCCACGTTTCTCACAAAAAGGGCGATAAGGTAATTTCACCGCGGCACCCTCACGACGGTGCCCGGGTTGGCAGGATGAACACGGTGGACCGGACGCTACGGCGGTCGGCTATCGGGGGAACGCGCAGCGGCGCCGACACGTCACGGGGGAGTGGCGTGGCAGCGTCCTGTCCACGTGCCCAGCCGTCACGGTGCCCCGGGCTCCCGACGGCTCCGTCCTCGTCGGCTCCACACGACAAGGCGTATGACCGGCCGTCCTCGCGGCGTCCGGTAACGAGGGGTTCGATCAGGGGAGGGACCCTCAGTGGTAGCAGACGGCACGCTCGCCCGGCCGTTGACCGGATTCGCCGCCGGAGTGCCCTACGTCGCGGTGCCGCCCTACGATGGCGGAGCGGCTCCGATGGTCATCGCGTTACACGCGTTCGAGCCACCGCGCAGTGAGGCCGCCCTGGCCGGGACACTGCCGTTGACGCGCCTGCCCGCGTGGCGCTTCTACCTCGGTCTGCCCATGTTCGGGGCGCGCCTGCCCAAGGGCGGCGTCGCCGAGGTCAACCATCTCGGCCAGTCCGACTACCTCCTCCACCTCTACGGTCCGGTCATCGAGCAGGCCGCCATGGAGCTCGTGGAGGTGGCCGAGGAACTGCGGGAACGTTTCCCCGTCCACGACGGTCCGTTCGGGTTGGCGGGGGTCGGCGCCGGCGGGGCCGCGGCCCTTCTCGCGCTGGCCGAGAGCCGGCTTCCCATCGGCGCGATGGCGGTCGTCAACCCCATCATCGACCCCACCCCGGTGCTCGCGGCGCGCGAGCGCCATCTCGGCATCGCCTACCACTGGAGCGAGCAGTCACGCGAGGCCGCGGCCTGGCTGGACTTCACCGCGCGGGCCGCCGAGATCGGCGCGCGGGCGCCCCTGCCGCCCCTGCTGGTGATCACCGGCGGGCTCGACGAGGTGATCCGCCCCGAGCACGGCCAGGCCTTCCACGACGCGCTCGCCCCCTACCATCCGGCACCGGCCCTGCGCCACGTGGTGATCCCCGACCTCGCTCACACGATGGGCCCCGAGCCCGGCCTGGTCCCCGGACCACCGACCCCCGGCAGCGTGCTGGTCGACCGCGCGCTCACCGAGTGGTTCCACCTGCACCTGACCTCCGCGGTGGAGGAGACGGTACGGTTCCGCTGATCCGCGCCGTGTCCCGCCGCGCTCCTTCTCCGCGCGCCGCCCCACCGAGCGCCGACGCGATCGGTCCGCCCCCGTAACGCGGCGGGCCTGGCGAGGGCGGTGTGACCGTCCTCGTGGAACGGGTCAGTACTTCTCGGACTGCCCGCCGTCGATCGCGACGACCGTGGCGTTGCTGGAGGAGGACTGGTCGGACAGCAGGAAGGCCGCCACCGGCCCGCCGGACCGTTTCGTCGGGTTGACGCTGACGAACTCCTTGCCCGCGGCCTCCCGGTTGACGGGGTCGATCTGCTTGAGCGAGGCCTCGACCATGGGAGTCACGATGGCGCCGGGGGCGATGGCCTTGACGGAGATCCCGAACCGGCCGTACTCGACGCCGGAGCCGCGGGTCAGGCCGGCGACGCCGTGCTTGGAGGCGGCGTAGCCGGACCGGTCGCCCACACCCCGGATCCCGCCGACGCGGGTGGTGTCGACGACCGTGCCGTGGCCCTGCTCCCGCATGACGGGCAGGACGTACTCGAGGTCGAGGAAGACCCCGCGCAGGTTGACCGATACGACACGGTCGAACTCCTCGCCCCGAAGTCCTGGGTGAGGTCCTGCCCGCCCTCGATGCCGGCGTTGCCGGAGAAGGCGTCGATGCGGCCGTAGACCTCGATCGTCTTGTCGACGTAGCCACGTGTGCCGTCCTCGGCCGCGACGTTGGCGACGATCGTGGTGACCTCGGCCTGCGGGGCGACCCGCTTGACGGCGGCGGCCGCCTCGGCGAGGCCCTCCTCGTTCAGGTCGACAAGGGCGGGCTTCGCGCCCTCGCGGGCCACCTGGAGAGCGGTGGCCCGGCCCAGTCCCGAGCCTCCGCCGGCGATGGGACGACCTTGTCGTCGAACCTGTTCTACACGAGAATCCTCCCAAAAACAGACAAAAACCATTTACGTCCTATTCGGGATGCCACTCTCGCCATCGCCGCTCTGACGTGCGCTGATACGCCACTCTCCCTCAGAGAGCCCCTTCCAGCTTCCGCGCCGCCACGAGGACCGGATCCCACACCGGTGAGAAGGGCGGCGCGTATCCGAGGTCCATCCCCGCCATCTCCTCGACGGTCATCTCGTTCCACAGCGCGGTGGCCAGCACGTCGACACGCTTGCCCGCGTTCTCGCGACCGACGATCTGACCGCCGAGCAACCGGCCGGTCCGGCGCTCGGCGATGAGCTTGAGCGTCATCATCGAGGCTCCCGGGTAGTACCCGGCACGGGTCGAGGACCTCACCGTCACCGTCTCGAACTCGAACCCGGCCCGCCGGGCCTCGGCCTCGCCGAGCCCCGTGCGCGCGACCTCGACCCCACAGATCTTGGTGATGGCCGTCCCCACGACGCCGGGAAAGCGCGCGTACCCACCGGCGATGTTGATACCCGCGACCCGGCCCTGCTTGTTGGCGTGGGTGCCCAGCGCGATCGCGACGGGCGCCCCCGATATCCGGTGGACGGTCTGCACGCAGTCACCCGCCGCCCAGACCCCTTCGACCGAGGTGCGCATCCGGGGGTCGACGACGATCCCACCCGTGGGCCCGACCTCCAGACCGGCCTGTCGCGCGAGGTCGCTGTTGGGCCGGACCCCCATGCCCAGCACGACGATGTCGGCGGGGAACTCGGCGTCCTCGGTCAGGACCGCGCGCACCCGGCCGTCCTTGGTGTCGAATCCGGTCACCCGTGTCCCGGGGAAGAAGCGCACCCCCATCTCGCATACCGCGTCACGCACCAAACGGCCCATGTCGGGATCGAGCGTGCCCATGGGCTCGGGCCCCGCCTCGATGAGGTCGACCTCGACACCCCGTTCGAGGAACGCCTCCGCCATCTCCAACCCGATGTAGCCGCCGCCGACCACCACCGCGCGACGTGGGGAGCGCTCATCGACCTCGGCGCGCAGCCGGATGCCGTCATCGAGGGTCTGCACCCCATGGATCCCCTGGGCGTCGGCACCGGGAAGGTCGGGACGGCGCGGCACGGCTCCGGTCGCGATCAGGAGGTGATCAAAATGTTCCTCGTGAAACATCCCATCCCCACCGATCATCCCGACAACACGTCGTTCCAGGTCGATGGCCGTCACCTCGGTACCGGTGCGCACATCGATGGCGTAATCTCGGCGGAAGGTGTCGGGGGCGCGGGCGATCAGCTCGTCGGCACTCGATACCGTTTTCCCGACCAGGTACGGGATGCCGCACGCCGAGTAAGAGGTGTGCGCGCCACGTTCCAGGGCGAGGATCTCCAGGTCGTCGGGACCGCGTCGGCGGCGCGCCTGAGAGGCGGCACTCATCCCCCCGGCATCACCGCCAACCACGATGAGACGTGACCGGCCGTTAACCCGTCGCTCCATGCAGCCTCCCTCGGTGGACGCTCTCGCGTCAGCGTGTGCGCGTTCCATGGGATCATCCCCATGGTGGGCTGAGCATCTTCCCCTGGTTTTGGTTAACGTGATGGCTAATCACGCGTGTCCTCCCCGGCCCGGACGGCCCCAGCGCCCCCTGCCGCCGCTCCGCCAGGTGGCCAAGCGCCTCTCCACCGGGACCCGCGTGCGACAAGCTTCTCTAGGAGGGCGACTTACGTGACTGAACCGGCACCGGTGTACGCCAGCGGGGTTGATCACGAACGACTCACGGCCCAGCTCCGGTTCATCCTTGAGGTCGACAAGCTCAAGCGGATCCTGCGCCGCAACCTGCTCGTCGACGGTTCCCGGAGGGAGAACGACGCCGAGCACTCCTGGCACCTCGCCCTGACCGCGCGGGTGTTCGCCGAGTACGCGCCCCAGGGGACCGACATCGAACACGTGGTGGAGCTCCTCCTCGTCCACGACATCGTCGAGATCGACGCGGGGGACACCTTCGTCTACGACACGCGCATGTCGGCCTCCCAGGCCGAGCGCGAACGGGTCGCCGCCGACCGGATCTTCGCCCTGCTCCCCAAGGACCAGGCCACCTACGCGCGCGGGCTGTGGGAGGAGTTCGAGGCCCGCCTCACCCCCGAGGCCCGCTTCGCCAAGGCCATCGACCGGCTCGCCCCCATGCTCGCCAACTGGCACACCGACGGCGGAACCTGGGTGCAGTACGGCGTCACCAAGGACCAGGTGCTGGAGAAGGTCCGGATCATCGCCGAGGGGTCCGAGGCGCTCGGCTCCTACGCCACCGCCCTCATCGAGGACGCCGACCGCCGCGGCTACTTCTCGCGGAAGTAGCCGTTCACCCCGCCCGTGCCCGCCACCGGGCACGGGCTCAGCCGCCCAGCGCGTCCATGAGCAGCTGGACGGCCGCGGTCAGCCCGATGACCACGACGAGGATGCGCAGCGCCAGCGGCTTGAGCCTGCGGCCGACCTTGGCCCCGAGATAACCGCCGACGATCGCCCCTCCGGCGATGAGTCCGACCACCGGCCAGCTCGGGTTGGCGAAGATCATGTAGAAGACCGCGGCGGTACCGTTCACGATCGACGTCAGCGCGTTCTTCAGCGCGTTGATCCGCTGGATGTCGTCGTCCAGCGCCGAACCCAGCAGCCCGATCAGGACGATGCCCTGCGCGGCGGCGAAGTAGCCGCCGTAGGCGCCTGCTCCGTAGACCCCCAGCGGCAGCAGTGGCCCACCGTTGGGGCGGGAGGGCCGCCGTCGCCGCATCCAGGCGTTGATCCGCGGCTGGGCGATGATCAGGGTGCAGGCGAGCAGGATGAGGACCGGGACGACGAAGGTGAAGACCTCCTCCGGCAGGGTCAACAGGAGCACGCAGCCGGTGATCGCGCCGAGGAAGGACATGGCGCCGAAGCGCAGTATCCGGGTCCGCTGGCCGGCGAGTTCACGCCGGTAGCCGATCGCGCCGGTGAGCGACCCCGGCGCCAGGCCGATGCTGTTGGAGACCGTCGCCACCACCGGCGGGTATCCCAGCGCCAGCAGCACCGGGAACGTGAACAGCGTCCCCGACCCCACGACCGCGTTGATTCCCCCCGCGCCGATGCCCGCCGCCAGAACGGCGAGCGCCTCCCACCACGTCATCCGCGCCCTTCGTGTCGGGGACGCCGCGCGCCCGTTTCGGCCCTGTCCGTGCCATGACGCCCGAACCAGATTTGCATACAGTGTACGAATCTGGTGTCGGTGAGGCGTGGGCGCCCCCGGGGGAAGGGAGGGGACGGGCTGGACGGTACGCGCCGCGCTGGACGCGCACGGCCCGACGCCGCCCCGGCGTGTCGGCCGTCAGGTCCGGACGGGCCTCCCGGCCCTCCTACGGCGGGAGCGTTCGGGCGCCCCCCGCACGCTTGCCCACCACCGAGGAAAGACGCGCGCACCGCGGGGCCGACGCGCCGGCCGGGCGTTGCGGCGACCCGGCCGGCGGCGACAGCGATCAGACCGCCCGCGCGCTCCAACGGTCGCCCACACGCTCCACCTTCAGGGGCAGGCCGAACGTCTCGCTGAGGTTGTCGGCCGTCATGACGTACTCCAACGGCCCCGCCGCCACGACCCGCCCCTCACGCAGCAGCAGGCCGTGCGTGAATCCGGCCGGGATCTCCTCGACGTGATGGGTCACGACCGCCAGTGCCGGGGCGTCGATGTCGGCGGCCAACGTGGCCAGGCGGCGTACCAGGTCCTCGCGCCCACCCAGGTCCAACCCCGCGGCGGGCTCGTCGAGCAGCAGCAGCTCCGGGTCGGACATCAGCGACCGGGCGATCAGCACCCGTTTGCGTTCCCCCTCCGACAGCGTGCCGAACGCCCGATCGGCGAGGTGACGCGCCCCCCACTGCCCCAACATCGCATACGCACGGTCGTGGTCGGGCTGCCCGTACTCCTCCCCCCAACGGCCCAGGTAACCGTAGGAGGCGCTGATGACGAGGTCGAGGACGTTCTGGGTGTCGGGCACCTGGTTGGCGACCGCCGACCCGGCGAACCCGATGAGCGGCCGGAGCTCGAACACGTCTCCCTCGCCCATGCGTTCGCCCAGGACGTCCACCGATCCGGACGTCGGGAACAACTGCGTCGCGGCGATCCGCAACAGCGTCGTCTTGCCCGCCCCGTTGGGCCCGATGACGGCCCAGCGGTCCTCCTCCTCAACGACCCAGTCCACGTCGCGCAGCAGCTCCGCCGCCCCCCGGCGTACGCCCACACCGCTCATGCGCAGCACATGCCCGTTCATCGCTCTCCTTCGTCGCGCCCGAGTAGCGAACATACTGGACGCCCCTGGTGGTCCGGCGGCCGATCTAGGCTGGCACCGATGCTTCGAGAACTGTCCTCCGCACCGCTCACCGCCTGGGGGAACGCGTGGCTGTCCGGCCGGGTCGGCCTGGACGACGCGGTCGACGCGGTGGAGCGGAACACCGGTCCCCACGTCGTCGGCGCCCTCCCCGACGGCGACCCGCTCATCACGGCCGGGACTCCGCTACGCGCGGCGCTGGCCGGATTGCGCCCGCGCGGCCTGAGCGCGTTCCGGCTGTGCCTGCCGGTCCCCGGCGACCCGTTGGGGCTCGTGGGGCCGGCAGAGCTCAACAAGGCCGCGATCGAGGCCCGCGAGGCCGTACTGGTGCGCCTGGGCGACCGACAGGTGGGGCTCGTCCCCGGTGAAGACCGGCGGGGCTCATCCTACGTGGGTGTCCTCTGGACGCCCTACCCCGCCGTCGACAGCATGCCCGAACCGCTCCCCCTGGCCGACGCCGAACACCGGCTCACCCTCGCGGTACGCGAGTCGACCGACCTGTTCGGACGGATCGACGACATCGCCCCGTGGGGGCCCGAGGTCGTCCGGGCCCTGTCCGCCCTGCGCGACGCGGAGCGCTCCCCCACGCCGGGGCTGCCCCCGGGCCATCCCCCGCGGGCACACCGGGTCGCCGCCCTCGCCGACCGGTTGGCCGTCGTGGTCCACCTCGCCGGCGAAGACCCTGGTCGGGGACTGGACACCGCCCAGATGCGGGCGCGGCGCGAGGCACTGCGCCTCCTCGACGGCGCGGTCCGCCGGGCCAGGGTCGCCGCCTACTGTTCCGCGGTCGGCGGTTGACCTCCGCCACAAGACGATCAGGGTCGGGACGGTCGAAGGTCAGGGGAACGCCAGGGTCGTCTCCGGATCCCGGGCCCGACCAGACGAACCGATACTGAGAATCATGGCGAACCCTCACACCCCGGCTCCCCTCCCCGACCCAGGATCGTTGCGCGCGTCGGATGCCGACCGCGACCGTGTCGCCGCGCTGCTGGGAGAGGCCCTGGCCGAAGGCCGTCTCGACCACGACGAGCACGGTGAGCGGCTGGAGGCCGTCTACGCGGCCAAGACCATCGGCGAACTCGCGCCGTTGACCGCCGACCTGCCCGGGGGCGCGCGTCCCAGCGCGCCCGCCCCGAACCTCGTCGGCGCCGACCCGAACCTGCTCGCCTCCAGTGTCGGCTCGGAGAACATCGTCGCCGTGTTCGGCGCGGCCGAACGCAAGGAGCGCTGGCTCGTCGAACCACGCACCAACGCCTCGGTCCTCTTCGGCGGCGTCGACCTCGACCTGCGCGAGGCCGTGCTGAGCCAATCCGAGGTCGTCATCCAGTGCGCCGTGATCTTCGGCGGGCTCACGCTCACCGTCCCGCCAGGGGTACGGGTGCGCTCGAGGGTCTCCGCCTTGTTCGGCGGCGTCAGCACGGCCGAGCTGGACAACCCGGCCGCCCCGGACGCCCCCGTCGTCCTTCTCACCGGGCTGTGCATGTTCGGCGGTGTCAGCGTACGCACCCGCTCCCGCGAAGCCAAGAAGTAATCTTGATCACACACGGACCCGTTGACCAGCCAGGAGGAAGCACCGCGATGGAGCCCGACCACATCCGTGCCTCGGATGCCGACCGTGACCGGGTCGCCGACCGGCTCCGCGAAGCACTGGCTGAGGGGCGGCTCACCCCCGAGGAGCACTCCGAACGCATCGACGCGCTGTACCGCTCCAAAACCCTCGGCGACCTCGTCCCCATCACCGCCGACCTCCCGGCCGCCGGTGTCCCGTCCACCGACGAGCCCACCGGACTGTCCGTCTCCTCCGAGGAGGCCCACCGGATCGCGGCCGGCGGACAGGGGCGGGAGAACATCATCGCCGTCTTCGGCGGGGCCGACCGCAAGGGCCGCTGGCTGGTCGAACCCCACACCAACGCCTCGGTCCTCTTCGGCGGCATCGACCTCGACCTGCGCGAGGCCGTGCTGAGCCGACGCGAGGTGGTGATCCAGTGCGCCGTGATCTTCGGCGGGCTCGACATCATCGTTCCCCCCGGTGTCCGGGTGATCAACTCCACCACCGCCATCTTCGGCGGCACCAGCATGAACGGGGTCGACACCATGACCGACCCCAACTCGCCCACGATCCGGCTGACCGGGACCTGCCTGTTCGGCGGCATCGACGTCCGGGTGAAGAAACCGAAGAAGAAAAAGGCGCGGTGACCGGCCGGCACTCGCCGGCCCCGTCCTGGTCGTCGGGAGACGATTCCCGGGGCGATTGTTCACCCACCTGACGCCCACGTCCCACAAGGCCCCCAGTACCGTGGTAGAGCCATGACTCTTGCGAACTCCACGCTGCTGGTGACCGTGACCGGGCACGACCGTCCCGGTGTGAGCGCCCGGCTGCTGAGCACCCTGTCGGTCTTTCCCGTGACCCTGGCCGACCTGGAACAGGTCGTCATCGGCGGCCGCCTCGTCCTCGCCGCGCTGCTGGCCATCGACGAGCGCGTCGCCCCCGGTGTCAGCCACGAACGAGCGTTCGCCGAGGTCCGCTCGGCCGTCGAGAAGACGGCCATCGACCTGGGCATGGACGTGGAGTTCGCCGACGGCGGCGACAACGGCCGCGTCGGCGCGCTTCCCCAGGGACGGTTGCACGTGACCGTCCTCGCCGACCCGCTCCGGCCGGGCGCGCTGGGCGCCATCGCGTCGTGCGTGGCGCGCGCGGGGGCCAACATCGACCGCATCGAGCGTCTCGCCAGCTACCCCGTGACCTCCATCGAACTGGTCGTCTCGGGGGCCGAGCCCGAGCGGCTGCGCGCCGACCTCGCCTTGGAGGCGGCCACCCAGTCGATCGACGTGGCCGTGCAGCCGGCCGGTCTGCACCGGCGCGCGAAGCACCTGGTCGTCATGGACGTCGACTCCACCCTGATCCAGGGCGAGGTCATCGAGCTCCTCGCCGAACACGCCGGCTGCGCCGAAGAGGTCGCCCGCGTGACCGAGGAGGCGATGCGCGGCGAGCTCGACTTCGAGGAGTCGCTGCGGCGCCGGGTCGCCCTCCTGGAAGGCCTCGACGCCTCCGTCATCGACGACGTCCGCGACCGGATCGTGCTGACCCCGGGGGCCCGGACGCTGATCCGCACGCTCAAGCGGCTGGGCTATGAGTGCGCGATCGTCAGTGGCGGGTTCACCCAGGTCACCGACGCCCTCGTGGAACGCCTGGGCATCGACTACTCCGCGGCCAACACGTTGGAGATCGTGGACGGGCGGCTCACCGGCGAACTGGTCGGTCCCATCATCGACCGCAAGGGCAAGGCCATCGCGTTGGAGCGCTTCGCTGCCGAGGCCGGTGTTCCGCTCTCCCAGACCGTCGCCATCGGCGACGGCGCCAACGACCTCGACATGCTCCAGGCGGCCGGGCTGGGCGTGGCGTTCAACGCCAAGCCGGTGGTACGCGAACAGGCCGACACCTCGGTGAACGTGCCCTACCTGGACACGGTCGTCTTCCTGTTGGGCGTCTCGCGCGAGGAGATCGAGGCGGCCGACCTCGGCCTCTGAGGTCCCCGAAGCGGGGTGCGGCGCCCGGCCCCGGTCACCGAACGGCCGGCAGGATCCGCCCGGTCCCGGTGCCGGGCGCCGCGTAGAGCCACTCCACTTCGAGGTCGACCACCGCGACGGACGCCGGGGGAAAGGGGACCGGCCCCTCCTCCATGAAGGCCGAGGCGAGCATCCCGGCCGTGGGATTGTGCCCGACGTACAGCAGCGTCCCGACAGCGGGATCGACGAGGTTGATCAGGCCGAACACGTCATCGAGTCCGGCGCCGTAGGCGGCGTCCGAGTAGTCGGTCTCCGGCCGCGCGGCAAGGTGCCGGGCCACGAGCTCCCACGTCTGGCGGGTACGCCGCGCGGTGGAGCAGATGACCTGGTCGGGCAGGAGCCCCTCACGGGCGAGCGCCGCCCCCACGGCCTCGGCCTGGGAGCGTCCCACGGCGGTGAGGGGGCGGTCGGCGTCTGGGCCGCCCAGCGCGGGCTCGGCCTGCGCGTGGCGCAGGATGACCAGACGCCCGTTCACGGCGACAGCAGGGTGGCCACGACCGACAGCGCGGCCAGGAACAGCAGCATGGCCCCCACGATGACGGCGAGCCCTTTCATTCCGGACATGGTTGCCAGTCTGCCACGTCCCCATCAGGGGCCGTATGCAGGTGGCGCCCCGCCCCTGTCGGGAGCGGGGCGCCATCCGCGCGGACGGGACGATCAGTCGTCGGCGCACCGCTCGCTCACGCCGGCCTCCTCGCGTTCCCTGGGCGCGGTGTCGCCGACGGCCGCCCCCGCGCCGTACGACGCCGCGGGCGCGTCCACCGCCGGCGAACCATCACGGGCGTCGGGCACCGGCGTCCCCGGCGTCTCGGTCGCCGGACGGCGCTTGGACCAGACGATCGCGCCGACGATGACGACGACCGCCACCGTGGTGGCGACGACGCGCAGCACCACGTTGTCGGCGTAGATCACCACACTGGGCGCGATGATCAACGCCACCAGGTTCATCACCTTCAACAGCGGGTTGATCGCCGGCCCCGCGGTGTCCTTGAACGGGTCCCCCACCGTGTCGCCGATGACGGTGGCCGCGTGGGACTCCGACCCCTTGCCCCCGTGGTGTCCGTCCTCGACCAGCTTCTTGGCGTTGTCCCACGCGCCGCCGGAGTTGGCGAGGAAGACCGCCATGAGCGCGCCGGCCGCGATCGCCCCGCCGAGGAAGGCCCCCAGCGAGGCGTAGCCGAGGGCGAAGCCGACGGCGATCGGCGTCATCACCGCGAGCAGGCCCGGGGTGATGAGCTCGCGGAGCGAGTCGCGGGTGCAGATGTCGACCACGCGCCCGTACTCGGGCTTCTCCGTTCCGTCCATGATCCCCGGCCGGGTGCGGAACTGCTCGCGCACCTCCTGCACCACCCGTCCGGCGGCGCGCCCCACGGCCATGACCGCCAGGCCGGAGAAGAGGAACACCACGGAGGCCCCGATGATGACACCGACCAGCACGTTCGGGCGGTCGATGGAGAGGCTGAACGTGTCGGCCTGCGGACCGAGCGCGCCCTCGACCGAGGTCCGGAAGGCCCCGAACAACGCGGTCGCGGCGAGCACGGCGGTGGCGATCGCGATCCCCTTGGTGATGGCCTTGGTCGTGTTGCCGACAGCGTCCAGGCTCGTGAGGACGTCGGCTCCGGCACCCGTGACATCGCCGGACATCTCCGCGATGCCCTGGGCGTTGTCGGCCACGGGACCGAAGGTGTCCATCGCGACGATCACGCCGACCGTGGTGAGCAGGCCGGTACCGGCGAGCGCGACCGCGAACAGGCTGGTCGTGATGTCCCCGCCGCCGAGGAGGAAGGCGCTGTAGACCGCGCCGGCGATGAGCAGCGCGGAGTAGACCGCGGACTCCAGGCCCACCGAGATCCCGGACAGGATGACGGTGGCCGCGCCGGTCTCCGAACTCTCCCCGATCTCACGCACCGGCCGGCGGTTGGTCTCGGTGAAGTATCCGGTCAGCAGCTGGATCGCGGCGGCCAGCACCAGGCCGATGAGCACCGCGCCGATCGCGATGTAACGGGGGTTGCCCTCCAGCGCCGCGATCTGCGGCCCGACGCCCTCCAGGCCGGCGAAGCTCGTCGGCAGGTAGAGGAACGCCGTGACGACCACCAGGACGGCCGAGATGATCGCGGAGATGAAGAAACCCCGGTTGATCGCAGCCATGGCGTTCTTGTCCCTGGCGCGGGGCGCGACGACGAAGATGCCGATCACCGCGGTGATGACACCGATCATCGGGACGAGGAGGGGGAAGACCAGCCCCTCGACGCCGAAGGCGACCCGGCCGAGGATCAGCGAGGCGACGAGCACCACGGCGTAGGACTCGAACAGGTCGGCGGCCATGCCCGCGCAGTCGCCGACGTTGTCGCCCACGTTGTCGGCGATGGTGGCCGCGTTGCGCGGGTCGTCCTCGGGGATGCCCTGCTCGACCTTGCCGACAAGGTCGGCGCCGACGTCGGCCGCCTTGGTGAAGATGCCCCCGCCCACGCGCATGAACATCGCGAGCAGCGCGGCACCGAACCCGAAGCCCTCGAGCACGATCGGCGCGTCGCCCCGGTAGACGAGTACCACGATCGCCGCGCCGAGCAGTCCGAGCCCGACCGTGAACATTCCGGCGACGCCACCGGTGCGGAACGCGATCCGCATGGCCGCGTGTTCACCGCCCTCACGCGCCGCCGCGGCGACCCTGACATTTCCCCGCACCGCAAGCCACATTCCGATGAATCCGGTCAGGGCAGAGAAAACGGCACCCAGCGCGAAGAAGAGCGAACGACCGTAACGGACCCATTCGGAATCCGCCGGCAGGAAGAGGAGAAGGATGGGAATGGCGATGACGAAAACGATCAGGGTGCGGAACTGGCGTTTGAGATACGCCGCCGCCCCCTCTTGGACCGCGAGCGCGATGCCCTGCATCCGCTCGGTCCCCTGGCCTGCGGCCAGAACCTCACGCACGAGCATCCCGGCGACGGCGAGCGCGAGCAGCGCCACCACCAGGACCACCATGACCAGTGTGAGGTTCATGCCGTCCAGGACCAGTGCCGTGCCGCCGTCGGCGGCCAGGTTGAGCCCAGACAATCCGTCCTCCTTGAGACGGGCACATCGCGCCCCGCGCTTTCGCGTGCCGCCGTCCGGAGCTGGGCACCGAAGGTGACCCGACGGCACACGGTGCAGGGTCGTGTGGGTGCCACCACTTACGGAAACAGCCAACTGGTGTCACCGCGCACGGCGGCACCAGTGTGCCGGGATTCTACGCACCACCGTCGCAAAAAGTGAGGGCCTGACGCCATTTTCCACGCCACACAGGGGATATGTGATCACTCGGTGATCTAAAGAGTCCGACAATTATCGGTATAAATGTCCTTTATTTACATTTGTCACTTAAAATGATTAAGGTGACAATAGTGATAAAGGGAACATAAAGGAGAAAGATGGCGATAACCTCTATCGCTCCGCCACGCCGCCCGGCCTCGAGGCCGGGCGGCGTGGAACGAAGACGAGAGCGCCCCTACAGCAGACCAGGATCACGGCCGTCCGGCCACACGTTCGAGGAAATGTGGACTACACCACATCGCGAGTAAGGGTCAACCGCAGTCGAGCGGGATCGACCGATGTCTCCGGATCCGCGGCGATGTGATCCGCCACCGCGCGCCCGTGCGCCGCGACACCGGGCGCGTCGATCCGGTAGGGAGCACGCGCGCCATAGGCCGCCACCCGTTCGGCGCCCCGGCGCAGCAACCGGACCGCGCCGGCCACGTTGCCCCGCTGGGCGTGGGTGAGACCGACCGCCACCTGGGCCAGCCCCCGCCACAGCTCCCGCTCCGGTTCCGGCGCGGCCTTCCACACCGCCTCCAGCACCTCGTGCGCGTGGAAGGCATACCCTTCGTCCAGCAGACGCTGAGCCTCGGCCAGCCCCTCCTCCGGCGTGAACACCGCGTCGTCGGGCACCCGCGGCACACCGGGGGAGCCATAGGGCAGAGGCCGTCCGAAACGATCCCTCGGCCGTTGGTTCTGCGCACGCCCCGCAGAATCGCGATCGCGGTCGGCGGTCATCTTCGCTCCCCCTGGCTCTCCGGCTCGCTGTCGCCCAGCCACCCCAGGAGCACCTCGTTGACCACCTGGGGCCGCTCCTGGTGCGGAAAGTGCCCGGCCCCCTCGACCAGCCGCCAACGGTAGGGGGCGTCGACGTAACGGCCGGACCCGCGAGCCGTCGCCGCGGGCAGCAACGGGTCCCCCCTGCCGTGGATCTGAAGCGTCGGCACCCCGATCGGACGGGCCATCCGGCGCATGAAACGGTACCCGTCCGGACGGAACTGCGAGCGGAACAGCCAACGGTGGTACTCCAGCGAGCAGTGCGCCACCCCGGGAATTCCGAACGCCTCCCGACACAGCCGCTCCGTCCGCGGGTCCGGCCAGCCGGGGCGGGACCAGGCGCGCAGCATCCTGCCGACGAGCGCCGCGTCATCGGCCACCAGTCGCCGCTCCGGAAGCATCGGCACCTGGAAGCCGAAGAAGTGCCGTCCGTGCCAGCCCTGTACCCCCGACAGGACCTCGGCGCGCAACCGCAGAGGATGCGGCATCGACACCACCGCCAGCCGGCGCACCGACCTCGGGAAGTACACCCCCATCGTCCAGGCCAGCAGGCCCCCCGTGGCGTGCCCCGCGACGATCGCGCTCGGCTCGCCGAGCGCCCTGATCAGGCTGGCCGTGTCCGAGGCCAGGTTGATCAGGTCGTAGCCGCGTGGCGGCTTGTCACTGGCCCCGTATCCGCGCAGATCGACCGCCACCGCCCGGTAACCGCCCTCCGCCAACGCGGTGAGCTGGTGGTGCCAGGACCACCAGAACTGCGGAAACCCGTGCAACAGCAGGACCAGCGGCCCCTCGCCGGCCTCCGCGACGTGGAACCGCGTCCCGGCGGCGCTGACCGTCCGGTGCTCCCACGGTCCGTCGACCAGGACCACCGACTCGTCGGACACCCCGCCCCCTCGATCGCCCCGCCGCGGCGGGTTACCTGCCGGCCGACGGATCGCGCCGCAGCACGGCCATGGTCCTCGTCATCGTGGCGCTGGTGCGCGGGGTGCCCTGCAACCGCCTGAGATAGCGGACCCCCACGAACGCCAGGACCCCGGCGACCAGCAGGTAGAACACCGTGACGATGAGGAACGCGAGCCAGGGCTGGAGCCCGAGCGCGGCCAACCCGAGCGCGATGGTGATGGACACCAGGATGAGGACCAGATGGCCCAGCACCGCGGCGACGACGAACAGCCCGGAACTCTTGGCGACCTTGCGCGCGTCGCTGGCGATCTCCAGCTTCGCGAGTTCCAGTTCGAGGCGCACCAAGCGGGAGATGTTGTCACCGGCGTCGGAGACGAGCTCGCCCAGCGAGCGCTCGGCGGCGTCGAGGTCCCCCGGTTCCTGGCCACCCGTCTGGGTCTCGGGCATCGAGGTGGCTCCCTTCAGTCGGACAAACGTCTTCCGCATCCTTGCACATATCCCCTCGCTCAAACCCTCGACGCCACGGCGGCGCCGCGGTAATCGGCTGCCCGGCATCCCCACCTGCGCGGGCGGTACACGGCCGGACCCGGACGGCCACCGTCGGGGCCGGGGCCGCGGGGGAGGCCGTCGGCCGTCGGCGCGTAGGGTGACCAACGTGAATGCTGTGTCAGCCGATCCGCTGGTCCGGATCGCGGAACTTCCCGGTGTCGACGAGGCCGTGCAGGAGGCCCGGGCACTCGTCGACCGACTTCTCGGCCATCGGGTGCTGCGGCGTCGCAGCGCCGACGTCTCCCTGGAGTCGGCGCTGCGCGGCGCGCACGCCTCCGCGGCGCTCGAGGGCGCGGACGTGGCCTTGGAACAGGTACGCGCCGGGGACGTCGAGGACCCCCGGGTCAAGGGGGCGCTGCGCATCTCCGGCGAGCTCGGCGGGCTGGTCGAGACCTGGCGCAAGGCCCCCCGGCAGGTCCTGGCCCGGTTGCACGTGCTCGCCGGCGCCGACGCCGTACCGGCCGAGGCGCTCGGCCGGCCGAGGCTGGCGGGTGAGGAGGCCGGCGACCCCTTCGGTCTGGGCCCGGCGCCCGCCCCCGGACAGGTCGGTGAGCGGATCGAGGCCCTGGGAACAGTCCTGGCGGCCCGCGCCTCGGTCCCGGCCCTCGTGGTGAGCTCGATCGTGCACGGCGAGCTGATGGCGTTGCGTCCGTTCGGCTGGGGTGACGGGCTCGTGGCCCGGGCCGCCGAGCGGTTGACGTTGGTCGAACGCGGCCTGGATCCCAAGTCGCTGGTCTCCTCGGAGCTGGGACACGCTGAGTTGCGCGAGGAGTACGGCGAGGCGCTACGCGGCTACGTGAGTGGTCGTCCCGAAGGGCTGGCGTCCTGGATCATCCACTGTGCCGGTGCGGTGGCGGCCGGCGCCCGCGACTCGTTGGCGACCTGCGAGGCGCTCAAACGGGGGTGAACCCGCCTCCCGCCGTGTCCGGCGTCACTCCTCCGATCGGGG
Source organism: Marinactinospora endophytica (assembly GCF_054780875.1). NCBI lineage: Bacteria > Bacillati > Actinomycetota > Actinomycetes > Streptosporangiales > Nocardiopsidaceae > Marinactinospora > Marinactinospora endophytica. The sequence continues at coordinate 117,889 of NZ_BAAGVM010000002.1, read as the reverse complement.
GCGTTCCCCGACGGGGCGGTCCGGCCCGATGACCTGACTCACTTAGGCGAATTTTCCGCCATATCACCCGAAGCCGCCTTTCCCGGCACCGGAAAAGACGGACGGCGCCCCGCCGGCTCCACGGCTGAAACGGGGCGCCGCCACGGCACTTCGCTTCCGGGCTAGCAAGCGTGCATTGTGGTGTTGTCCGACCAGGTGAAACCTGGCCTGGACGAGCCTCCCGCGGCTTGGTGACGCGTGGGTACCCGGTGTCAGTGCCCAGTGGGACAAGCCCACCTCCTCCTTCCTTTCTACGCTTCTTCCCCCCACTTGAAAAGGGCCTCGTCCGACCATTCCCGGACCAGGATGCAAAATGCCGTGGTAACGTTGCGTATTAGATTTGTTACGCGCATCGCGTGCGTGTCGCCTTCCCCGAAGGTGCCCGACCTTCCCCCGGGCACCACGGTGGCGGCACGGGCGCGATACGCCGTTACGGGCGACCGGCACGGGCGTGTGCGCCCACCGTCGCCACTCGACGATCTCCTCCGGATACGGATCCGGCTCTCCCCCCCGGGGCCGGGCCGTGAGACGGCCCCCGCGCTCCCCCCGGCGGGGGCCGTCGCTTTTCCCCGCCTCCGGTTTTCCACAGGTCGATGTCTCCGCTTTCCGTGACGGCCTCCCCACCCGCACCGTGGAGGGGAGTCCCCGCACGGAAGGCCGTCATGGACATCGATCCCCGCCCCGCTCCCCGTCCCCCCGCCCGGCCCGCCGAGCCCCGGCCACTGCTCGTCACCGACCATCCCGCGCTCCTGGACGACCTGCTGCGCCTGGCCGCCGCGGCCGACGTCGAGGTCACCGTCGCCCACTCCGTGAACCATGCCGAACGCGCGTGGTCCACGGCACCGCTCGTCGTGATCGGCGCCGACCTGCTCGCTCCCCTCGCCGCGGCCCTCCCCGATCGCCATCCCAACGCCGTCGTCGTGCTGCCCGCGCCCGCGCGCGCCCCGTCCGGCGGCGACCAGGTGTGGAGCCAGGCGCTGCGCGTCGGCGCCCACGAGGTCATGTCCCTACCCGACCACGAGTCCCGGCTCGTGGACCTGTTCGCCGACGCCGCCGACGGCGGTCCACGGTGCGCCCCGCTCATCTCCGTCATCGGCGGACGGGGTGGCGCGGGCGCGAGCCTGCTCGCCGTCGCCCTCGCCCTCGCCGCGCGCCGGGCGGGGAAGCAGACCGTGCTGCTCGACGCCGATCCCCTCGGCGGCGGGCTGGACCTGCTCCTCGGCCATGAGGACGCGCCCGGAGCCCGATGGCCCGACCTCGCCGCGCGCCGGGGACGGCTCAACTGGCCCGCTCTGCGCGACTCCCTGCCATCGGCGCGCGGGATCGCGCTCCTCGCCTGGGGGCGTGGCCGCCCCTCCCCCGTTCCGGCCGTCGCGATGCAGGCCGTTGTGGCCACCGCGCTACGCGGCGCCGACCTCGTCATCGCCGATCTCCCCCGCGCGTTCGATCCCGCGACCGACGAGGTGTTACGGCGCACCACCCGCGCCCTTCTCGTGGTGCCGGCCGACGTCCACGCGACGATCGCGGCCGCGCGCCTGCTCCCGTTGCTCCGCGAACGCGTCACCGATCTCGGGCTGGTCGTGCGCGGCGCCTCCCCGGCCACCCTCACCGCGGACACGCTCTCCCTCTCCCTCGATCTCCCGCTCGCCGGCTCGCTCACCGACGAACCACGGCTCTCGGCCACCCTGGCCAAGGGCGCCCCTCCCGCGACCGGTCCCCGTTCGCCGCTGGCCGCATTCGGTGACGCGGTCGTCCGGGATATCTGTTCTCGCTCCTGACCTCGACGTTCCCGACACAGGCCGCCCTCCTCCCCGAGGAGACCTCGAGAAGGGACCCCCATGTCCTGCCCTCCTCCCGACCTCCGGCCCGCGCCGCTTCCCGTTCGGCGCCCATCCTCCACGCCCACCCCATGAACACGGTGATCTCCCCCCGACAGCCCCACCTCTCCCCCGGTCTCCTCGACGCGGTCCGCGCCCGGCTCATCCGCGACCGCGTCGATCCCACTCCGGCCCGGGTGGCCGCCGCGCTCCGTGCCGAGGGGGGTGTGCTCGGCGATTCCGAACTCCTCTCGATCGTCCGGGTGCTCCGGGCCGACCTCACCGGTGCCGGCCCCCTCGATCCGCTCCTCAACAACCCCGGCATCACCGACATCCTGGTGAACGGCCCCGATCAGGTGTGGGTCGACGATGGCGGCGGCCTGCGCCGGGTTCCGCAGATCCGCTTCCGCGACGACGGCGCGGTCCGCCAGCTCGCCCAACGACTCGCGGCCCAGGCGGGACGGCGCCTCGACTCCGCCGCGCCATGGGTGGACGCCCGTCTCCCCAACGGCGCCCGGCTCCACGCGGTGCTCGCCCCCATCGCGCCCGAGGGCACCTGTGTCTCCCTGCGCCTGCCCCGGCACCGGGTCTTCTCCATGGACGAGCTCGTCTCCTCGGGAACACTCCCCGCTGCAGGAGCGCACCTGCTCCAAGCCGTGGTGGCGGCGAAAGCCGCGTTCCTCGTCTGTGGCGGCACCGGCAGCGGCAAGACCACGTTGCTGTCCGCCCTGTTGTCCCTGACCCGGCACGACGAGCGGCTTCTCCTCGTCGAGGACTCCGCTGAGCTGCGCCCCGAGCATCCCCACGTGGTACGGCTCCAGGCCCGGCCTCCCAACATCGAGGGAACCGGTGGCGTCGATCTCCACCAGCTCGTTCGTCAGGCGCTGCGCATGCGTCCCGACCGACTCGTCGTCGGCGAGGTCCGCGGAGCCGAGGTCGTGGACCTGCTCGCGGCCCTCAACACCGGCCACGAGGGGGGATGCGGCACCCTCCACGCCAACGCGGCCGCCGACGTACCGGCCCGCGTCGAGGCGCTCGGATGCGCGGCGGGGATGAGCCGCCAGGCCGTCCACAGCCAGCTCTGCGCCACCAGGACACTCATCATCCACCTCGCCCGATTCCCCGACGGCGTCCGCCGTGTCACCGAGCTGCACGTGTTGCGTCGCGACCCTACCGGCCTCGTCCACACCGTGCCCGCGATCGAGTTCCCGGCCGAGGGCGGTGTGCGCGCGCACGCCGGCGTCACCGACCTCACCACCCGCCTGGCCGGTCTGTGGTCCCCTCCCCGGGGAGAGGGATGATCCCCGTGCCGGTTCTCCCGTTCTCCCCCGAATCACTGCTCGTCCTGGGAACCGCCGGCTGGACGGTGCTGTGCGCCCTCCCTTCCCCCAGTGCCGTCCGGCTGCGCCGGATCATCGGCAACGCCCCCTTACCCCCGGGTTCCTTCTGGCAACGACCACATGGGTGGGCGAACGCGGTCCTCGACCGCGACCGCGCACGCCGGCGCAGGGCCGCCATCGACCTGTGCCGGGCCACGGCCGCCGAGCTTCGAGGCGGCCGTGGCCCCTCCGACGCGCTGGCCTCCGCCGTGGACGAACTCGACGCCTCGGTCGCCGCCGACCTCGGTAGGGTCGTCGCCGCCCTGCGCGGTGGAGACGACCCTGTCCCTGCGCTGTCGCGCGTTGCGGAACTACCGGGGTTCGCCGGGATGCGGCATGTCGCGTCCTGCTGGCGGGTCGCCTACGACACCGGGGCCGGCCTGGCCGATGTCATGGACCGCCTGGCCGACTCCCTCGCCCGGGACGAGGCCCATCTGCGGGAGCTCTCCGCCCACCTCGCCGGCCCTCGCACCACCGCGCTCCTGCTCTCGCTGCTCCCCGTCGCCGGTCTGCTCCTGGCCGCCGCGCTGGGAACAGGCCCGCTGAGGTTCCTCTGCACCACGCCCGCGGGGCTCGTCTGCCTGGGCGGCGGGCTCGGTCTCGACGTCTTGGGCCTGTACTGGGTCCGCCGGATGTCCCGTGGGGTCACGGCCTGGATCGAGTCCCGATGAACCGCCGCCATCGGTGGTCTCCCCCTCATCGGCCGGCGGGATCGCTCCTCCTCCCGCTGCTCCCCCGCCACACGATCCCGTCCCTCGTCCCCGGCCCCGACCTCGACGTCCTCGCCGGAGTCCGGCCATGACCGTCTGGGAGCTCCTGTTCGCGGTCTGTCCGACCACCGCCGCCGTGCTGCTGTGGGGCGGCCGGTCCCAGTCGGATCGACGGCTCGCGGCACTGTCGCCGGCGCCGCCCCGTCCCTCACGACACGGCGGGGGCGCCTCCCCGTGGCGGCCGGGTCCCCTCGTCCGCGCTCTTCTCGCTTCCCTTCCCGCCGTAACACTCGTCTTGACGGTGGGGTTCGCCTGGGGGATCCCCATCGGCGCGGTCGCGGCGGTGGTGGTGTGGTGGCGGCTGGGGCGGGGCGATCCCGCCGGCATCCGTCGGCGGGACACGTGTGCCGTTTCCGCGTTTCCCGTCATCGTGGACCTGCTGGCGGCGGTCCTCAGAGCCGGTGTCACCACCTCCGAGGCGCTCGACGCGGCCGCCACCGCGGCCACGGGTTCCCTCCGGGACGATCTGCGAGCGGTCGCCGAACGGTTACGGCTCGGCGCCGACCCCGTGGCCGCCTGGCACGGCATCGACACTCCCGCCGAGCTCTCCGCGCTGGGGCGCACTCTGGCGCGCGCGGCCCGCACCGGCGCCCCGGTCGCCGACATGCTGGAGCGCTTCTCCCTGGAATGCCGTCACGCCGCCAGATCCCGTGTGATCACGCTGTGTCAGCGTGTCGGCGTCCTATCCGTGCTCCCCCTGGGGTTGTGCTTTCTGCCCGCGTTCGTGCTCATCGGCGTCGTCCCCCTCGTGGCCGGCCTGGTTCCGACCATGGTCATCCCCTGAGCGGCCGGTCCCTCTTTATCCACAGGAAGGACTCGCGCCTTTCCCGCCCGGTCCTTCCCCGCCCATCCTGGTCACAGGCCAGTCCTCGTCTGGATTGCGCGCCCCTCACTCCACCGGAGGAACCCTTGCCCCGCTTCTCCTCTCCTCCCCGGCGTCCCCCCGGCGTCTCCCGGTCCCGGCGTCACGGCGAGCTCGGCATGTCCACCGCCGAATACGCGCTGGGCACCGTCGCCGCCTGCGCCTTCGCCGCCGTGCTCTATATGATCCTGACCGGCTCCCGCGTGCGCGACGTCCTCACCGACATGGTCACCACCGCGCTGCGCCAGGTGGGGGGATAGGGTGCCCCGTCCCACGGTCCTTCTCCCCGTTCCCCGTCCCGCCTTCCGGCCCGACAGCGACGAGGGGCTGGTGACCGCCGAGATCGCCACGGCCCTGCCCGGACTGGCCCTCCTTCTCGGAATCGCCCTGGCCTCCGTCGCAACGGTGGCCGCCCACATCATGTGCGTGGACGCCGCGCGAATCGGGGCCCGCGCCCTCGCCCGTGGCGACTCCAGCGCCTCCGCACACGCCCTCGCCTCCGGCGCGGCCCCCGAAACCGCCGACATCCGGCTCAGTGTCGACGGCGGCTACGCGCGCGTCAGCGTCAGCGCGCCGGTCCGCCTGGGCTCCGGCCCGCGGCTTCCGTTCATCGTGCGGGGCGACGCCGCCACCCCCCTGGAGCCCCGATCATGACCCCGCCGGCACCGGGCCGAACCCCGGCCGCTCCCCTCCAGGACGACACCGGCTCGGGCACCGTCTGGGTCATCGCCCTGTGTCTGGTCATCTGGTTCGCCACCCTGGCCGCCATAGTCGTCACCGGAGTCCGCGTGGGCCATCACAGGGCCGCCTCAGCGGCCGACCTCGCCGCTCTGGCAGCCGCACGCCACGCCCATCAGGGCCACGGCCCCTCCTGTGCCGCCGCCGACAGCGTCGCCGGCGCGAACGGGGCGCGCGTCGCCGCCTGCGCACTGGACGGGTTGGTCGTCGACGTCCACGTCGAATTCCCCCTCCCCCTGTTCTCAACGCACGCCACGGCGCACGCCCGGGCCGGCCCCGTCATCTCTTCGACGACTCCCGAGGTCCCGTCACCCCCAAAAGGAGATCCATGACTCTGGACTCCACCGTGGCCCCTCCGTCTCTCCTGCGGACCACGGCTCTCGTCTTCGGCCTCACGATCGCCTGCTGTGCCTTCTCCGCCTTTCCCGAACAGGCCGATCCCTTACCGGTCCGTCCGCCGTCTCGCACCGACTCCGGCATCGTGTACCCCGTCGGCCCCGGCACGGCCGCCTCGTCACCGCGGGAAGCGCCCGCCCCGAGCCCGCGTCTCCATCACCCCCGCGTCCATCCAGGCACGTCCGGCGACAGCACCCCCACGCCACCACCCGCGAGGGCCGGACAGGACCCGCGCCCTGTCCCCAACCCCTCGCCCGGAACCTCGGCCCGCCCTCGGGAACACTCCGTCCGCGCCTCTCCCACCGGTTCCACGACCACCGGCTCCAGCCTCGCGGTCGAGTACGGCCGCCTTCCACCACGCTCCCCCCTTGACCGGGGCATGCACCTGGTGGGATCGGTGTCCACCCTGCTGCTGATGCTCATCGCCGTGCTCACCCTCGCCCTGCGGCTCAGCGTGGGATGGCCACGCTTCCCCCCGAGGTACCGAGGCCGGCGCCGAATCGACCGTTGACCGCTCTGAGAGGCCCACCGTGCACGTCCCCGCTCCTTCCCCTCGTGCTCCACACCACCATCGACGGTGCGCCGGGTGCCCGCCCTTTTGCTCCCTCGTCCACGGACCGAACCGTGCGCTCCGACGGCCCGTCAGACGCCACGGCGACCGATCCGCACAGCACCGCCCGCCGCCGGCGGTGGGCGATGCGTGACCTTCTGCCTCCGGCACGCCGGCCCCGGTCCCGGGCAGCACACCGGCGCACGGCCAGCGGCCACGTGGCTCCCGTTCCCCTCCCGCAAGCGTGCTCCCCCCGATCTTCGGCGACCGTCGCGCCGGGCTCCCTCGGCGTTCGCGCGCCGCCGCCCGCTCCGTGTCCCCGGTCCGGACGGTGGCACCTCCGCCGTCCGGGCCGGCTCTCCCTTCGGGTTCCACCCGGTCCACGACCGCTCCGAGCCGAGCTTCCCCTTCCGGAAGGTGTTCCAGCGGGTCGACTCCCGTGCTTCCACCGCACGGGCGCGGCTCCCCAACGTCGAGTCGTAGGGCCTGCGAATCCACCAGCCAGTCCCGGTGAGGGGAGACCTCCCTCGCCGCCCCAACAGCCCGTAGGCCTCCAGTTCGGTCACCGGGAACCGGATCCCACCTCTCCCGGCCACTCGTGAAACGACCCGACCGTCGATCCCCGTCAACGGCGACGACCGGCTCGCCTCAACCCCCTGGACCCATCGCCATGTACCAGCACGATCACGCATCCCCGCGGCCGCGGCCGCCTCGACATCCGGCTCCCAGGCACGCGCCGCGGAACACGTGTCATCGCCGGCGCCTTCGTAGTCCGACCGCAACGCGCGGTCCGCCTCCGCCGTGATCGCCGTGTCCAGGGCGTCGGGAGCCTCCCAACGCCCACGCCGGCCTGCCCTCCGGCGAGAAGGCAGGCCGGTCATCAACGTGACCACGGCACGCGGGTGGTGGGGGGGTGGGGGGATCCCTCCCAGAAGCGGTGCCGGCTCTCTCACACTTCGGACAGGACCTCGTCGAGGAGTCGGAGAGCCCCGGACTTGCTCAGCGGCTCGTTGCCGTTGCCGCACTTGGGCGACTGGATGCAGGAAGGGCAACCGTCCTGGCATTCACAGGTGGCGATCGCCTCGCGGGTGGCGGTGAGCCAGTCGCGGGCCGCGGCGTAACCGCGCTCGGCGAACCCGGCGCCGCCCTCGTGCCCGTCGTAGACGAACACGGTGAGGAGCCCGGTGTCGGCGTGCAGGGCGGTGGAGACCCCACCGATGTCCCAGCGATCGCAGGTGGCGAACAACGGCAACAGCCCGATGGCGGCGTGTTCGGCGGCGTGGGCGGCTCCACGCAGTTCCACACCCTCGGCACGGAGCCGCTCGGTCCCGTCCTGCTCGACCGTCCACCACATGGCCCGTGACCGTAGCGTCCGTCGCGGAAGGTCCAGGGGCTGTTCCCCCAGCACTGTTCCGGTGCGCAGGTCGCGTTTGAGGTAGGAGACGACCTGCCGGGTCACCGACACCTCGCCGAAGTGCACCGCGGCCGTCCCCCAGCGTCGGGATCGCAGGGTCGACAGGATCTCGATCTCGGTGACGTCCCGGGCCCAGGTGCCGTAGTCCGGGTCGGCCTCGCGTACGAGTGCGATCCCCTCCTCCAGATCCAGTGTCTCCACGACGTAGGTGAGCCCCTGGTGCAGGTACACCGCCCCCTCGTGGACGGTCGAGTGCGCGGCGGCCTCGTCCACCGTTCCCAGCAGTTGTCCGCTCTCGGAGTCGACGATCTGGACGGGACTGCCTCCCCCGCCGCGGATGTCGGCGAGTTCACAGGCGCGGTCGCGGCGCGTCCAGTACCAGCCCCGGGGGCGTCTGCGCAGCATTCCGTCGCGGACGAGCCCGTCCAGGACCTCGGGCGCGGCCGGTCCGAAGATGTCGAGGTCCTCTGTGGTGAGGGGAACCTCCTCGGCGGCGGCGCACAGGTGCGGGCCGAGCACATAGGGGTTGTCCGGATCGAGCACGGTGGACTCCACCGTGCGTCCGAAGATCGCTTCGGGATGGTGCACGAGGTAGGTGTCGAGAGGATCGTCGCGGGCGACGAACACCGCCAGCGCCTCGCCGCCCCGGCGGCCCGCGCGGCCGGCCTGCTGCCACAGCGAGGCCAGTGTTCCCGGCCACCCGGCCATGAGCACCGCGTCCAGGCCGGTGATGTCGACTCCCAGCTCCAAGGCGTTGGTGCTGGCCAGCCCCAGAAGCCGGCCGCTGCGCAGCTCCTCCTCGAGGGCGCGTCGATCGGCGGCGAGATAGCCGGCGCGGTAGGCGGCGACATGGCCGGTGAGGTCGTGGCGGCCCGCCTCGCTTAGTGCCCTGCGGGCCGACATGGCCACGAGCTCGGCGCCGCGGCGGGAGCGGACGAACGCCAGGGTGCGCACGCCCTCGGCCGCCAGGGCGGCGAGCAGGTCGGCGGTCTCCGCGGTGGCGGTCCTGCGGACGGGGGCGCCGTTCTCCCCGGCCTGGTCGGTGAGCTCGGGTTCCACGAGGACGAAGTCGACCGCGGCGCGCGGGGAGGTGTCGGTCTCGACCGCGCGAACGGGCAGCCCGGTGAGGCGCCGGGCGCTGTCCTGCGGGGTGGCCGTGGTGGCCGAGGCCAGGATGAAGGTGGGGTCGCTGCGGTAGTGGGCACAGACCCGGCGTAGTCGCCGCATGATCTGGGCGACGTGCGAACCGAAGACCCCCCGGTAGCGGTGGGACTCGTCGACCACGATGTAGCGCAGGCGCCGCAGGAAACGGGACCAGGCGCTGTGCCGTCCGAGGATGGCGCGGTGGAGCATGTCGGGATTGGTCAGCACGTAGTTGGCGTGGGCCCGGATCCAGGCGCGCTGCTCGGCCGGCGTATCGCCGTCGTAGGTGGCCGCCCGTAGCCAGGGCAGGCCGAGCTCGTCGAGCGTGCGCTGCTGGTCCGCCGCCAACGCCTTGGTCGGTGAGAGATACAGCACGCTGCCCTCATCGGCGACGGCGGAGGCGCACGGTAGAAGGAAGGCGAGCGACTTCCCGGAGGCCGTACCGGTGGCTATGATCACATTGTCACCGGCGTGGGCGAGGTTGGCCGCGTCCACCTGGTGCGACCAGGGAGCGGTGATCCCCAGCTCGGTAAGCCGCTCCAGCAGGGAGGGTGGTGTCCAGCCGGGCCAGTCTTGCCTTACTCCATGGCCACCTGCCAGATGTTCCACATGTGTCACCTGCGAGGTCCGGGTATCGTCACGCCACAACCGTCGGAGCGTCGACTCCCACCGGTTCACTCGACACCCTCCTCGGCAGAGGCCGCACCTCACAGGACGGCAGATGTATGGATACCGGTTTCAGTGTGGCACCCGGGGGAACACACGCGCGGGGTCGTGGTTTTCTTGTGCGTAGCACGGAGATGAAACGACCAGGCGTGGTTGAATGCCGCCTTGTGGGGTAACGCCCGGCAGAGATCACCCGCGGTTTTGATCGCGGTTCGGCGCTGGAGGACTAGTGGACTTGAAGCTTGATCACCACACCGAGGACGACACCGAGATCGTCGTCGTTGAAGGTGAGATCGACGTCTATACCGCGCCTCGGCTGCGTGAGCTTCTGATCGACCTGGTGAACAAAGGGAACTTCCACCTGGTCGTCAACATGGAGAAGGTCGAGTTCCTCGACTCCACCGGTCTCGGCGTGCTCGTGGGCGGCCTGAAGCGAGTTCGTGCCCACGACGGCACGCTCGACCTGGTCTGCACCCAGGAGCGCATCCTGAAGATCTTCCGCATCACCGGCCTGACCAAGGTGTTCGGCATCTACGGTTCGGTGCAGGAAGCCATCGACAAGCGTAAGTCGAAGTAGTCGCGTAACGAGCGTAGCGATGGCAATCGTCCAGCTCACGATCAGTGCGCTGCCCGCCCACGTCCGTACCGCGCGGCTCATGGCGACCGCTGTGGCCCGGCGGGCGGGTATCGCGGAATCCGCCCTCGACGAGGTTCGTCTGGCGGTTGGCGAGGCGTGCTCGCGCGCGGTGGAGGCCCACCGCGCGCACTGCCCCGACCAGCCGATCCAGCTCGAACTGATCGACAGCGCCGGTCCCCTCCCCGCCACGTCCTCCCATCCCGGTGGGGTGGCGCCGGAGTGGGGCAGCGGGAACGGTGACGGCCCTGGCCGTTTCGAGGTCGTCGTCTCCGACCGGGCACCGGCCAAGGAGACGGCCGACTTTCCGCTCGACTACCACGTCCCCGACGGTGTCAGCGCCTTTCTCGGCGTTCCGACCCCGGCCGGCGGGGTCTCCGGCCTCTCCCCGGACGTGGGGCTGGCGGTCATCATCGGTCTGGCCGACGAGGTGAGCATCGAGCCTCATGACGACGGCACGGTGGTCCGTATGAGCTGGCCGTTGGAGCACGGCGGCCCCGTCTCTCGGGACTCCGTGCAATCGACCGGCTGACACGGAACGGTATCGGTCTTCGGGCGTCTTCCCTCGGGGAGGCGCCCGTTGTCGTGTGGAAGGGTCCGGGACGCGCCGGGAGCGACCGCCTCCGCGGCGCTCATCTGTCGACGTACCCGGAGCGGGCCGTCACCGGATGTCACGGCCCTCAGCGGCCGATGGGACGTTCCCGTCTCGGTGTTGTGGACCCCACGAGGGTTGGGGCCATGGCCTCCCGTGCGGGGACACCGGTCGCGGCCAGGCGCCGGCGGACCGCCTCCTCCTAGGATCTTCCCCGATCGGCCTCTCCCGTCGGGCACGGGGAACGTGGACGGTCCGTGGGCACGCCGCCGGTCACGGGGCGGTCAGTCACACTGCTGGGTCGACACGGGCTGCTCGGCGGTGCGGCCCCTGTCCGCGTTCTCGGCGACCTCCTGCGCGGTGAGGACGTATCCGGTCTCTTCCTCGTTGGTGGCCGCGGCGAACACCACGCCGTAGACCGTGCCCTGCGGCGACAGCAGAGGTCCGCCGGAGTTGCCGGGCCGCACGACGGCACGGATCTGGTAGATGTCGCGGCTGACCTGCTGGGAGTGGTAGAAGTCGGGTCCCTGAGCGGTCTGTTCGGCCCTGATGCGCGCCGGGACGACGGTGAACCCGCTGTCCCGGGGGAATCCGGCGACGACCGCGTCGTCGCCCTTGTCCGCCTCCTCCTCGAACTCCAGGGCCGGCAGCTGCAGCCCGGGAACGTCGAGGACGGCGATGTCCTGTTGGGGGTCGTAGAGCACGACCGTGGCCGCGAGCTGCTGGCCGGACCGGGTGACGATACGCAGTTCCTGTTCGACGCCGGCGACGACATGCGCGTTGGTCATGATCCGTTCGGGCGCGTAGACGAATCCGGTCCCCTCGACCCGGCGCTGACAGGAGGGAGCGGTGCCGAGGACCTTGACGACGCTACGGCTGGCCTGGCGCAGCCCTTCGGTGTTGAGGACATCGGGGTCGGGGGCGTCCACCTCGGCGGGTTCGCCCGTTCCCAACCCGCTGAACACCTGGGGGAAGGCGCTCTGGTCGACGATCCTGCGGAACGTGGAGAACCAGGTGTGGGCGGTGTCGGGCATGAACCGGTCGACCGTGTGCAGGACCCGTGAGTTCTGGACCTGCGTGGTGACGAACGGAAGGGCGGAGTTGGCGACCGCGCTGCCGATGAGCCAGGCCACGAACAGGACCGACAGCGCGCTGACGACCGCGCCGCCCATCGCGTCGAGTACCCGCGCGGAGTTCCAGGTCACCCGGTTGCGGACGAGGGCCCCGACGTAGGAGGCGAGGAACTGCCCGGTGGCCGCGGCGACGAACACCGTGGCGATGGCCAGGAGCGCCTGCTGGCTGGGGTCCTCGACGAGGCGCTGGATCAGCGACGGCGCGCCGAGCGCGGCGAGCACCCCGCCACCGATGAATCCGGCGAAGCTCAGCACTCCGACGATGAACCCCTGGCGGTATCCCGACAGCGCGAAGACGATGACGAGCACGACGAGGATCGCGTCCAGCACGGCGCCCTCCATCCCGTTACGGTACCCCGCCGCCCGGAGGGACAGGGGGAACAGCGTCGACGGTCTCGGCCGCTCCCCCGACAGGCCACGGCCGCTCCCAGCCGCCCAGGACGAGCAGCCGGTTCAGTATCGCCGCTGTGAACCCCCACACCAGCATTCCCCTGACCCGAAACGCCGGTCCCGTGGAACCGTCGGGGTGACGGGTCAGCAGCCGGTTGGTAGGGTCGGCGAGCTCCGCGACGGGGACGCGGGCGACCGAGGCGACCTCGCCGACGTCGACGGGCCGGACCTCGCTGGGCTCGCGCCACCAGGCGAGGACCGGGGTGACCCGGAACCCGCTGTGGGCGATGTAGAGCTCGGGCAGAACGCCGAGGACGTCCACCCCCGCGGGGTCGAGTCCGGTCTCCTCCTGGGCCTCGCGCAGCGCGCAGGCGACCGGGCCGTCGTCGTCGGGGTCGAGGGAGCCCCCGGGAAAGGCGGGCTGGCCGGAATGGCGACGCAGCCCTGTGTTGCGCTGGATCAACAGGACGTCGGGGCCGTCCGGGCCGTCGCCGAAGAGGATGAGCACCGCGGAGTGGCGTCCGCCCTCGCGGGGCGGGCGCATGCCCCGGGGAACGGGCATGCGGGGCGCGGCCTCGGCCAGCGAGCTCAGCCAGGCCGGGACGGTGATCTCGGGCCGGGCGGTCACGAGAACGGCCCCGGCCGTACGAGCTTGCGGGCGGCGGCCTCGTCCGTGGGCCCCTCGCCGAAGGCCGGGCACCAGTGGGCGAGGGCACAGGCTCCGCAGGCGGGCCGGCGCGCGTGGCAGATCCGGCGGCCGTGCCAGATCACCCGATGGGACAGCATGGTCCAGTCCTTCGGTGGGAACAGTTCGGCGATCTCGTGTTCGACCTTGACGGGATCGGTCTCGCGTGTCCAGCCGAATCGGCGGACGAGCCGGCCGAAGTGGGTGTCGACGGTGATGCCGGGGACCCCGAACGCGTTGCCGAGCACCACGTTGGCGGTCTTGCGCCCGACCCCGGGGAGGGTGACGAGGTCACGCAGCCGTCCGGGGACCTCGCCCCCGTAGCGCGCGCACAGCTCCTGCCCCAGGCCGATGATGCTGTTGGCCTTGGCCCGGAAGAAGCCGGTGGAGCGGATGATCTCCTCCAGCTCCTCGCGGTCGGCCGCCGCGTAGTCGGCGGCGGTGCGATAGCGGGCGAACAGGACCGGGGTGACGGCGTTGACGCGCTTGTCGGTGCACTGCGCGGACAGGATGGTGGCGACCAGCAGTTCCAGCGGGTCGGTGAAATCAAGCTCACAGTGGGCGTCGGGGTACAGGAGGGTCAGCTCCCGGTTGATCCGGCGGGCGCGCCGCACCAGGGCGAGTCTGGTCTCGCCCGTCGGGGTGTCGCGGTCGCCGGGACCCCCGGCCCTCCGGGGTGTTGCGGAGTTGGTCGAACTGTCACGAGACACGCCCCACAGCCTACGGACGTGTACGCCTCCTGGTCCGATATCGGCCAGAGGTGAGCGAGATTATGTCGGCATTGTCGGGGCAACGGCCGGGTTAGCCGCCATCAGGGCGTTATTGCATCTAAGATCGTTAGTGCTGACGTCGGCTGTGGCGGAGCCGGTCGTCACCCGCGCAACGAGCCGAGGTAACGACCCGGTTTCACAGCAGGTGCGATATACGTCACACTGTTGACGGTCAGGCTGCAAGGAGGAAGTGGTGGACGAGACCAACGAGGTGCTGAGCAAGGCTCCCTTGTTCGAGGCACTCGACGAGGATGGAGCCGCGGCGCTGCGCGCCTCGGTCAGCGAAGTGCGGCTCGGCCGGGGCCAGACGCTGTTCTCCGAGGGGGACGAGGGCGATCGCCTCTACGTGATCCTCAGCGGAAAGGTCAAACTCACCCGGACCGCCGTGGACGGCCGCGAGAACCTGCTGAGCGTGCTCGGGCCGGGCGAGATGTTCGGTGAGCTCTCCCTGTTCGACCCGCGGCCGCGCACGGCCAGCGCCGTCGCGGTCACCGACACCGTGCTCGCCGGGCTGGGCCATGACGACCTGCGCCCCTTCATCTCCCAGCAGCCCGAAGTGGCCGTGCACCTGCTCAAGGCGCTGGCCGCGCGGCTGCGCCGGACCAACGACACCATGTCGGACCTGGTCTTCACCGACGTTCCCGGCCGGGTCGCCAAGGCCCTGCTCGACCTCGCCGACCGCTTCGGCAAGGAGGGCGACGACGGTCTGCACGTCCACCACGATCTCACCCAGGAGGAGCTGGCCCAGCTCGTCGGCGCCTCCCGCGAGACCGTCAACAAGGCGCTGGCCGAGTTCGCGCTGCGTGGCTGGCTGCGCATCGAGGCCAAGGCCGTCGTGCTGCTCGACATCGAGCGGATGCGCCGCCGCGCGCGTTAGGCCCGCGCCGCCCTGGCCGTACAACGGACGACAAGCCCGGCATGTGCCGGGCTTGTCGCGTTTGCGGGGTCACTCGGTGGCGAGCTCCACGGGGACGTCGCCTCTTTTGGCGAGGTAGCGCAGTTGCGCCCGAACCGAGGCCCGGGCCGCGGGCAGGACGTCGGGGTCGATCCCGGCGTAGACACGTGCCACGATCTCGTCGCTGGTGGCGGCTCCCGCCTCCACGGCGTCGGTGATCTGCGCCAGGCGTTCCTCGCGATGGCCGATGTAGGAGTCGATCCAGGCCAGGGGTTCGGTGCAGATGGGCCCGTGCGCCGGCAGCAGCGCGCGGATCCCCTCGGCGGCCACAAGGGAGCGCAGCCGCGTCAGCGAGTCCATGTAGGCGCCCAGGTCCCCGTCCTCGGCGAGCACGGTCGTGCCGCGGCCCAGGACGGTGTCCCCGGTCAGCACGACGTCGTCGGCCGGCAGGTGGAACGACACCGAGTCGGCGGTGTGGCCCGGCGTGGCGATCACCCGGAGTTCGAGCCCGTCGACGTCGATCACCTCGCCGTCGGCGAGCCCCTCGGCGCCGATGCGGTGGGCGGGATCGACGGAACGCACGGGCGCACCGGTCAGTTCGGAGAAGTAGGGCGCTCCGGCGCTGTGGTCGGAGTGGCGGTGGGTGAGCAGGGTGACCGCCACTTGGGCGCCCTGTTCCTGGACGGTGCGGGCGACCCGCTCCAGGTGGCGTTCGTCGTGGGGCCCGGGGTCGACGACGACCACGCCGCGGGTGCCGGGTTCGCGCAGCACCCACGTGTTGGTGCCGTCGAGCGTCATGGGGCCGGGGTTGGGGCAGAGTACGCAGCTTGCGCGCAGGGTTCCGGAGCCGTCGATCCTCATCGCACCTCACACTCGTCGCTCAAGGGGAGTATGCCGCCCGCGCAGGACGGGGGCACGCCTGGTGTGCTCCACGTCGTCTCGCGCTCCGACGCGCTCGTTGTTCCTTCCCTGAAACGGTGTCCCGTCCACGGCCCTGCCCCGCTCCGGCCGTCCGCGACGGGTCCGGGTCACTCCGGCTGGTCGTCCCCGTCGGGTAGCAGCACCCTCACCTCGCCGTCGACCTCGCGGAGCTCGGGCATGATGGGGGAGATGACACGTTCGGCCGCGAGCACCTCCGACACCGTGGCGCACTCGGCGAGCTCCCCGAGCGTGATCACGGTCGGCGGCAGCATGGCCAGTTCACCACGACGCCACCCCTCGACCGCCGCGCGTGGGCGCACCCAGGCGACACGGTCGGCCTCGCCCCCCACGTCACGGGTCTGCTGTCCCTCGGGGAGCAGGGCCGCGAAGAAGCGGGTGTCATAGCGCCGCGGTTCGGCCTCGGGGGTGATCCACTGCGCCCACGGCCGGAGCAGGTCCGAGCGCAGCACCAGGCGACGCCGGCGCAGAAAGTCGGCGAAGGAGAGCGTTCGATCGATGAGCGCGCGGCGGTCCTCCTCCCAGTCGTCGCCCCGGGTGTCCGCGACGACCTCGTGGGAGGAGGACCCGGCGAGGAGCACACCCGACTCCTCGAAGGTCTCGCGTACCGCCGCGCACACCAGGGCCCGGGCGAGGGGCTCGTCGGCGCCCAGCCTGCGGGCCCACTCGCCCGCGGGAGGTCCGGACCAGGCGATCTCGGCGTCGGCGTCGCGCGGATCCACGGAACCGCCGGGGAACACGTAGGCGCCGGGCGCGAAGGGCATGGAGGAGACCCGGCGCAGGAGGTAGACCTCCAGGTCCGGAGGGTCCCCGCCCTCGCGCACCAGCATCACCGTGGCGGCGGGACGGGGCTCGACGGGGCGCGCGCCCCTGGCGGGCGTGCCGCGGCCCTGGGCTCCCAGGGCCGCGGACGGACGTGCTGGGCGCGTCGGACGGTGCTGGTCTGCCATGGTCGTCCTCCCCGGGGCACGGCGGCCCCCGCCTTTAGTCGACCTCGACGGTCATCTCGACCTCGACCGGCGCGTCCAGCGGCAGGACCGCCACGCCGACCGCGCTACGGGCGTGCGCGCCGAGGTCGCCGAACACCTCGCCGAGCAGCTCGCTGGCGCCGTTGATCACCTGGGGCTGACCGGTGAAGGCCGGGTCGCTGGCGACGAAGCCGACGACCTTGACCACGCGCCGGATCCGCGACAGCTCCCCGACCTCGGCCTTGACCGCGGCGATGGCGTTGAGCGCGCACAACGCGGCGAGCCCTTTGGCCTGGTCGGGATCGACCTCGGCACCGACCTTGCCGGTGGCGGCGAGCCGACCGCCCTCGAAGGGCAGCTGTCCGGAGGTGTGGACGTGGTCGCCGCTGCGCACGGCCGGCACGTAGGCGGCGACGGGACGGGCCACCTCCGGGAGCTCCAGCCCCAGTTCGGCGATGCGCTCCTCGGGGGTCGCCACTACGCCTTTTCCCTCTTCATGTAGGCGACCAGCTGCTGGTTGCGCGGATCGCCGTCGACGGAGGGTCCCGGGATGACCGAGACCAGCTCCCAGCCGTCCTCTCCCCAGTTGTCCAGGATCTGCTTCGTCGCGTGCGACAACAGCGGCACGGTCGCGTACTCCCACTTCGTCATGAGCGACACCTTACTCATGACGCGCCTCCGATGACCGGTGAGCCCGCCCGCACCGCCGGAATCGGCGCCGTCTCACATCGTCCTGTGGACGAACGGCCCCGGTTCGGAGGGCGACCATAGACTTCCTGGGGTGAGCGCACGCGAACGTGATTGGGACGGTGTCCGCCTGCACGTCGTCACCGGCAAGGGTGGCACGGGCAAGACCACCCTTGCCGCCTCGCTCGCCCTGGCCCTGGCGTCCGGGGGGCGCAGGGTGCTGTTGGTCGAGGTCGAGGGCCGGCAGGGCGTCGCGCAGCTGTTCGACTGCCCGCCCCTGCCCTACGAGGAGCGGCGCGTCGCGGTCGCCCCGCGCGGCGGCGAGGTCCACGCGCTGGCCGTCGACCCCGAGGCGGCCCTGCTGGAGTACCTGGAGATGTTCTACGGCCTGCGGCGGGCCGGCGAGGTGCTCACCCGTTTCGGGGTCATCGACTTCGCGACGACCATCGCCCCGGGCGTACGCGACGTCCTTCTCACCGGCAAGGCCACCGAGGCGGTCCGCCGCCGGGTCCGGCGCGACCGGGCCCGACGCGACGCGCCGGGTACGGACGCGCCCGCCCCGTTCGTCTACGACGCCGTGGTGATGGACGCCCCTCCCACGGGGCGCATCGCCCAGTTCCTCAACGTCAACGCCGAGGTGGCGGGCCTGGCCAGGTCCGGCCCCATCCGCAACCACGCCGACCGGGTCATGGAGGTCATCCGCTCCGCCGAGACGGTCGTGCACTTCGCGACCCTCCTCGAGGAGATGCCCGCCCAGGAGTGCCTCGACGGTATCGCCGAGGTGGCCGGGGCGGGGCTGAACGTCGGCGGTGTCCTCGTCAACATGGTCCGGCCTCCCCTGTTGGACCCCGACACCCTGGCCAGAGCCGCCCTGGGCGAGACCGACACCGCCGCGCTCGTCCAGGGGGTGAAGGCCGCCGGACTGGAGCACCCCGAGGAGATCGCGCGCGGGCTGGCCGACGAGCTCGTCGGCCACGCGCTGCGGGTCCGGCTGGAGTCGGACGTGCGCGACCGGCTGGCCTCCGCCGGCCGTCCCCGTTACGAGCTCCCCCTGCTCACCGACGGTGTGGACCTGGCCGGGCTGTACCGGCTGGCCGAGACGCTGCGCGACCAGGGTGCCGCGTGAACGACCGGCTCGGGAGAAGGAGACCAAGATGAACCCAACCGGACCGCCCCGCCTGGACATCGACGTTCTTCTGGACGATCCCGCCACCCGGATCATCGTGTGCTGCGGTTCGGGCGGCGTGGGCAAGACGACGACGGCCGCCGCGCTGGCCCTGCGGGCCGCCGAACGCGGGCGGCACGCCGTGGTCATCACGGTCGATCCGGCCCGCCGCCTGGCTCAGGCGCTGGGCCTGTCCGAGCTGGACAACACACCGCGGCCGGTGCCGCTGCGCGACCCCGGATCCCGGGAGGACGGTGGGTCGCTGCACGCGATGATGCTGGACATGAAGCGCACGTTCGACGAGGTCGTCGAGGCCCATGCCGACCCCGGCCGAGCGGAGCAGATCCTCGCCAACCCCTTCTACCAGTCGCTCTCCTCCGGCTTCTCCGGCACCCAGGAGTACATGGCCATGGAGAAACTGGGCCAGCTCCGCGAATCGGGCGAGTGGGATCTGATCGTCGTGGACACGCCCCCGAGCAGGTCGGCGCTGGATTTCCTCGACGCCCCGAAACGGTTGGGCCGTTTCCTCGACGGTCGGCTCATCCGCTTCCTGTCGGCCCCCGCGAAGGGCGGGGGCCGGGCGCTGCGCCTGCTCGGCGCGGGCTTCGGGATGGTCACGGGCATCGTCGGCAAGGTGGTGGGCACCCAGCTGCTGACCGACGTGCAACGGTTCGTGTCCGCCTTCGACGCGGTCTTCGGCGGCTTCCAGGAGCGGGCCGAGCGCACCTACCGCCTGTTGCAGGCCCCCGGCACCGCCTTCGTCGTGGTGGCGATCCCCGAAGGGGACGCGCTCCGCGAGGCGTCCTACTTCGTGGAGCGGCTCAGGGGCGACCGGATGCCGTTGGCCGGACTGGTCCTGAACCGTGTGCACTCCACCGGGGTGCCCCAGTTGTCGTCCGTCCGTAGTCTGGCCGCGGCCGAGGCCCTGGACGAGCACGGGGAGCATCCGCTCGCCGCCGCCGCGCTACGGTTGCACGCCGAGAGCGCACGTGTACGCGACGCCGAGTCCCGGTTGCGCGCCCGTTTCACCTCGGTCCATCCGGAGGTCGCGCTGGCCGAGGTCCCGGCCCAGCCCGAGGACGTGAACGACCTCGACGGGTTGCGCGTGATCGGGCGCGCGCTGGCCGACGGCGCGGACCGGCCATGACATCGCGGCCGGGTCGATGGGCGCGTCGCCGCTTCCCGGGAAGCCTCCGAAGCGCTTCGTGATCATGGAAAGATATGTGTGGGTTTCCTATTTATGGCGGGGCCGAAAACGGGGGCCTCCCGCTTCTCTTCACCGCTCAGTTCGTTGCGGGCCACACGTAGTCTGGATGGGTGGGACAGGGGACATTGCTGCAGAAAATCAGTCAGCTGGTCGGCGTCGGCGTCGTCGCCGGTGTGCTCGTCGCCGCGCTCGCCTTGCCGGCACTCGGCGGTGTCGGCATCACCGCTCGCAACGTCGCGACCGGTTTCCTCAACATGCCGGGAGAGCTGGAGACACCGCCTCCCCCACAACGGTCGGTCATCTACGACATCGAGGGCGGGGTGATCGCCGAGATCTACGACCAGAACCGTGAACTGGTCGAGCTCGACGACATCGCTCCCGTCATGCAGGACGCGATCATCTCGATCGAGGACAGCCGCTTCTACGAGCACGGCGGCATCGACATCGCCGGCACCTTCCGCGCGGCCCTGCGCACGATCAGCGGCAACACCCAGGGCGGATCGTCGCTGACCCAGCAGTACGTCAAGAACGTGCTGATCGAGAGCGCGACCTCGCAGGCCGAACAGGAGGAGGCGCGCGAGACCACCCTCGCCCGTAAGGTCCGCGAGCTGCGCTACGCGGTCGCCCTGGAACAGCGGATGTCCAAGGAGGAGATCCTCGAGGGCTACCTCAACATCGCCTACTTCGGCGACGGCGCCTACGGGGCCGAATCCGCCGCGCAGCACTTCTTCAACGTCAGCGCCAAGGACCTGAACCTGGAGCAGGCCGCGACACTGGCCGGCCTGGTCCGCTACCCCTACCTGTACAACCCCCGGCTCAACCCCGACGACGCGCTGGACCGGCGCAACGTGGTCCTCGACCGGATGGTCGACACCGGGGTGATCACCCAGGAGCAGGCCGCCGAGGCCAAGGCCAAGGAACTCGAACTCGACATCACCTCTCCCAGTAACGGCTGCATGCCCAGCGACCAGCCGTTCTTCTGCGACTACATCGTCCAGGAGATCGAGAAGAACGAACAGTTCGGCGAGACCGAGACCGACCGCGCCCGCTGGCTGCGCACCGCCGGGCTGAAGATCTACACCACGCTCGACCCGGACATGCAGCAGGCCGCCCAGGAGGCGGTCGACAAGTACGTGCCGCGCAAGAACGAGTCGCGCAAGGTCGCCGCCCAGGTGCTGATCGAGCCGGGCAGCGGCGAGATCCGCGCCATGGTGCAGAGCCGCAACTACGGTCCGGACGAGGCCAACCTCGGCGAGACCTCGATCAACTTCGCGACCGACGCCAACCGGGGCGGCAGCACGGGCTTCCAGGCCGGTTCCACCTTCAAGGCGATCACCCTGGCCGCGGCGTTGGAGGAGGGGATGGGCTTCGGCACCTCCTTCAGCTCCCCCACCGAGATGACCGTCACCGGGCAGACCAACTGCGACGGGCAGACCCTCGCCCCGTGGCCGGTGCGCAACTCCGGCGAGAGCAACGCCGGAACGCACAACATGGTGTCGGGCACCAAGGGGTCGGTGAACACCTACTTCGCGCAGCTGCAGAAGCGTGTCGGCCTGTGCGACGTCATCAAGATGGCCGAGAAGCTGGGCGTGCACCGCGCCGACGGTGAGTCGTTCGACAACCCGCGGACCCAGGGGAACAACTCCTTCACCCTCGGAAGCGAGGAGGTGTCGCCGATGACCGTGGCCAACGCCTACGCCACCTTCGCCTCCGGCGGCGTCTACTGCGCCCCGCAGGCCATCACCAAGATCGAGGACCGTCAGTCCGGCAAGACGATCGAGATGGACAACGAGTGCGAGCGGCGGATCTCCGAGGAGGTCGCCGACGGGGTCAGCTACCTGCTGCAGCAGACGTTCAAGGGGGGCACGACCAGCGGTCTGGAGATCGGTCGTCCCGCCGCGGCCAAGACCGGCACCACCGACGGGTCGGCGAGCGCGTGGCTGGCCGGATACACCCCGAACCTGGCCAGCGCCGTGTTCGTCGGCGACCCTCGCGGGCCGCAGCAGTACCCGCTGCGCAACATCACGCTGGGCGGGACCTACTACGGCGTGGTCTACGGCGCGACGATCCCCGGGCCGATCTGGCGCGACACGATGCGCGAGGCGGTCCAGAAGCTCCCCGAGGAGGGCTTCTCCAGCGCCCCGGGACGGTACGGTTCCACCTCGGAGCCCCGTAACGACCCCGAGGACAACGCCCAGGCGACGCCGACCTCCACCACCACGGGGGTTCCCGATGTGGTGGGACAGGGGCGTGACGCGGCGGTGAGCGCCCTGGAGGCGGCCGGGTACACGGTCAACGTCTCGCCCAACCCGATCCGCTCCGGCCAGCCCGAGGGCACCGTGGCGGCCGTCAACCCCAACGCCGGAACGGCGCTGCCGTCGGGGGCGACGGTGAACGTCTTCATCAGCAACGGTGAAGGGGGCGGCGCCGCCGCGCCCGGCGCCGGGGCCGCCCCCGGCGTGGTCCCGGCGATGTTCGCCCCGGGCCGGAGCGAGGATTAGCCCTCGTTCCCCGGCACGGACTCCGGCCGGTGCGGGCGCCCCGCACCGGCCGGCCGCGTTTCTAGGCGCCGAGCTGCCTCTTGACCTCGGCGGCCACGCGGCCCCCCTCGGCCCGGCCGGCGATCTTCGGGTTGACCACCTTCATGACCTTGCCCATACCCTTGACGTCACCGACCCCGGTCTCGGCGATCGCCGCGGCGACGACCTCGGCCAGCTCGGCGTCGGTGAGCTGGGCCGGGAGGTACCCGGCGAGAACCTCGCCCTCGGCACGCTCGTCGGCGGCCTTCTCGGGACGTCCTCCCTTGTCGAAGGCCTCGGCGGCCTCGCGGCGCTTCTTCGCCTCGCGCGTGATGACCTTGACGATCTCGTCGTCGCTGAGCTCGCGGGCGGACTCGCCGGCGACCTCCTCGTTGGAGACGGCGGTCAAGACCATGCGCAGGGTCCGGGTCCGCACCTCGTCACGTGCCTTCATCGCGGCGGTGAGGTCGGACTTGAGCGTGGCTTTCAACCCGGACATGAGGCTCCTCGTGACGTTTTCCCGTTTCTTTCCCGCCGCCGCGGCGCGACAGCGGGCGACGGTGGGATTCTCCCACTGCCCGCTGGAAGGGGCATGGGCTTTTCCGGCCCGACGCGGCTCGGGTCCCCGGTGGACCGGACGGCAGCAGGGCTCCGGTCCTTTCCGACAGCATCGATGCGGAGGTTGCACATGACGGCGAGCAGGGTGGGCAGGGCGCTGCGGGTGGCGGGCCGGACGGCCGCGATCACCGGCGCCATCGGGGTGGCGGGGGTGGCCTACGCCTCGGTGATCGAACGGAACTGGTTCCGGCTGCGGCGCTATGAGATCCCGCTGCTGGCTCCCGGCAGCCCGCGCCTGCGCGTGCTCCACCTGTCCGACGCCCATCTCACGCCGGGGCGCCGGATGCTGATCGACTGGATCCGCGGGCTGGACGCCCACGAGCCGGACCTCGTCGTCAACACCGGCGACTCGCTGGCGCACCCGGACGCGGTCGGCCCGTTCATCGACGCGCTGGGACCGCTGCTGGAACGGCCGGGGGCGTTCGTGTACGGCTCCAACGACCTGTTCTCGCCGCAGCCGAAGAACCCGGCCCGCTACCTGTGGCGCAGCAGCAAGGCCGACTACCGCAAGCGCAAGGTCCCGGACCTGCCGTGGCGGGTGCTGGGGGCAGCGATGGGCGCGTCGGGCTGGCTGGACCTGAACAACCACAAGGGGCATCTGAAGGCCGGTGGCCTGGACGTGGCGTTGGCCGGGATCCACGACTCCCACATCAAGCTGGACCGCTACGACGCCGTCGCCGGACCGGCCGATCCGGCGGCCGACGTGCGGCTGGGGGTGATGCACTCGCCGGAGCCGGCGAACCTGGACCGCTTCACCGACGACGGCTACCAGCTCCTGCTGGCCGGCCACACCCACGGCGGCCAGCTGTGCCTGCCGTTCTATGGGACGCTGGTCACCAACTGCGGGATCGACCGCCGCCGCGCCTGGGGACTGAGCCGCAACGGCGCGTCCTGGCTGCACGTGTCGGGCGGTCTGGGAACCTCGCCCTACGCGCCGGTCCGCTTCTGTTGCCGTCCCGAGGCGTCCCTGCTCGACCTGGTTCCCCGCGCCTGACCCACCCCGCGTCTCCTCCGATGTGCGAGCACCCCGCGCAGTCCGCTAGACTCTTCCTTGTTGCTTCGGGGTGTAGCGCAGCTTGGCAGCGCGCTTCGTTCGGGACGAAGAGGTCGTGGGTTCAAATCCCGCCACCCCGACGGAGGAATACCAGCTCAGGGGCCTGATTCACATGTGAATCAGGCCCCTGAGCGGTTCCAGGAGCCGGTCTGAAAACCGCTTGGGGGCCGACCTCGAAATCCAGATCCCCGGCGAGCTCCCAGCGGCGCCCTCCTTCGCGCTCCACCACCGCCCTGTCGCTTCGAAACAGGTGGTGAGCTTGGATGTGACAGCGTCGACCTGTGCCTGGTCACCAACCGGCCGACCGACCCCGGGGACGACCTGATGGCCGGTCGCAACGCCCGCACCAATCTCCTGATGCCCGAAGCAAAGTTCGATGGAGCCGGGACGAACCGAGGCAAGGCCCGTGCTCGGTGGGCGCAGGGGGAAGGGCTGACCGAGGTCGAGCTAGTCGGCCTCTTGTCGATGCTGCGCTTCGATCTGCCTCTGGGCATGGTCTGCTACCAGGAGAAACTGTAACTCCCGATGTCCGTCACCGGGCTCCGCAACGGCCAGCACGCGTTTGAGTAAGGAACGAACTAGGTCGCCGAAATGGTCCGCGAAAGCCGATGTGAGTTCACGCTCCCGATGGTCAAGGCCGCCATCGCCGACCTCGATCTGAAAGCCGGGCCCGCCCGGGCCGTCCTGTCGATCGCCACCCTCAAGCCGGACCCGCTGGCATCCAACTCCGACCATGCCATCGACTGGGTCGACCGCTTTGACGGCGCCTCCGCATACATCAAGCGTCGCCCGCTGCCGCCGAATACCTGGGCCCAGTTGCAGGCAGACATCGAGGCCGCGCCTGGGCGCCTGCCCATCGGGACGACCGCCATCTCCATTACGGGCAGCATCCGCCTGGCGCCGGCCTTCCTGGTCGGTATCACCTTCATGGTCATCGGCACCGACCTCGCGGTAATGCAGCGTGGAAGGGATGGCAGCCGACTCTGGTCCACGAACGACCCATTCGATACCGAGTTGACCCCGGAAGTCGTCGAGCACGAGATCGGCCAAGAAGACGAACTCGCCGTCGCCATCGCCGTGGCAACGGATCCCACTGAGGACGTCTTGGATTACCTGCGTGAACAGGTCCTTCCCGTCAGCAAGCTCATCGTCCTCTCCCCGCCGGGCGGCAAGGCGAAGGACAACTCCATCCCCGACAACACCACCGCAAATGCCCTGGCCGTAGGCATCCGGGACCGTCTCCGCCGCTCCACCCGCCGAGTCCAGCGCATGTCCCTCTTCTTCGCCTGCCCCATGGGGCTTGCGGTCCTGCTGGGCAGCCGATGGAACCGGCTGTGCCAGGCCGTGGTGTATGAGGACGTCAAGACTGGTGACATATACGAAGCGGCGTTCACCGTGGAGGCATGAGAGGACCGATCTGAAGGGCGTGGGCTTCATTCAGAGGGGTACGGCACGGCTGTGGTCAGAGGGGCCGGGGCGGAGCCCGGACTCGCTCGGGACAGCTGGCCTGTCGCCTCAGGGCACCTGCCTCAGCGGTACGACCAGGGCCGTGCACTGCTGGTCAGCATCCGGTAAGTCTCAGCTGGACCTGTCCAATCGAGCCGTCGGACAGCCGGTGCCTCACCCTTACGCGTGCTCGCCGTGGCTGTGCCACGCTGATCGGTGAGAGGAGCACGCCTGCTCCCCTCACCGCCTGGCGTCTGCGGAACAGGCCACCAGTACGGACCAGTCGTGCTGTTCCCGGGCCGCTTCAGCGCCGGTGGTATACCGCCCACCGATACCGGCCCGACGATCGTCCGAGCTCTTCCGGCCACACCGGCCGAGGCGGATCGCTCGCCTTGGCCGATCCGGAGCACGGTGCTGCCTCCGGGTGCGTGATGAAAGACTTCCTTGGGGACCGGCGTTGTCCACGCAGCATCTCCTGTCAACGCGGTGTGAAGGCGGTTGGTATGAACCGGTGGCGTGGTGGTGGCTGAATCCTCGTCACGGCACGGCAGGATCCGGAATGGCACGCCGGAGAACATGAGCGCCCGTTGTGCGATCGCGGCGGCTACGCCACGAACCGCGGGTGACCAGTCGAGCCAGCAGCCGGTGAAGCGGGGGCGATGCCGACGACCTCGACCTCAACACCCCACGCTTCGAGCGTCCTGGCCGCCTGCACCAGGGTGACCTGCGAGAACGGGAACAGGGTGTCGGCGGTGAGTTCCGTGCCGTCCTTCAGCAGGATCGCAAAGACGACCTTCGTAGGCCGGTAGTTCTCCGGCAGGCCGCGCCCCTTGCGGGCCTCGGCCACCTTCTCGGCGAACCGTTCTCTCGCCTCCGGGGAGTTCCGCAGCGTCTGTACGGCGACGAGCGCCTGGCTGAAGAGATGGCTCAGCGCGTCAGAACCCTTGGCGCGCTTGACCATGACCAGGACGTTGTCCGGACTCAGCAGGTCACAGATCTCCACGCCGTTCCCGTGGTGCAGTGCGGTCTGGACGTTGTTACGGTCGAAACAGACGTACCCGGGCCGCTGGTCCGGCACGGACGCGTTGTAAGAGCGCTCCGTTTCTCCGAGGACCCATGGGGGCAGGTCCACGGACGGGGAGCCGGTGATCAGCCGCTCGACGTGCGAGCGGATCGTCTTCAGGTACCCCTGGTCGATCTCGTACCATTGTTCGTCCATCAGGAAGAACCGGCGAGAGTCCAGGGACACCTCCGCCTCGAGCCACCGGAGCGCGCCGGACGCCCAGATCTCGTCGGACCGATCGGCACGGCTGTGCCGGTAGAGGGTGACGGTTCCTTCCCGGAGGACGGTCACGCGTCTGCCGGCCCGCTGGACGCGGGCCCGGCCGAGGACGTAGCCGAGATCGAAGTCGTCGGTCGCCCAGCCGGCCGCGTCGCTGTTGATCCTGGCCCTGAACGCTCGTGCGGCCGTGTAGTCGTCCCAATGGTCGGCGGGAACCGCAGCGTTGATCCTCCCATCGCGCTCCTGCCCCAGGAGGTCGTCGAAGGCGGCCTCCAGGCGGGTGAGGAGATCCGGGGCGGCGACGGGCACGACATGCTCGACGAACTCCAGCTCCGGGCTCGGCTTCTCCTCCCTCAACACACGGGCGATCGCACGGATATCGGCGATAAGGTCATCGCCCTCCACCCCGAGCCGCAGACGCAGACCGACACCGCCCTCCACGCTGGAGATCTTCGCCGGGTTGTCACGGGAGAGGGTGAGCGGAATGTCGTCCAGGTGGCCGCCGAGGCGACGCACGACCTGGGCGTGCTCGACGACGCCCAGGCTCCACACCGAGGCGCCGCCCGGGATCAGGGTGATGTCGGTGCGTCCTCCGCCCGGACTGTGCGAGACCAGGTCCCGGATCCTTCCGGGGTCCACCCGGCGAGACGCGAAGCTCAGCCCGAAACGGTGGTCCTTGATCCGGTCGGGGAGCAGCCGGAAACCCTGGTCGTAGCCGATGGCGTACACTTCGCCGTCGACGGCGAGCATCAGCAGTCCGGCCGAGCGGTTGACCGGCCGTGACACCTTGATGCCGGTCGTGATGAAGACCTCTTCGCACCAGCCCGCGACAGGCTGCTCGAAGCTGCCGGTGATCAGGAGCGCCGGTACACCGAGCCTCTCGGGAAAGCGGAGATCCGCGTGGGCCTTCTCCAGTCGGTCGACGTCCAGGGCGTCGAACATCGTG
This sequence comes from Marinactinospora endophytica, assembly GCF_054780875.1. Lineage (NCBI taxonomy): Bacteria > Bacillati > Actinomycetota > Actinomycetes > Streptosporangiales > Nocardiopsidaceae > Marinactinospora > Marinactinospora endophytica. The sequence goes on along the minus strand of NZ_BAAGVM010000002.1, from coordinate 90,185 downwards.
TCGACGGTGGGAGCGACGCCCCTGAGGCGGTAGATGGTTCGTTTGGACGTACGGGTCGCCATGGTGCCGCTCCTTGTGCGGGACGGTGACGGCCGCCCTCGTGGTCTGGTTCTCACGTGCTTCTCCCTCCCTTCGGTGGCTGTCGCGGCGCAGTGGATGGAGGTCTGCCTGGGGCCGGATCCGGTTGATGGTGCTGGCCGGCCCGCGGTCAGCGGGCCAGCAGTGCGACGAGCGCCGCGACTTCGCCGCGCCAGGCACGGACCTGGTCCTGCGTAGGGCCGATCTCGTACTGGTGGTAGTGGCAGCCGAGGCAGAGCTGGCTCCACGCGGCCTTCGCCCGGCGGGCGGTCCCGGCTTCGGTGCAACCGCGGAGCCAGAGAAGTGCGGCCCGCATGTTGCCCCTGCGGATCACGTGGGGTGCGCCGTGTTCGGTGAGGCGGGCGGTGACCGCGCTCTCCAGTGCGGCCCGGAGAGCGAAGGCCGCACCGCGGCACCGGCTCGCCACGGTGGCGGTGAGTACGGTGGGCGGGCCGGACACGGCCGCTCCGGCCTTGATGCTGTGGAGCCCGTTGGAGGCGGGGCCGCCGTCGTCCGCAACGAGCCGGTCGGCGGTGTCCAGCAACTCGCAAATCGTCGGGTTCATCGGCCGGTCGCCTCCGGCTTGCGCACGTTCCGGGCGATGGTCTCGATGTCTCTCACGAACCGCAGGGGATCCGGTATCGAGGTGCCGGCCGGGTGGGCGCCATCCTGGCACTGCCTGATGAGGTCCAATGCCTGGGGACCACAGCGTCTGCGCAGCTCCCGGTAGACGTCGCCCGCCTTCCTCGACGGGTCTCCGAAGAGTCCCAGGGCGGCGATGTCGATCAGCTTGGCGGCGGCCGTGATGGTCTTCTCCGCATCGTGCTCGGTCAGTCCGGCACGGTGCAGCCGCAACCAGGCGGCCTCGGAGAAGGCGCGCTCCAGGACCGTGCGGCACAGGCTGGGCAGGACGTGGGTCAGGGCGGCCGGCGGCAGGCCCGGCGTACAGGCGAGAGCGTGTGCGTCGCTCAGCGCCTGGTCGATCGGGTCGGTCACCCGGCGCACGGTCACCGTCGAGCGCGCCTGCCGCTCCACCTCCAGGATCGTCACCGGGAGTTCCTGGCCGGTGAAGGCCCGCTGGAGCCGCGTGTCGTGCGTGAAGACGACGACTTGGCGGGTCTCGCCGAGGTCATGCAGGACCTTCGCTAGGCCGTGGACCTTCGCGGGGTCCATGGACTGCACGGGGTCGTCGATGACGACGAACCCGAAGGGACTGTCCGGTGCGGCGGCGCGTGGCAGGAAGAGCGAGAGGGAAAGGGAGTGCAGCTCGCCCTGGCTCATGACCCCCAGCGCGGCGGCCTCCGTGCCGTCCACGGCCACCTCCATCACGAGTCTGCGCACGGAAGCCTTCTCGCTGCCGGTCAGGCGCAGGGCACGCAGGTCGACGTTGCTCTGCTGGCGCAGCTCCTCCCAGATCCGCTGCGAGTGGTCCTCGAACGGCCGCAGCCGTTCCTCGCGCAGCTCGGCGCACGCCTCCTTGAGCCACCTGCGGGCCGCCCTCACCTGGCGTAGCCGGGGCTTGCCCGCGTGCGCGGCCCGGGCCCGGCCGAGCCAGGCGGCGAGGCGGGTGACGCAGCGACGCCACTCCTCGTCGAGCTTCTCGAGCTCCCGGGCGGCCTCCTCACGCAGGGCCGCGCAGGCGTCGGCGAGAACGAGCGCGGCGCTCTCGGCACGGGCGGCGAGCCGCTCGGCGTCCTCGATCGCCCGGCAGGCCGCCCACTCCTCCCACGGGGCCACCAGTGGTCCGGGCAGCCACGCGGGGGCCTGTGCGACGAGGTAGCGAACGGAGTCCGCCGCCTCTCGCAACTCGGTACGGGCCTCCTGCGCGGCGGCGGCCTCGCGCCGCAGAGCCGCCACCTGTTCGGCGGCCCGCTCGGCCCACGCCTCATCGAGCGGCCGGTCGGATCCGCACACGGGGCAGGTGTCCTCGTTCGTGTGCCGGCGGCCGTGCTCCAGGGCCTTGGACAGCAGTTCGGCTCGCTGGTGGGCGTCCTCGGCACCCGAGGTGCGTACGTCGTCCAGCACGGCGAGGGCCTTGTGCAGCCGGTCCACGGCCGCGCCGACCGCGTCGAGGTCGGGACCGGACAGCTCGACGGTCGCGCGCAGTTCCCGGAGACGGTCGTCGTCCGCGTCAGGCAGTCCGGTCACGAGAGCGTCCAGCACGCCGAAGTCGGGAGTCCCCGTCGCGCTGACGGCCGCGAGCGCGCGCCCGGCCCGGGGGTCGTCCAGTGCGCGGAGCGTCTCGACGAGTGCGGGCAGCTCGGCCTCGGCCGCCTTCACCGCCGAGTCGAGCTCCTTCTCGACGGCCTGGAGCCGCTCGTCCACGGCCGTCAGTTCGCCGAGCCCGAGGATGGTGGCGATCGAATCGTAGAGCTCACTGGGCTTACCGCTGATGACCTTGTCGAGATCGGAGTAGGACAGGAAGGGCCGGTAGTCGTGCAGTGCCCGTCCCCAGCCGGCCTGGCCGAAGGGGTGCCGGCCGTGCCCTGGCCGCTTGAACCCGACCTCGGGAGCCGTGACGTCACCTCCGGGCCAGGTGCACGTCAGCGTGGACGGCTTGGCGTCGCCCGCGATGGAGAGGCGGACCTCGACCTTCGGTTCGGCCCCGTCGTGCAGGTTGCGCCAGTGCCGGCGCCACACCTCACCGCGCTGCCGGTCGAGGCGTGCGGTCCGGCCGGTGAACGCCGTCTCAACGCCCTCGGCGAAGCTGGACTTCCCCGAACCGTTGCGTCCCACCACGAGGGTGACACCGGGCTTCGCGGCCAGCGGCAGGCGCGCCTTGCGGCCGATGCCGCGAAAGCCGCTGACGCTGATGGATTCGAGGAACACCCGCTGATCCGGATATGGGCCGGCCTGCGTGCCCGAGCCGCTTCCCGACCCGCCCAGCGCCTCGCGGAACATCTCCTTGGCCCCCTCGGCGAGGGTGGATGCTTCGAGGCGGCCGACCAGCCGGGAGAGCACCGAAGGGCCGTCACCGGAGGGCTGCCCGGCCTGCTCGACGTGCTCGGGGGACTTGTGCTGTTCGGGATGTTCCGCCATGGCGCTCTCCGCCTCTCGTGGTCCGTTCCGGTGTGGGCCGGCCGGGCGGCCGCGGTGAGTGAGAGGTGGGGAGCCTCCGGCGGTCCGCGAGCCCGGTGCGACGGAACAGATGTTAGAGACGCGAAGACTTCATAGACTATTGATTCATTGATAACCGGGGTTATCATTATATATAGGGTGCGCGATTCGGATTTTCGGTAGCCTGACCGCGTGGCGATGGCGGAACGGCTGCTGCCAGGCGAACTGTGGGTGCTGTTCCAGCGGGTGTGGCGCCTGAGGACCCCATGCGGCGGACGGCGCGGACACGGCGTCCACCGCGTCCTGGCCGCGGCCTTCTCCGTGGCCACCACCGGCTGTACCCGGGCCCGGCCCCCGTCCGTGTCCGGACCCGTCGTGTACCGCCGCCTCACCGAGTGGATCCGCACTCGTGTCCGAGCCGGCCTCCACCGGTTCGTGCTGGACGGGCTCGGTGCCTACGGCGAGCCGGACTGGTCGTGGTACGCGATCGGCCCGGTGAACATACGCGCCCTCGAATAAGGAGGATCCGACAGGTCCCGATCCTGTCGTCCGGGGCGGGAAGGCTCGGAGGTCCGCTTGATCACCGGCCGGGATGGCCTGGCCCTTTCACCGGCGCTCTCCAGGGCCGGTACCCACAGCAGCCAGGCCTTGCAACCTCCAGTGGCGGGGTCTCCTGCGATCCCCTCACGCCGTGGGCCCCGCAGGCCCGGGCCAAGCTGTACGGCGGTAAGGGCCAGGACTACGTCCACCTGTGCCGTCGGGCCCATGAGCAGGGGGCCGCGCACCGTCCGGCCCGCAAGGACCTGGATTACTCGAAGCGGTCGGGGCGACACCGGTGACAGGCCGGCCGCCATGGCCTGGCCGGCCGGATACCGCCGCCTGCACCGCCGGTACGAGCGCAAAGCCGAGTGCTTCTCGGCCTTCGCCGGCACATCGATCCGTTACCACAGGTTCACCGGATGAGATGACTTAAGGCCTCTGCAGGTGAGCCGACGCCCTAAGGGACGCCTCCGCCCATATCGTCCTGCCGGCTGGACGGCGTGTCGCCGCTCCATGACACCGGCCGGCGCGGCCGGGCGGCGGTCCGTGTCCGGCTCGCCGCCCGTCACGTTCCGGCCTACTTCGCGGCAGGGGCCCACAGGGCGGCCACGATCTCCATCTGCTTGAGGACCAGGTCGACCGCTTCGCGTTCCTCCTCCGGCGGGTAGTCGAACATCGCCAGCACGCGGCGGATGCGGGTGCGCAGCTTGGCCCGGACGGGCTCGCGGGAGAGCCAGTCGACGGAGAGGTTCTTGCGGATGTCCTTCACCAGGGCCCGGGCGATCTCGGCGAGGGTGTCCTGGCCGCCCTCCATCAGCTCGGCCATGTTCCGGTGGGCGACCGCGTCGTAGAAGGCCAGTTCCGCGTGGGTGAGCGGCGGATCGAACTGTTCGCCGCGGCGGGCCTCCGCCGAGACCTCCCTGGCCAGGGCGGCGAGTTCGGCGATGACCTGGGCGCTGGTGAGCTGCTGGAGCATGTACCGCTTCATCAGGTCGTCGAGACGCTTGGAGAAGCTCTCGTTCCGGACGACGTTGTGCCTGGTCACTTCGCGCATCTTCTGCTGGATCATGCGGCGCAGCGCCTCGGTGACCAGGTGCGGCGTCTCGGAGTTCTCCAGCTTGTGCAGCTGCGCCTCGTTGATGCGGGTGATGTCCAACCGGCCGATCCCCGCCTCCGCGTACAGGTCGGTGATCTCGTCGGCATCGACGACCGAGGCCGCCAGCGCCTGGAGGTAGCGCTGGACCTCGGCGCTGAGCGGTTGCCCGCTCGCCTCACGCTGTGCCGCATCGAGCTTGACCATCCACGCCCGGACCTCACTGAAGAAGGCGATGTCGCGACGCCACTCGTCCATGTCCGCGCAGCGCTCGACGATCTCGCGGCTCATCGCGCAGACGTGGTAGAAGCGGTCGAGGCGGGCGGCACTGTCCTTGAAACGGGCGGAGAGCGGTTTGGTGCCGGGTTCGACCTGGTTACCCGGATTCTTCGGGTCGCGCAGGAAGTCGGCGGTCAGGCGCAGCGCGCGTTTACGGAAGTCGGGACGGCCGGTGTCGGCCAGCCACTCTCTCCAGCGGCACCCGGCCAGCATCCCCTTGATGGCGGACAGCTCGTTCTTGACCTCGGTGATGGCCCGCTCGATGTCCGCGCCGAGCGTCTGGTCCTTGCGGTCCTGGTCCGAGTACTCGCGCAGGGCCTTGGTGAGGTTGTCGGTGAGGGGCGCGTAGCCGACCAGAAGGCCGTCCTGCTTGCCCCGGAAGCGGCGGTTGACGCGGGCCAGGGCCTGCATCAGGTTGGCCCCCTGCATGGGGCGGTCCATGTACAGGGTGTGGATGGGCGGCGCGTCGTAGCCGGTGAGCAGCATCGAGTGGACGATGAGCAGTTCCAGCTCGTCGTCGGGGTCCTTGGCGCGGGCCTGGACGACCTTCTGCTGGGACGGGCGGAGAGCGTGCCTGCGCAGATGCGGTTCGTCCGAGGGCTCACTGTGGAAGACGATCTTCATGACACCCTGGTCGGGTTCCTCACCGACCCAGTCCGGCCGCCGCTCGGCCAGCGCGTCGAAGAGCCGTACGCAGATGTCGCGGGTGGCGCAGACGACCATCGCCTTGCCGGGACCACCGAGATCGGGCTTGACCAGTTCGCGGCGCTGCTCCCAGTGGGCGATCAGGTCGTCGGCGAGCTTCGCCATCCGGTCGGGAGCACCGTAGACCGTGTTCATCGTCGTGGCGTACTTGATGGCGCGGCGGCGCTCGGCGTCGTCCATGCCCTCGGTCAGGCTGTTGGCCTGCTCGTCGAGCTTGCCCGGATCGACCTCCTTGGGCAGGTCGACCTCGATGACGCGCGGCTCGTGGAAGACGCGGACCGTGGCCCCGTCGTCGACGGCACGCTTCAGGTCGTAGATGTCGATGTACTCGCCGAAGACGGCGCGGGTGTCGGCCTCGGCCCTGGAGATCGGCGTGCCGGTGAAGGCGAGCATGGTGGCGTACGGGAGCGCGTCGCGCAGGTGGCGGGCGTACCCGTCGAGGCTGTCGTAGTGGGAGCGGTGCGCCTCGTCGACGATCACCAGGATGTTGCGGCGCTCGGACAGGAGCGGATGGGACTTGCCGGCCGCCTTCTCCTCCTTGCTCAGGCCGAACTTCTGGAGGGTGGTGAAGACGATCCCGCCGACGGTGCGGCTCTTCAGCTCGGTGCGCAGCTCTTCGCGCGTGTTGACCTGGACGGGCTCCTGCCCGAGAAGGGTCTTGCTGTCCTGGAAGGTGCCGTAGAGCTGGTCGTCGAGGTCGTTGCGGTCGGTGACGACGACGATGGTGGGGTTGTTCAGGGCGGGGTGGCGGGAGACGAGCGCGGCCGTCTCCACCATCTCCTCCGACTTGCCCGCACCCTGCGTGTGCCAGACGACGCCGGCCTGCCCGGTCGAGTGGGACGCCTCGACCACCGCGTCCACCGCCTTGTTGACCGCGAAGTACTGGTGCGGCTTCGCGATGCGCTTGCCGGAGAGGGGATCGCCGGGCCTGGGCGGGGGGAAGTTGACGAAGTTGCGGGTGAGGGAGAGGAACCGGTCCTGCGTGAACAGACCGTGCAGCGCCAGGTTCAGTGCGTCGAGGCCGTCGTAGCCGGGCTCGCTGGTGTCGACGCGTTCGCCATTCTCGTCCACGTTCCAGGGCGCGAAATGCTCGTACGGTGTGAAGATGGTGCCGTACTTGGCGGTTATGCCGTCCGAGACGAGACAGAGCACGTTGTAGCGGAACGCGATCGGGAACTCCTGGACATAGGTCTGGAGTTGCGCGTGCGCGGACTTGAGGGTCGCGTTCTCGTCGGAGGCGCTCTTCAGCTCGACGACGGCGAGGGGCAGGCCGTTGACGTAGAGGACGATGTCGAAGCGACGGTGGCTGCCGTCGGTCTCCCGGACGGTGACCTGGTTGACGGCGAGGTAGCTGTTCGCGTGGGGGTCCGTGAAGTCGACGAGGCGGACGGTCGGAGACTGCTCGGCGCCGAACTCGTCGGTGTAGGCCAGCCGGATGCCGTCGATGAGGTACCCGTGCGCCTGCCGGTTCTCCGGATACGCCTCACGGGAGGCGGGATCGGTGGCGATACGGAGGGCTTCGTGGACGGCGGTGGCGGTCAGCTCCGGATTCAGCTTCTCGATGGCCGCCTGGAGCTCGTCGTGCAGGATCAGGTCGTCCCAGTCGCGGCGATGCCCAGTGCCGGGGGCGAGATCCTTGCCGGCCTTGACCTCCCATGCAAGCTCGCCAAGTTCGTCTAAGGCGAGGTGTTCCCAGGCGGACTCGGTCAATTTGGCATCCAGGTGGGCGGGGGTGCGCTCGTTGCCTCTTTCGGTGGTCATACGGCGTCCTCCACGATCTTCTCGGCGTCACGGACGCGGAGCTTGCCGGACATCAGCTGGGGGAGGAGGGTGTCGCGGAGGTCCGCCAGGGCGCGCGACTCATTACGGGCTTGCATGGCACGGTCAGCCAGTGCTCGCACCTGCCCTCGTGAGTGCCCAAGCTCGCGCGGATCAATTACTGATGCAGTCATGACCTCAGATGGCCGCACCCGCTGATGACTTTTAGAAGTACCGGCGGCTTTAGCTGCGAGGTCGCCCAACAAGCCAGGTTGATACAACACTGCCCACAGCTCAGCTGCCGTCACTCCATTCCGCGGCTCCAGCACGAGGAACTCGGTAGATGCGAGGGCCGGGAGGTTCTGATCCGGAAAAACGTTCCATACTCGAGGAATTTCGGGGTTCAATTTCGACAGCAAGACCGACGGACCATAAACTACAAATTTTGCACTCTTAATGGATCGAGGGTCTGCGATCTCCGGCATTGCGCCCGAATCAAAGGCAGGCAAGCTATAATGAGCCACCCTTGCCTCAGCGAGGGCAGCTGGCAAAACTTGCTCCTTACGCAAGGATGAGATCTCCTCAACAGTCGTGCGCTTCTCCCATGATTGTTCCGAGAAAATGGCCCGACAGAGGCTTTCTGCTGTGAATGCGGTGCGCTTGTTTACCTCGACCTTGTCATCCAACGCCCCCAGCACCTCTACGATCGCTGACTGAAGCGACAATCCAGGGAGCCTGATAGGCCATTTCGGCAACTCCGTTAACGGAATTCGGTCAACAGTAGCCCCATGAATCGCCCGCGACCGAATAGTTGCCTGAAATTCCGGCGCCAAATAAGTGAGCATAAGAAATCTAGGCAAGACATACTCTCGCTTAGGGCGTAGAATCCCCATCCTGCGCCCCAAACAGGCTCTGACCCCTTCGGGCATGAGGGCAGCGTCACCAAGACGAGTCTCGTACGAAAACAAGACATCTCCCGGCTCAGGTGTAATCCTACGCGTCCACTTAGCAAAGTCCTCTTCCGAGAGGTGCGCAGAATCGGCTAGGTTAAGCCGGCCGCGGTCCAAACTGGAGATACTGAGGAACCAAGGGCCACTACTCGTCTTTTTAGGCGTTGCATGCGGTCCATCAAAGACCTGAGCGACTTCACCAACCTGGTATTCACGCCACTCAGCCATCGATCCTCCCCAGCTGCTCCCGCACCACCGCGTCCAACCGCGCCGACTCGTCCAGCAGCTCGAACAGCTCCTTGGTCAGCCGAGCGATCCGCTCCTCCACCGGCTCCGCGTCCGGGTCCTCCTCGGCCTCCGCCGTACCCACGTACCGCCCCGGAGTCAGCACATAGTCGTGCTTCTTGATCTCCTCCAGCGTCGCGCTGTAGCAGTACCCCGGCACGTCCTCGTAGGTGAGGCCCTTGTCCTTCGCCGACTTCGTTCCCCGCCACGCGTGGTACGTGTCGGAGATCTTCTCCAGGTCCTCCTCCGTGAGGATCCGCTCCGTGCGGTCGACCATCGTGCCCATCGACCGCGCGTCGATGAACAGGACCCGGCTCCGCCGGTCTTCCAGCGCCTTGGCGCCCTGCGGGGTCTTGTCCTTCGTCAGGAACCACAGGCACGCGGGGATCGCCGTCGTACGGAACAGGTTGGCCGGCAGGGCGATCATGCAGGAGACCAGGTCCGCCTCGACCATCGCCGCGCGGATCTCGCCCTCGCCCGACTGCTTGGACGACATCGAGCCGTTGGACAGGACCACGCCCGCGCTGCCCCGGTCGCCCAGCTTGGAGATGATGTGCTGTAGCCAGGCGTAGTTGGCGTTCGACTGGGGCGGGACCCCGTACTTCCAGCGCCGGTCGTCCGTCTTCCTCGCCCAGTCGGACATGTTGAACGGCGGGTTGGCCATGACGAAGTCGGCCTTCAGATCCGGCAGCTTGTCATCCGCGAACGTGTCCGCCCAGCGGTCGCCGACGCCCTTGGGGTCCATGCCGTGGATGGCGAGGTTCATCTTGGCCAGGCGCCAAGTGCGCTCATTGGCCTCCTGGCCGTAGACCGCGATGTCGTGCGTGTGGTCCCTGCCCCGCCGCTTCGCGACGAACTTGCCGCTCTGGACGAACATGCCGCCCGAGCCGCACGCCGGGTCGTACACCCGCCCCTCGTACGGCTCCAGCACCTCGACGATCAGGCGGACCACGCTGGCCGGGGTGTAGAACTCGCCGGCCCGCTTGCCCTCGGCCCGGGCGAACTTCTCCAGGAAGTACTCGTACGTCTCGCCCAGCACGTCCTGGGCGGGCCGGTCGCCGTGGCCGGTGAAGCGGGCGTCGCTGATGAGGTCGACGAGTTCCTTCAGGCGCTTCTGGTCGACGTTGTCGCGGTTGAAGATCTTCGGGAGGACGCCGGTGAGGGCCTTGTTGGCCTTCATCACCTCGTCCATGGCCGTGTCGAGGAGCCTGCCGACACCGCCCTCCACGCTGGCCGCGTTCTCGGAGATGTAGTCCCAGCGGGCGGTCGGGGGCACCCAGAAGACGTCCTTCCGGGTGTACTCGTCCTTGTCCTCGAGGAAGGCCGCGCGGCGGTGCTCGGGGATCTGGGCCAGCTCGGGGTCGGCGGCCAGTTCCTCGCGGCGCTCGGCGAAGGCGTCGGAGACGTACTTCAGGAAGACCAGGCCGAGCACGAACTCCTTGTACTGGGCTGCGTCCATGGAGCCGCGGAGCTTGTCCGCGGCCTTCCACAGGATGTCCTGGATCTCCTTGGTGCTGGAGACGCCGGGCAGTTCGCCCTGACCGGCGGCTGCCGCGGTTCGCTTGCGGGGAGGCATCGTTCCTTCTTCCTGTTGATCGGAGGATGGGCTATGTGAGGTCGGCGGGACGGGCGGGCGGATCGGCAAGGGTGAGCGTGCCGTCCGCCAGGCCGGCAATCGTCAGGTTGCGCGCCTCGGCGAGGGCATCGGTCTGCGCGCGCAGCAGGCGTTCCCTGCGCTCGATCTCGGCCAGCAGGGCGTCGAAGCGCCGGACCTCGTCCGGGTCGAGCTCGGGGAGCTGGTAGTCCTCGACACCACGGGCCGGCCGTACCGCGCCGGGGCTGCGGGCGGTGCCCCGGGCGGCACCCAGCAGGGCCGCCAGGACACGCGGGGTCAGCGGGCGGGCGGCATGAGGGTTCACGCGGAGGACGCGGGCCGGGAAGGCGACCACCGAGAAACCGTCGTGGTCGACGTAAAGGCCGAGCCGGGGTGTAAGGGTGTAGACGACGTCGCCGGGCTCGGTGAGTGCCACCCGGCCGTACTCGGTGGCCAGGAGCAACCGGTCGATGCGGCGTGCGCCGACGGGCCGTGCGCCGGTGACCTCCTCGGGACCGAGGACGACGTGATGGCCGTCCGCCGTGAGGTGCCGGTCGTCGACGCGGTGACCCGGAAGCCGGGTCACCCTGTGTTCGGCGATCAGCCTGCCGAGGGTGACACGCCGGGGCAGGCGGCCCACGCGGCGCAGTACGCCTCCCCGGTAGGGGCCGTGCTCGTCCTCGTACCTGCGGATGCCGACCGTCGCCCGCTCCAGGTGCGCTTCGGCCTCGGCGATCAGGGCTGGGCGTTCCCTGAGCCTGTCGGACCAGATCACGGCAGCGGGCGGTGCCGGCGGGGTCAGCGGGCCGCCGAAGGTCTGCTCCAGGGCGGCGACGGAGACCACACGGCCGTAGCGCGGATCGTGACCGTCGAGTTCCCGGAGGCCTTCCGCCCGCCAGAGGAGGACATCCTCGGCGAGCCGTATGCTCACCTCCGTTGTGAGCCGCTCGGAGCTGATGTCGGCCAGCAGGACCTTGCCCTCCGCCTCGGGGACGGGGCCGCGGGTGAGCGTCCACAGCGCGGGACGGTAACCGGGACGGAACGGCAGTACGCCACCGGGAAGCGCGATGACGGACTCGACGACGTTGCCGCGCAGAAGGGCCGAGCGGAGCCGGGACGCCTCGGTGTCCTTGAGTTCGTCCACGAGCGCGTCGGCCGGCCCCAGGACGAGGGCCATGCATCCGGGGCGGAGGAGGTCGGAGACGCGTTCCACCTCCGCCAGGGCGGCGACCACGGAACGCTCCTCACCGGGGCGGTAGGGGAGCTGGGTGACGATGAGGTCCGGGTCGGAGAGACGTTCCTCCAGGTCGATGCCGGTCTGGACGTCGAGGTCGAGTTCGCTCACACCGGCGAGGAGGAGGCGGCGGCGGGTGATGCGGGCCAGCCGCTCGTCGGGGTCGGCGGCGAGGACGGTGAGGCGGTCGCGGTTCTCCGTGTGGTCGAGGAGTGCGGCGAGCAGGTCGCCGGCGCGGGCGTGCGGGTCGGCGAGGGTGAGGGCCTCACCATGCTCCAGGCGGAGACGGAGATCGGCGAGCCGGGTGAGCAGGCGACGCAGCTCCGGGGTGACGGCATCGGCGGCCAGGGAGTCCAGGCCGAGCCGGGAGCGGGCGGCGAGCAGCCACTCGTAGGCGCCGCGCTCGTCGTAGGCGGCCTCGACCAGGTCCTCGGCGAGACGGGCGAGCGGGGCGGCGGTGGCGTCGAGGGAGCGCAGTTCCCGGAGGACGAACTCGTCCTCCATGTCGATCCGCTCGGCGCGGCGCAGCACGGCGGACCACAGCATCTCGTCCGCTCCGGTGCCGCTCGCAGGCCCGTCCACCCCGTCGGTCAGCGGCCGGCCGTCGAGCCGGCGCAGGCATAGAAGACTTCCCAGCGCCTCGACAAGCTGCCACGGCGTGAACCGTTCCCGCAGCGCGATGATGCCGAAAAGGGCCAGCTCGGACCGGAGTTCCGCCGGGGCGGCGTTGCCCAGATCGGAGGCGATCAACCACTCGGCCACCTCGGCACCGTCGAACAATGGACGTCCCGAATCCTCGGACACGGCGGCGGGGAAGTCCGGGTGGCGGCGGCGCCAGGTGGAGACCACGGGACGCTTCACCCGGGCGAAAGCGGCGATGTCTGACAGGGTTACCAGCAGGGGTCTCGTCGTGCGGGAGGGTACGCCAAGCGGATCAGGGGTCATAGTGGGTGCCTCTCCCCGTCCGGCTCCAGTAGGTTCGGTTACCTCGGTCATCGGCTCGGCCCCTTCGGCACACCTCGGTTCCCCGGATCCTGCCCATGCGACAGAACCATACGACGATCAACAGACCATTCAAAGCGATTATCTGATAAGGGGGGTTACCAACAGATGCTGACCTCCCCCGTCGCTTGAGGAGAGTCCGGGGGCAGGGCTCAGGGCCCCGTCCGCATGACCGGAGGTCAAGGACGTGCCCGTTTCGCCTCCAAGACGCCTTCGGGGAAATGCGGCGACCGCCGGGACAGGGCCACAGAGCAGGCGAGCCGGCCGAAGTGGTGACCGGACTTGAGGAGCAGGCCGAAGAGGTCTGTGAGTCGTGAAAGACCACCAAGCGTTTCGGCGTGGGGATCACAGCGCGTCCGGATGAGACCGGGACGACCGGAAGCGCCTTTCCCGCTCCTCACGGCGATCTCGCTCACCAGGCCACCAAGGGCGACCCCTGCCGGCCACATGACCGTCGGACGGACCGACACATCCCTGTGAGGGCCGGCGGACGTGGAGAAGATCCTTCCCACGGCCGACACCGTCCTCCTGCCCACGCACTGCGCGACGACGCCCCCGTCTCTGTCCCCGCCACTGCCGGCCTTCGAGAACAGTGCCGCAGAGAAATCCCGGCCGCCGGCCCGAGGCCGACCTGGCACGGGGGTCAACGCCGGAAGGAGAACCGGAACGCCCCTGCCTGGGCGTGCCCGGACGGACGAGGCTCCCAACGAGCCGAGCAACGCACCGGAACCGGACGGGAAGAGGCCGAAGAGGGCTCCCGCCGGGCGGCCGCCTCTTTCGAGGCGCTCGGCGACCACATCGGTGACGTGCTGCGATCGGACCCCATGGAGGCGGTGGAAGCCGGCGACCGGGCTCCTGTCCGAGCACTGGCGGCCGCAGGCACTGCGGCACGGGAGACCGGATCCGCTGACAAGCCGTACGAGGTCGGCCTTCCCGCGCAGAATACGCGTCGGCGCCGGCATCCCAGAGACATGGGCGGGTACGAGCGTCTTCGGGACATGGTCGAAGCCGTCCAGGGTCGGTCGGCCGACCGAAGAGTGATCGGAACGGAGCTCCATCCCGCTCCCGGCCACTGCCGAACGGGAGCCGGCCCGGCCTCAGCACCGACGTGCCTCCCCGATCTGCCACCGCCCGGCCTCCCCAGACGGTGTCGGGCCACGACGCCCACGCCTGGTAGTGCCCTCGCCGGCAGAGGCGGCCGAACCCGATTCGTCAAGGGAGACCAAGGCGTCATCTGGCGGGCATCGTGGCTTCTTCCGGCCACCCACCGGCGATGGCCGGACGCGCCACATAACCTCGCAGCCTTGGAGCCCCCCGTACCAGACGCAGCGCGGGATCCTGCGGTGCAGGACGCCGACAGCACGGCGCATCGGCGGCTGGGCGCGTACACCTATCTCAGCGCGCCCGAGCGGCTGGAGCACATCGCGATCATGCGAGTGTTCTGCGGAACCCTGCTGGCGGATCTGGCCGTCCCGGACGTCATGGCGAAGCTGCGCGAGACCGAGGGGCCAGCCGACGAGCACTGTGGCGGCTGGTCTCCGTCACACCGGACGAGGTCTCCAGCACAGTGCTGACCTACGGTCTGCGGCCCGTCGGCGGCGGATGGCGGGAGCGGGCCCTGCGAGAGCGGGCCGACCACCACGCCGAAGCCCACCTCACACAGCGCGATCTGCACGGCCTGCGGTTGCGGCTACCCGCCAAAACGGTGATCTACATCTGCGAGAATCCGCGCGTGGTGGAAGCCGCGGCGGACACCGCCTGTGTTCGGCCCGTGGTATGCACCTCCGGCAGTGCCACCACAGTGGTCCTCACACTTCTCGACGCCCTCGCCGCCACCGGCTGCCGTTTTGCCTACCACGGCGACTTCGACTGGCCGGGCATCGCTCTCGCGAATCGGATCATCCGCCGCTACAGGGCCCTGCCGTGGCGCATGGGCGCCGAGGACTACGAGCGTCTGGCCACCCGGAGTAAGGCCGAGGGAATTCCACAGCTACCGCTCGACGGTCAACCCGTCAGCGCAGTCTGGGATCCGGATCTCGCCCCCGCCATAACCGCCCTCGGTGTCGGACTCCACGAGGAGGTCACCCTCGACCTTCTGGTGGACGACCTGGCTGGTTAGCACCTTATACAACCCCCGCCAGCCGACAGCAGGCTGGACACCATAGCGCTGCCTGGCAGGCCCTCGTCTGGAACGACAGAGGGGGCATCGGCGACCTCATCAAGGTTCCCCTGGACAGTGCTCGCGTTGATGTCGACGGTCGTCAAGCGCAACGGCAGCGACATCCCCGCACCCTCACCAAAGGGTTGGCTCCCTCCAGCAACATCCCTGATGGGAAGATCATATCGGGTGCCGACATCGGGAGTAATCGTTTCCATGTCACCGTGTTCGCCCTGGAGACTTGAAACCACCTCAGCGTCTCGAGGAAGGGAGGATCGGTCCATCCCTCAGAGATAATTGTAGGCAGTGGTGAGCCGCCGAGGACGGCTCAAAATCTCATACGCGTCAGCGCTGAATCATACTCTTGCCTGTATGCAACCACCTCTTGAACGGGATCTCCGTGACGCCCTCGTTCGTAACCTCGAATTGATCGAGCGGGGACTGCGGCCCGTGCAGTTCCAGGAATACCCGCTGCCCAATGCTCACGGCACCCGCGGTAGTATCGACATCCTGGCGCTTGACCGCAACGATCTGTGGGTCGTCATTGAACTGAAGCGGTCCAAGGCTACGTCGCGACAGGCTCTGCACGAGGTCGCGAAGTACACCGAACTCCTATGCCGGGAGAAGCACCTGGCTGCTGATCGCATCCGCGCGATGATCATAGCCACTCCGCCGGACTGGGATGAACTTCTGGTGCCTGTCAGTAACGTAGCCCGGGATTGGAGCCATGATCTGCGCGGGTACCAGTTGCATCTGGACGGTAGCGGGTCTCCCAGTCACGCCGAGCGCGTCAAGCTCCTACCTCAGGCATTCGAACACCGCATCACTCCTATCCACGTGATGTTCTTCTTCCCTACTGCAGAGCAACGGCGGCAGACATGGCGAGAGATCACCAAGCTGGCGGACGAGATCGGGGCCGCGGACCTTTTGGCCGCCGACTTCGATCGCATCGCACGGAAGGATCTCGCCCTCGCACCCTTCGGCCTGTACCTCGCCATTGGCCGTATCGACAAGGTGAGAGCCTCTGAGCACCTCTTCACTGGTTATGACGGACCGGAACCCTTCGCCTCGCAGTACCCTGCCGAATACCTTGCTCTGCGCGGCATCTGTAACCATGTCGCTCGTCAGAGCCTTCCCGGTATGAGCCTGGAAAGCGCGCAACCCGGACGGTTGCGTGATATCGCGAACAGCCCGGAGTGGGCCGTGCGTCAGTACCGGGGCACGGGTGCATTCAGTGATACCAGCCCCTTCGGGGAGAGGGACCTTTACCGCTTTCTCAGTGGAGATGACCGAGGTGACAGTCAGGTCATTTTCACCGGATCCGCAAGTCCTCAGATCACGGCGCGCTGGAATGGGTTCCTCAAGGAGACCGAGAACAGCCTCGCCGGCAACCATGAATGGAAATCATTGGTGCACGGCTGGCTCAACGACGCAGCCCGGCGAGTCGGCGACGGTGACGTGTGGTTGCACGTCTACAGCCCGTGTGACCTTCTCCAGGCCATAGTGTTCGGCTGGCCGGATGGGCTGAACGAATACCTGCCGATGCTCATAGGCGGTACGTACCCGGAGCCAGGACGCCAAAGCCTCGTCCGCGGGACTCTATGTTGGAACGGAGGCGGAACCACGCTACCGGAAGCGGTCCGACTCATCCACCGAGACCCGATCCACTGGATGGTCAACAGATCGGCGGGGTTGGGCGGGGCCTACGACCAGGAGCTACTGGATCTCCTGGGATTGCACTACGTGCTGCTGGAGAAGATCGGCTCCGACCCCACCAAAGGTTCCCCTGTCGACGAACACCGTATATGGCGGCTACGCGAAGGCACCGCGTACGCCTGTTCCTCCCATGAGCACCCCCAGGAGTACGCCGAGGCGTACGCCGAAATAACGGCCAATGGGGAGATTGTATCTATCGCGAAATACCTCGCGCAGCGACGCCATCAGGTCGATGCCCTAGCAGCGGAGTACCGTGCAGTCATCGATATCCGATAACCGACCACATATCGCACATTTGCGGTCTCCTCCTGCCTCCTCACATCAAGACCGCCCGGAACCACCGCCCTCAACGCCCTGATCAGGCAGAAAAACAGCACAGCCGATGCCGCCCCGGACCTCATTCGGGACGGAGAGGCCGTAGGTTCGACTTCGGTCACCTCGATCAGCGCGAAGGCCGGTCCTACGGGACCGGCCTTCTTCGTATGTGAACGAGAATAGGGGCCATGAGAAGACGAGGCGTGTCGTCCCGTCTCCGTTTCACTCCGCGCCGTCTGCTGCGGGGTGGGCACGCCTTCCGCCGATCGCGCGCCATGACGCGTCCGGACACGGTCCCGGGAGGAGTCCGGGACTGAGGCGTAGCACGCTTCCCGGGCCTACGCCTGTCCTTGTCGACTTGGTCGCGTGCCAGACCGAGGAACCCAGGTCCAAGGGCCGCCGGCGTCCGGGCGCGTGGGCGGACGGCCGCTCTCTCCCCTGAGGGGCCATGCGGATATCCCCTCGCTCCGGCGTCCCTGGTCGGGTACCGTGGTCGGCGTGTATACGGGTATCGCTTCCATGAGGCTACGTCTCCGCGCCTGACGGCGCGGCATCGAGCTCTTCTCCCATCTCTCGTGTGTCCGCCGTCCCGGTCGTCCCGCCGGGCGGTCTTCTTGTGCTGCCCGGCTCCGCCGCGAAACGTGGAGCACACCTTGGAAGCACGTCCCTCACGCGACCGGCTGTCCAGCCGCTCGACACACGAACTCCTCTCCGCGCTGAACGCGGCCGGGCGGCTCCCGGCCGGCGCGAACGCGCACGTCCGCGCCCGCGGGGTCCGGGTCGTCCTCGGCGGACGTCCGGTCCTCGCCGGCGTCGACGCCACGATCTCCCAACGGTCGCGCGTGGCGCTCGTGGGAGAGAACGGCCGGGGCAAGACGACGCTGCTGCGGGTCCTCGCCGGCGACCTCGCGCCCGACGACGGCCAGGTGGAGCGCGCGGGCACGGTGGGTGTCGTCCACCAGTCGCTCGCGTCCCGCAACGGTGAGACCGTCGGCACCCTGGTCGCCGCGTCGGTGCGCCTCTCACACCTGGCCCTGCACGCGCTGGACCGCGCCACGGAGGCCCTTGAGAACGGCGACGAGGGCGCGGACGCCCTGTACACGGCGGCGCTCGACGCCGCCATGCGGCTCGACGCCTGGGACGCCGACCGCAGGGTCGACGTCGCCCTGGAGGGACTCGGCGCGTGCACCGACCGGGACCGGGAACTCGCCACCCTGTCCGTCGGCGAGCGCTACCGCGTGCGCCTGGCGTGCCTGCTCGGCGCCAACCACGACATCCTGCTGTTGGACGAGCCGACCAACCACCTCGACGCCGGCGCGCAGGCGTTCCTGGCCTCGCGCCTGCGCTCGCATTCCGGCGGCCTGATGATCGTCACCCACGACCGCGCGCTCCTGCGCGAGGTCGCCGACGACTTCCTCGACCTGGACCCGAGCATGGACGGACGCCCGCGCGTGTTCTCCGGCGGCTATACGGGCTGGCAGGAGGGCCGGCGACGCGAACGCGAACGCTGGACCCAGGAGTACGAGACGCAGCGGGCCGAGCACGCCAGACTGGCGCAGGCGGTGCAGGAGGCCCGCAACCGGCTGTCCACCGGGTGGCGACCGGACAAGGGCACCGGGAAGCACCAGCGGCAGTCGCACGCCCCGGGCGTGGTGCAGAGCCTCAAACGCAGGCAGGAGGCCCTGGAGGCGCATCGGATCACGGTTCCCCGGCCGCCGCTCTCACTGCAGTGGCCGCACCTGCCGACCAAGCCCGGCGCCCCCATTCTGAGATGCGACGACGTGGCCGTCGCGGGACGCCTGCACACCCCGGTCTCCCTGGAGATCGACGGCGGCGACCGGCTCCTGGTCACCGGCCCGAACGGGGCCGGCAAGACCACCCTGCTCGGGGTCCTGACCGGTGCCATCGCCCCGACGGGCGGTTCGGTGCGCAGATCCGACGGCGCCCGGATCGCTCATCTGTCCCAGGAGGTCCCGGCCTGGGCGGACGACGTCCAGGCGCACGAGGTCTACCGGGCGCACGCCGAACGGCTCGTGTCACGGGGGGAGGTGGCCGAGTCCGACCTCGTCTCGCCGCGCGCCACGGGCCTGTTGGACGCCGAGGCGCTCCGCACGCCCGTCGGGCGGATGTCGGAGGGGCAGAAGCGCCGCCTGCACCTCGCGTTGTGCCTGGCCGAACGGCCTGACCTGGTGATCCTCGACGAGCCCTCGAACCACCTGTCGTCGCTGCTCGTCGACGAGCTCACCGACGCCCTGCGGAACACCCCGGCGGCCGTCGTCATCGCCACGCACGACCGCCAGATGCTCGCCGACCTCGCGTCCTGGCCGTCCCTGACCGTCTCCGCGGGAGCCGGGCAGGCCGGCCGGTGACCCGATAGCCCCCGCCCCGCCGCCCTCGTCCGGTTCCGCCGATCGGGCCCGCGGCGGCGGTGCGGCGGCGGGACCGCGACGGTGCGGGTCCAGGCCGGCGGTGGGGTCGTCCCCCGTCGTGCCCCGTCCCGGCTCGCGGGGATCCGGGCGGCGGCCGGGGAACCGTCCAAGGAGCGGGAGCGGGGCGGCGGAGCCGTCCCCTCCCCGGGAACAGCGGGCCTGGAGCACGACGGGTTCGCCGCCACGGACCCGGTGACGAGCCGCTGTTCCCCATCGGTCCTCCGCGCGGCCTCGGCACACCGGTCCCTCGAAGGGACGGCCCGGGCGTACGGCGCTCCGCCCCGAACCGGTGAACGCGGCCCCTGCCCGCGGTCACCGTCCTCGGCCGGGCGACGGGCGTTCGCGGGGGAGCGCGGAAGGCGGGTCGTCTCCCGCCGGGAGGTGAGGTCCTCCGGCACCGGCACGGCGTCGTCCGGCACGGGACGTGGAGGGGGCGTGGCCGTCGCCGGCCCGCCCGGTCACCGGTGAGCCCTCTCGGTGCCCAGTGGTGCGGCCGTCCGGCGGTCTCCCGCTGGACAGCACGCGACGTTCCGCGCGCCTCACGGGGCCGAAACGTCACAGCCGGGTGCCAGGATGGGCCGGATCACCGATGGCGCCGTTGGGCGCAGGTAGTCCGAGGAGGACGACTCCCATGACCCCGCAGCAGTTCATGGACGCCGCGCTGTGGTTTCCCGAGGCCGTCGAGACCGAGCCGTTCGGTCCGGGAGCGCTCGTCTACAAGACCGCGGAGCGGATGTTCGCCCTGCTCAGCGACTCCGACGAGGACCGTCCCGCCCGGGTGACGCTCAAGTGCGAGCCCTCGCTGGCCCTGGAGCTGCGCGCCGAGTTCCCGGCCGTGCTCCCCGGCTACCACCTGGACAAGCGGCACTGGAACACCGTCGTCCTCGACGGCACGGTTCCCGACGACGAGCTGCTGGAGATGCTCAGGCACTCCTACCTGCAGGTCGTGGCGAAGCTGCGCAAGGCCGACCGGGAACGGCTGACCGCGCTCCTGGGCGAGGACACGCCCCCGCTCCCCTCCTGATCGGGCACCGGGGAGACGGTCCACGCCCTTCGTGGTCCGGCGGGCTCCTCTCCGCGACCGTGGCCGGACGCCGCCCCCCGCGCGGGCGGGGGCGGAGGGGTCAGTTCCCGCCGAGGAGGTCGAGGAACGGCGTCGGCTCGTCGTAGGGGTCGGGCCGGGACGACCGGCCGGAGCCGACGGCCAGGCCGGCGAGCTCCCCTGCGGCGCGGTCGATCCGGTCGGCGAGCCCGCCGCTCGCGTCGCCCGCGCCGCCCCAGTCCTCCGACGCCGCGTAGACGGCGGTCGGCACGACGATGGAGCGCAGGTAGGCGAACATGGGGCGCATCGCGTGCTCCAGCACGAGGGAGTGCCGGGCCGATCCGCCGGTGGCCCCGAGCAGGACGGGCATGCCCGACAGCGCGTCCGCCTCGACGACGTCGAAGAACGTCTTGAACAGCCCGCTGTAGGAGGCGTTGAACACCGGGGTGACCGCGATGAGCCCGTCAGCGGTGACGACCGTGTCCAGCGCGGTCTTGAGCTCTCCGGCGGGAAAGCCGGTGAGCAGGTTGTTGGCGAGGTCGCGGGCGTGGTCGCGCAGTTCGATCACGTCCACGACCGGATCGGCGCCGCGCTCCCGCAGGGAGCGCTGTGCGGCCTCGGCCAGCCGGTCGGCGAGCAGCCGCGTGGAGGACGGCACGCTCAGGCCGGCGGAGACGACGGCGATCCTGGTCCGGGTCATCGTTGCTCCTTCGCGGTGTCGGTGGCGGTGCGGGCGGCGGCCTCCCGCAGGCTCGCGTGGGTGGGCGCGTCGGGAACGCCGGCGGGGCGCCGCGCGGCGAACTCCTTGCGCAGGACCGGCACGACCTCCTCGCCGAGGATGTCGAGCTGTTCCAGGACGGTCTTGAGCGGCAGGCCCGCGTGGTCCATGAGGAAGAGCTGGCGCTGGTAGTCGCCGAAGTACTCGCGGAACTTCAGGGTGCGGTCGATGACCTGCTGGGGGCTGCCCACGGTCAGCGGCGTCTGCTCGGTGAACTCCTCCAGCGACGGCCCGTGGCCGTACACGGGGGCGTTGTCGAAGTAGGGCCGGAACTCCCGCACCGCGTCCTGGGAGTTCTTGCGCATGAACACCTGTCCGCCCAGGCCGACGATGGCCTCGTCGGC
The DNA here is from genome assembly GCF_054780875.1 of Marinactinospora endophytica. NCBI lineage: Bacteria > Bacillati > Actinomycetota > Actinomycetes > Streptosporangiales > Nocardiopsidaceae > Marinactinospora > Marinactinospora endophytica. The sequence continues at coordinate 68,828 of NZ_BAAGVM010000002.1, read as the reverse complement.
GGTCCCGTGACCGTAGTGCTCGAAGCGCCTGCGGTACAGGTTGATCAGGCGGATGTAGTGCTCCTTGGGCCAGAAGATGTTGTTGGCGAAGAAGCCGTCACCGTAGTAGGCGGCCTGTTCGGCGATCTCGGGGCTGCGGATGGAACCGTGCCACACGAACGGCGGGACGCCGTCGAGGGGCCGCGGGGTGGAGGTGAAGCCCTGGAGCGGGGTGCGGAAGCGCCCCTCCCAGTCGACGACGTCCTCGCGCCACAACCGGTGCAGCAGGTGGTAGTTCTCGACGGCCAGCGGGATGCCCTGGCGGATGTCCTGGCCGAACCAGGGGTAGACCGGCCCGGTGTTGCCGCGGCCCAGCACCAGGTCCACCCGGCCGTCGGCCAGGTGCTGGAGCATGGCGTAGTCCTCGGCGATCTTGACCGGGTCGTTGGTGGTGATCAGGGTGGTCGCGGTGGACAGGATGAGCCGCTCGGTGCGCGCGGCGATGTAGCCGAGCATGGTGGTGGGCGAGGAGGGCACGAACGGAGGGTTGTGGTGCTCGCCGGTGGCGAACACGTCCAGGCCGACCTCCTCGGCCTTCAGCGCGATCGCGACCATCGCCTTGATCCGCTCGGCCTCGGACGGCGTGCGTCCCGTCGTGGGATCGGTCGTGACGTCGCCGACCGTGAAGATCCCGAACTGCATAGCGCCCTCCGAACCTGCCTGCTTTAGTTGCTTTTTCAACTACTTCCCCAGAACATATCTCGCCCCGGTTCCATTCCGCCAGGTCGCTTCGGATGCGCCGCCCGCTCAAAGGGCCTTCTCCAGCCCGGAGCCGGTGAACGCCCGCGGGCCTCGGCGTCCGCCGCACGTGGTGCCCCCGAGGGATTCCGCTCACCCCGCTTCTGTCGTCAGCGGGCCGACCCCGTCCCCGTGAGCGGTGCGGGAACGACGGACGGACGTGATCGGCGAGGGGAGGACGCCCCTCGGCACCTCCCCCGGAGACACCGCGCCCCTGGTGCGCCTTCCCCGCGCCGACGGCGACGAGCGGGCCGGCCCGGCGCGTCCCTCCCGGGAGAACACGGCGAGGCCGGCCCCTGCCGGCCTCGCCGCCGGGGCACGCCGGCCCGCGAGCACGCGGGAAACCGCCCTGCACCCCTGGCGCGGAAGGCCCATAGGGGGCGGGTCCCGCGCCCCGAAGACGGCCGGCGCCCCCCGGACCCGGGCGACCACCGAGGACGCTCGGCGGGGACGGCCGCGACGGCGCGAACCCGGCCCACGCGGCGGAGCACGGCGGAAGGCGCGTTACGGCCGGCCGGGCCCCGGGCTCAGTCGCCGGCGCGGTGGATGGTGACCGACTCCAAGACGACGTCCTCGACCGGCCGGTCGGCCGGATCGGTCTCGACCGCGGAGATCGCGGCCACCACCTCGTTGCTCTCGTCATCGGCGACCTCGCCGAAGATCGTGTGGGCTCCGTCCAACCACGGCGTCGCCGCCGAGGTGATGAAGAACTGCGATCCGTTGGTGTCGGGACCCGAGTTGGCCATGGCCAGCTTCCCCGGGGCGTCGAAGGTGAGGTCGGCGACGATCTCGTCCTCGAAGGCGTAACCGGGTCCACCGGTTCCCGTGCCCTCGGGGTCACCGCCCTGGATCATGAAGTCGGGGATGACGCGGTGGAAGATCGTCCCGTCGTAGAACTCGTCCTTGCCGGTGCGGGGGTTGGCGACCTTGTCGCCCTCGGCGAGCTGGACGAAGTTGGCGACGGTCTGGGGTGCCTGGTCGGGGAAGAGCACGACCTCGATGTCCCCCTTGCTGGTGGCCAGCGTCGCGCCTTCGACGTCGGAGACGTCCACCTCGGCGGCCGGTGACGACGCCGCGTCGTCCTGGGGAGACGACGGAGACGACGGGGCGGAGCCAGCGCAGGCCGCCGTCGCGAGGAGTGCGCCACCGAGCAGCCCGCCGGCCGCAGTCCTGGCGAAACGGTTCATCGGGGTACCTCTCAGGGGTTCGTGCGCGTACCCCCTCAGGCTAGGGCCCGGTGGCGCGCCCCGGGCGCGCGGTCCCTCCCGTCCCCCGGTGTCCGTTCCGTTCAAGACGGCGCGGGCCTTTCGTCCTAACGTCGGTCCCATGAAACCCGTACTCAACGCGGTCGGCCTCGTCGCGGCCGACATGGGCAAGACGCTGGCCTTCTACCGCCGGCTCGGTCTGGAGATCCCGGCCTCGGCCGACACCGCCCCCCACGCCGAGGTGGTGCTGCCCGGCGGCCTGCGGTTGATGTGGGACACCGCCGAGACCATCCGCTCCTTCGACCCCGATTGGAGGCCGCCCTCGGGAGGACCCGGTGCCGCGCTGGCGTTCGCCTGCGCCGATCCGGAGGAGGTGGACTGCGTCTACGCCGATCTGGTCGGTGCCGGCTATCACGGACACCGGGAACCGTGGGACGCCGTGTGGGGACAGCGCTACGCGGTGGTCCACGACCCCGATGGCAACGGCGTCGACCTCTACGCCCCGCTGCCCGAGGGATGAGCGGAACCCCCGGCCCGCCCGCCCACGAGCCGGCCTATCGATCGTCCCGTCAACGCCCTCACCTCACGGGACATGTGGGGTTGGTCGGCGTAGCCCGCTGTCGCCGCCACCTCGCCGAGGGGCACACCGGCCCTGGCCGCGTCCAGGGCCCGGTTCATCCGCAGGATGCGGGCGAGGGTCTTGGGACCGTAGCCGAACGCCTCCAGGCAACGGCGGTGGAGGCTGCGCTGGCCGAGCCCGACGGCCTCGGCCGTGGCGGTGACCGTCCGGCCGAGGGCGAGGTGCCGCGCGACCGCGCGGAGCGAGGGGTCGACGGGTCCGTTCCGGCGCAACCGTCCGGCCGCGATCCCCTCCAATGCCGCGAGGGGGTCGGCGGCGCCGGCGGTCGCCTCCGTGAGGCGTTCGACCTCCGCCCGTGGCCACAGGTCGGCCAGGGGGACCCGCAGGTCGCGTAGTTCGCGCGCCGCCACCCCGAAGACCACCGGTCCCATCCCCGGGGGAAAGCGCAGCCCCACATAGCGGCTTCCCGGCCGTCCCTGGGCGGGGTGGGCGCCGGTGTCCGGTCCGGCCACCAGCAGGCCGCCGTCGTTCCAGATGAGGTCGGTGCACCCGTCGGGCAGGACCGTCGGTGTGGAGCCGTCGTCGGGTGCCCGGCCCTGCCACGCCACCACCTCGGACAGGCGTGATGCTCTCTCCCGGTACATGTCCCCAGTCTCGCAGCGGCCTCTCCCGCGGGGCGGCGTCGGGCGCGCGCCCGTCGTTCGGAGGACGCGGGACGGGATCTTGATGTTTGGCGGCGCGGCGACCGTGGCAGTGAAGTCCGGGATCGTTTTCCGCTGGACCTTGAGGGCACGCTCCTTCTGGAGAGCGACCCGCCGGGGAGAAGGTCGCAGAGGAGTAGGACATATGGGGCAAAGCCGCGCGGGCCAATCGCTTCCACAGGCGAAACGTCCCCGATCCCCCCGTAAGCCCCGGACGACGCAGTGACCGGAAAGCACACGGCCTCCTCAGGACCGCCGGGTCCGACCGCCTGGACCGCTCCCGACGGACACCTCGGATTCGGCGCGGTGCGCGCCCTCCTGGACGAGCTGGGGGACGCGGTCGTCCTCTGCTCCGCCGACGGTGTCGTCGAACTCGTCACCGACGCCGCCCACGACCTGGTTCCCGGCCTTCGGGCCGGCCAGACCGTCGAACAGCCCCACACCGGTCCCCTCGGTGACGCCGCGACCGCGGGCTCCGGCTACTTCCACGGCCTCCACCACGGCCGGGAACTGCGCGGACGCCGGCACGAGGTCGACGACGGCCGGATCGCCTGGTGCCTCTCCGAGATCACCACCCAGCGTCCCCCTCCCGGCCCCTCCCCGGCCGATTTCCTCGCCACCGCGGGCAGTCGGCTCTCGGCCTCGCTCAACCTGCGGCGCTGCGCCGTCACGACGGCCGAACTCGCCGCCGGGGCGATCGCCGACATGGCGGTCGTGGTGCTGCCCCCCGAACGGCGCCGGATCCCCTGGATCCGCGCTGTCGGCGGCGAGCCCGGTGTCCACGAGGACGTCACCACGACGGCACGCGTGGCCGAGGTTCCCGGACTCGGCGAGGCCCTGGCCGGTTTCCCCCCGGTGCCCAGCCGCTGGCTCGACCCCGCGCAGGCGCCATCCTGGCTGCTCCCCGAGGGGTTCGGCGAACCGGGGGCGCTCCTGGTCGTCCCCCTCCCCGGCAACGGCGTGGCCGCCGGCGCGCTCGTACTGGCCCGCCGCGCCGACCGGTCCCCCTTCGACGAGGACGAGGAACTGCTGACGCGGGTGTTCGCCGCGCGCGCGGGCGCAGCGATCTCCGCGGCGGCGTTGTACCGCGAACAGCTGGAGACCGCCGACGCGCTCCAGAACCACCTGCTCCCCCCACAGGACCCGCGGATCGACGGGGTGCGCATCGGCGCCTCCTACTGGCCCGCCCGCGACGCGCTACGGGTCGGTGGTGACTTCTACGACGTCTTCCCCTCCGAGGGCCCCGGTAGCACCGCCATGGTCGCCCTGGGCGATGTGTGCGGCAAGGGCGCCCACGCCGCCGTGCTCACCGGCAAAGTGCGCCAGAGCCTGCGCACGCTGCGGTTGCTGGAACGCTCCCCCGAGCGTCTGCTGGCCCTGCTCAACCAGGCGATGCTGCCGCCCGTGCGCGAACGTTTCACCACGATGGTCCTGGCCGACGTCGCCCCGGCCGAGCACGGGCGCGTCCATATGCGCATCGCCTCGGGCGGACACCCCCCGCCCCTGATCCTGCGCCGCGACGGCCGGGTCGAGGAGGTCGGGCTGCGCGGAATGATGATCGGCGCGGTGGCCGACATCCGCGTCGACGTCACCGACATCGTGCTCGCCGCGGGTGAGACCTGCCTGCTCTACAGCGACGGCGCGACCGAGGCGCGGGGCGGCCCGATGGGGCGGGAGTTCTACGGCGAGGAGCGGCTCCGCGCCGCGCTCGCCACCTGCGTCGGCATGCCGGCCCACGCGCTCGTCGAACGTCTCGAACAGGTCATCGGCGACTGGCTGCGCGGCAACGAGCACGACGACATCGCGCTGCTCGCGGTGCAGTCCCCCGAACGCGCCCGTCTGAGCCTCGCGCGCCCCCCGAATGGAGAGGAACGGCACGAATGACCCTGACGGTCGATCCCGGGCTCGGCGCGCCCGGATATCTCGAACCGTTCCTCGGCCACCTGGCGGAGGGTGACGAGCCGGCGGCCGTCGGCCTGCTGACGGGGGCGGCGACCCGCGGCATCGCGGCCGAGCGGCTGCTGCTGGACGTGGTCGCGCCGGCCCAACGCCGGGTGGGGGAGCTGTGGGCGAGCGGCCAGTGGGACGTCGCCCGCGAGCACGCGGCGACCGCGATCAGCGAGCGCGCGGTGGCCGCCGTCACGGAACAGGCCCCACCCCGCCCCCACCGGGGCAGGATCACGGTCGCCTGCGTGGAGGGCGAGTGGCACGCGCTGTCCTCACGCCTGGTCGCCGGCCTGGAGGGCCTACGTGACCGGCTCGCCGACTTCCCCCGATCGTCCGCCCTGCTCATGGCGGGGGCGGACGCGGTGGGGGCCGGCGCCGACGATTCCGCCACACCGGCCGGGGAGGGGGCGTGATGTCGGCCGGAACGCCTCTGGAGATCCAGGTCGTCCGAGCGGCCGGGAACGTGCGCCTGTGGTGTGTCGGGGACCTCGACCACGAGACGGTGGACGAGCTGAGGGAGTGTGTCGGCGACCTGCTGGCCGCGGGCGTCCGTTCCCTGTCGATCGACCTGTCGGGCGTCGACCTGTGCGACTCCTCGGGGCTGTCGGGGCTGTTGCACGCGCACAACAGCACACGGGCGGCCGGCGCCGAACTGCACATCACGGGCGTCTCGGATCGGTTGGGCAGGATCATGTCCATCACTGGGCTGAATCGGATCCTGTCCTGTTCCCTGGCCGGCGGCGCCCCCGCCGCCTCTCCCGGCTCCGACGTCTCCACGGCCGCGGGCCCCTCGTCACCGTCGCCCTAGCGCGTCCTCCCCGGCCGTGCCGTGTGTCCCCATCCCCCGCCCCGTACTGGAGAAGACGTGAACCCCGAGGACAAAGCGCTTCCGGTCCACCGGATCGGTACCGCCGTCGTCATCGAGATGCCGGTGGAGGTCGACTACTACGTCAGGGACGCGGCCACCGAGCAGGCGCTCGCTCTGCTGGAGGAGCGCCCCGAACGTCTGGTGGTGGACATGTCGGGGTGCACGTTCTGCGACTCCAGCGGTCTGGCCATCCTGTTGCGGGTGCGCGGCCCCGCGGAGGAGGCCGGGGTCCTGCTGGACGTCGTCGTGCCGCATCCGACCGTTCGGCGCGTCTTCGAACTGGCCGGGGCCGACTTCATTTTCCGATTGCACACCACGTTGCACGAGGCCCTGGCAAGCGCCCCCGGCGCCCCCTCGTCTCCCGCTCCCGCCTGCGGTTCCCACGTCGCGGACACGACTCGGCGCGGCCCCGCGTAGGCTTCTCCACACTCCTCTCCACCACGCTTTCAGGGGGCAGGGATGTTTGCTCTCCGCCGACCGGGAACGGATGCTCCTGTCCGGACCGGGTGTCCCTCCCCGCCCACTCCCCGGACCGGTCCCACCGAAGTGGTGGGAGCGGACACGACAAGCCCGCGGACCCGGAGGAGCAGACCGATGGGCGAGCGAAGCGACATCGACTGGGCCGAGTTGGACGACGGCGAGCTACTGGACGGCGTATTGGACGTGATGGAACGCGAGGAACTCATCCCCGGTGGCCTGGGCCGTGTCCTGGCCGACATCGCCGCCGCGGGCGTCCCCGAACCTCGGGAGGAGAGCGGCGCGGTGTTGGTACGGCCGGTGACCCGGCTACGCAGCGTCGCCTCCGAGCCGCAGCGACGCCATCGGTTGTGATCTCCACCACTCCCATTTGACAAGCGCGCCAATCGAAGGGTAACCTTTCGGCAACTGCGCGTTATCGCCACACAGTGTCACGGGAACACTCCACACTGAAACACAGCGGAAGCGCTCGATAACACAGAGTCGCGACTTCCTCCGTTTCCTCATCTATGTGGAGTGTCATGCGAATCGCCGAAGAGACACGCGCCTATCACGTGGGCGGCCACGCGCCGCCGGGCCTCCGCGAGCGTCTGGGCGGGCACCTCCGCCACGACCTCCCGGCCTCCTTCGTGGTGTTCCTGGTCGCGGTCCCGTTGTCGCTGGGCATCGCCGTCGCCTCGGACGCGCCCCTTGTGGCCGGCCTCATCGCCGCCGCGGTCGGCGGCATGCTGGCCGCCCTGTTCGGCGGGTCGATGGTGCAGGTCAGCGGACCGGCCGCGGGACTGACCATCATCGTCGCCGAACTGGTGGCCGCCCACGGCTGGGCCACCACCTGCCTGATCACCGCGCTCGCCGGCGTCGTCCAGATACTGCTGGGGGCGCTGCGCATCGCGCGGGCGGCACTCGCCGTCTCCCCCGCGGTCGTCCACGGGATGCTGGCGGGCGTCGGCGTCACCATCACCCTCGCCCAGATCCACGTCGTCCTGGGCGGCGCCGCCGAGAGCTCCCCCATCGTCAACCTGCGCGAGCTCCCCGGTCAGCTCCTGCACAACCACACGGCCTCGGTCGCCGTGGGCCTGGTGACCGTAGCCCTGCTCCTGGCCTGGGGCCGGATGCCCCTCCTCCCCTGGCTCCCGCTACGCCGTGTCCCCGGCCCCCTGGCCGCGATCACGGCCGCCACCGCGGTGAGCCTGGCGTTCGACCTCGACGTCGAGCGGGTGTCGCTGCCCGCGCTGTCGGAGGGCCTGGGACTGGCCCCGACGCTCCCCGAGGGGAACTACGCCGGTGTCGCCGCGGGCGTCGCGACGATCGCGCTCGTCGCCAGCGTCGAATCACTGCTCTGCGCGGTCGCCGTCGACCGCCTGCACGACGGTCGCCGCGCCCGGCTCGACCGCGAACTGGTCGGCCAGGGCGCCGCCAACACGGTTTCGGGCCTGCTCGGCGGCCTCCCCGTGGCGGGCGTGATCGTCCGCAGCACCACCAACGTGCAGGCGGGCGCCCGCACCCCCGTCTCGGCCTTCCTGCACGGGGCGTGGATCCTCCTGTTCGTCATCACCCTGTCCTCGATCATCGAGTTCATCCCCATGGCGGCGCTGGCCGGCCTGCTGGTCTTCACCGGCATGAAAATGGTCGACATCGCCCACATCCGGGGGCTGCGCGCCCACCGTGAACGGCACGTCTACATCGTCACGCTTCTCAGCGTGGTGTTCCTCGGCCTGGTCGAGGGCGTGATCATCGGTCTGGTCCTGGCCTTCGTGGCCGCGCTGCGCCGGCTGACCCGCACCACCGTGCGCACCCGCTCCGTGGGCCGGCGCCACCACGTCGTCATCGAGGGGTCCCTGACCTTCCTCGCGGTGCCCCGGGTCTCGGGCGTCCTGTCGAAGATCCCCCCGGGCACCGACGTCGACCTCGACCTGCACGTCGACTTCATGGACAACGCCGCGTTCGACGCCATCCACTCCTGGCGGGTCGCGCACGAGCGCGGCGGCGGGCGCGTCGACATCGACGAACTCCACGAGGACTGGTACGAGGGCGGGGTCAGCGGCTCGCTCCCGAACCGCAAGACACCGGTCCCGCCGATGCGGCACTGGCTGCGGCCGCGCGGCCACGGACGTGCCCCCGAGGCCGGGACGGCCGACTCCTCGACGTCACTGCTGCTCTCCGGGGCGCGCGACTACCACATGGCCGTCGCACCGCGGCTACGCCCGGTCATGGCCGAGCTGTCGACCGCGCAACGCCCCCACACCCTGCTCATCGCCTGCGCCGATTCGCGCATCGTGCCCAACCTGTTCACCGCGAGCGGGCCAGGGGACCTGTTCACGATCCGCAACGTCGGAAACATCGTCCCCGCCTACCGCGCCGGGGAGGCCGAGGCGGGGACCCTGGGCACCCTCGAATACGCGATCGGCGTGCTCGGGGTGCGCTCGATCGCGGTGTGCGGGCACTCGCGCTGCGGCGCCGCCGAGGCCGTTCTGAAGGACCCCGAAGCGGTGTCTCCCGGCGTGCGGACGTGGCTGGCCCTGGGCGGCTGCCAGGCCGGATCGCAGCCCGTCGCTCCCGGCGAGACCCACGAGGCCGCCTGGAACCGCGCCAGCCGCGGGAACGTCGTCCGGCAGCTCGACAACCTCATGACCTACCCGTTGGTGCGCGGACGGGTGGCGGCCGGCGAGCTCGAACTCGTCGGCCTCTACTACGACATCCTCACCGCGCAGGTCCACGTCCTGGACCGGGAGTCGGGGCTGTTCCTGCCCGCCGGCGAGGGGCCGGTGGGCGTCGGAGCCGAGGGCGGGCCGGCCCGTCCGGCCCCGCCGGCCGGCTCGGACCCGGCCGCCTCCCCGGAGACGGACGCCGGGAGCCATCCGCCCGCCGGCGTCGGCGAGCACTGACCACGCGGGCGGGGGCCCGGGAGGGAGAGGCACCGGGCCCCCGCCCCCGTCGACACCCCCGTCAGCCCTCCCTGCGCTTCAGCTCCCCGGCCGCCTCCTGGGCCTCGGGGACGCCCAGTTCGGCGAAGATCTCGGCGGCCTCGGAGAGCAGGGAACGCGCCTCGTCCGCGGGGACCGTGCTCGCGGGGAGCGCGGCCAGCCCGGCCAGTGCCTTGGCCTCGGCGTAACGCTCGTTGCGGTCCCTGGCCAGGTCGAGGGCCTCCTCGTGCGAGGAACGCGCCTCGGCGTACCGCCCGGCGCGAGCGTAGGTGACGGCGAGGTCGTTAAGGACCTCGGCTTCGGCGCTGCGCTGCGCGGTCTTCTCCCCGAGCTCCAACGCGAGCCGGTGTGCGGCGAGCGCACCCTCGATGTCCCCGGTCTCCCGCAGCACGCAGCCAAGGTTGTTACGGGTGTAGATCTCCCCGGTGGTGTCGCTGCTGTCCAGGAAGAACCGCAGGGCCCTCTCCAGCTGCTCCCGCGCTGTCGCGTAGTCGCCCCGCCTGGTGTTGACCTCGCCCAGGGTGCGCAGCGCCACGGCCTGGTCGCTGGTAGAGGCGCCGTCCGCGATCCGCAGCACGGCCTCGCATTGACGGACGGCCTCGTCGAAGTTGCCCATGGCCTGGTGGAGGACCCCGAGGTTGGTCCGCTGGATCGCTTCCAGCGCGCGGTCTTGCGTCGAGACGGCGTAATCCACGGTCCGGCTAAGGGCTGCCGCGGACTTTTCGTAACGTCCCATCCGTTCGTAGACGACCGCGAGATTGGCGACCACACGGATCACACCTGATTCGTCCCCGAGGCGAACGAAGATCTCCCGCGCTTCCTCCAACAAGGCCAGAGCGGAGTCGAGACGTCCGGACAGGCAGTGCGCGATGCCGAGACCGACCAGGGTGACGGCGCTTCCCATGTCGTCGTCGTCGGCCCTGCTCGCGTCGAGCGCCTGCTCGTGGGTGCTCAGCCACAGCTCGGTCTGCCCATACCGGGCGTAGAAACGCCAGAGCGCGTGGGCCAACTGCCAGGCGTTGCGCCCCTGCCGGCTCTCCGCGTAGTAGCCGACCATGGAGGCGAGGTTCTCCCGATGCTTGTCGAACCACTCGAGGGCCTCAGTCTGACTACGCCACTCTTCGCGGTACCTGGAGTCGGCCGGCTCCTCCACCACGTAGTCATGGGCGCGCGGCCCCAGCCATTCGGTGGCGCGCTGAGCGGCACGCAGATAGTAGGCGCCGAGCCGGCGCCGGCTCTCCGCGATCTCCTCCTCGTCCAGCTCCTGGAACGCACGGTGCCGGGCGTAGGCGCCGATCAGATCGTGGAAGCGGTAGAGGTCCACCCCTTGCTCGTCGACGAGGCAGACGCTGACCAGTTCCTGGATGAGGTCGTCGGCGTCGGGGGGATCCCGGTCGATCAGCGCGGCGGCGCCGTAGAGGTCCACGCTTCCGCCGATCATCAGACCAAGCCGCAGGAAGGTCTCCCGCTGCTCGGCGTTGAGACTCTGGAAGGACAGTTCGAAGACCGCCTCGACGCTCTGCCCCTCGATACGAAGCTCGTGGAACCGACGATGCTGCTGCCCCAGCCGCTCCTCGACATGCCGAAACGTCCACCGGGGCCGGCTGAGCATCCGACCCGCGACGATGCGCAGGGCCAACGGTAGTCCACCGCACAGGGCGACAACCCTGCGGACGGCGTCCGGCTCCCGGCCGACACGCTCCACTCCGAGAACCGCGGTGAGGAGGTCCACCGACGTCTCGGTGTCGAGCATGCCCAGCGCGACGTAACGGGTGCCGCTGAGGCCGGCGAGGTCGTGCCGGCTGGTGACGATCGTCAGCGAGCCCGCCGCGGCCGACAGCAGGGGAAGGACCTGACGAGAGGTGGCGGCGTTGTCGAGGACCACCAGGACCCGTTTGCCCGCCAGCGAGGCGCGCCACAGGGCGGCTCGTTCGTCGGTGTCGTCGGGGATCGCCCCGGGGGCCACACCGATCGCGCGCAGCAGGCTCGCCAACGCCGTCCGCGCCGTGACCGGCTCCTGGTCCACGGTGTGCCCGTAGAGGTCGACGAAGAGCTGCGCGTCGGGATAGCGATCGGCCAGCCGATGGGCCGCGTGGATGGCCAGGGTCGTCTTGCCCGTGCCACCGGGCCCGGTGATGACGCAGACCTCGGCGCGTTCCTCACCGCGGGCGCCGATCTCCAGGATGCGGTCCAGATCGGCCTCACGTCCGGTGAAGTCGGGAATGTCGCGAGGCAGGTCATTGCGTGGCAGGTCGTTATGTGCTGACTGCCCATCCGAAAGTCCCGGGGAGACCGTCTCGGCCTTAGCAGGAGGAGAGGCGGTCTCTGGCGGCTCCTCCCTCGCGGCCTCCGCGACGGAATCGGTGTCGTGGTCGTGGAGCATCCGCTCATAGAGCTCCATGACGTCACGTCCGGGGTCGACCCCCAGCTCCTCGGCCAGCGCCTTGCGCACCTCGTGGAACGTGGAGAGCGCGGTCAACCGCTGGCCGGAGCGGTACAGCGCCGAGATCAGCAGGAAGTGCAGGCGTTCGCGCAGCGGGTCCTTGCGGACGAGGGGGGTGAGCCGTGCCGCGAGCTCGACGTGGTTCCCCAGGGCGAAGTCGACCTCCGCCCAGGCCGTCACCGCCGCCCACCGCTCCTCCAGGAGTGGCTGACAGACCGTGTACCACAGCAGCTCCGAACCCGTCCCCGAGAACGGCTGGCCCCGCCAACAGGCCAGGGCCTCCTCCCACAGGACGGTGGCCTCCTCGGTGACTCCACGTTCCTGTGCCCGAGCGGCCAGATTACGGAAACGGTGGAGGTCGACCTGGTCCGGATCGGTCTGCGCGAGGTAGCCCCCCGCAGTTGTCTGGATGAGCCCCGGAAAACTGCGCCGCAGATGAGAGACTTGGACCTGGATGATCGAGCGGGCGGTGCGGGGCGGATCGCCGTCCCACAGCAGGTCGATCAGCCGCTCGACCGTCACCTCCTTGCCGAGCTCGACCAGGAGCACACCGAGGACACACCGCTGGCGCGGTCCGCCGACGGGAACCGATTTCCCGTCCTGCCACGCCGCGATGGGGCCGAGCACGCCGAAATCCACAAACGGCACTGTAGCAAGGCCATTTGTGCTCTTTTAGCCCTTTATAAGGAACCGCATCCACGCTCCTCTCCCCGAAAAGCGTGGATGCGGTGGTCTTATTCCACCTTCGGCTCAGCCCTGAGGTTTCTCCGCGGGCTGCGGCACCGGAGCAGGGGCCGGCGTCGCCGTGCCCGGAGTCGGGTCGGCCTGAGGCTGCCCCACCTCAGGGTCGGGGTCGTCCTTGTAGGGACGCATCTTCGCCCGGATGTCCAGGGCGCGAACGATCCTCTGGAACTCGTCCTCAGTACGTCGAGCCATGGTCAGCGCTCGCCCCATAGGAAACTCCCCTTGCATAGTTGAAACAATGGCGGCCATCCTCGCAAAAGTTGAGAACTAGGGCCACTCGATCCCCTCGTCGTCCCCGTCGAACTCGGGCTCCCAGGGCTCCAGCTCCTCTTCGCGCGGCTCGGGGTCATCGCCATAGGGGCGCAGCTTGGCCGTGAACGTGTCCCCGAGCCCGGCGACGATCCCCCAGAACTCCCGGTCCACCCATTCCTGGACCGCCGCCGGCATCCGCTGCATCGCTGTTCTCCCTAGCTCGTGAAGAGGTCCTGGCCGTAGAAGACCGCCAGACCGGTGCCCGCGGGCCGTCCTCCCGCGGAAACCGGTCTCGCAGAGTGGTTATCACCCTAGGAACGGCCGGTTCCGGAGCGCTTTCAGTCTGCTTTCGATCCACATCCCCTCGGCTCCCACCGTTCGAAAGCAGCACGGATCGGGCGAAGGCGGCCGAACGCCGCCCTCCCTCCCGCCCTACACTTCCCCCGTGGCCCACCACGCGCCCGAAGACGGACCGTCACCGGGGGACCTGCTGCCCCGGAGTCCCGTGCTGCGCGCTGCCGCGGCCGGCGTGTTCGCCCTTACCGTCGCCGCGCTGCTGTTCGCGCTGTGGCTGTCCGGTGGCCTGGAGCGCGCGCGGGAGGACGTGCCGCTGCCTCCCGGTACCGCCGTGCGCAACGACCTGTTGACGATCACCGTGCACGGGGCGGAGATCGCCTCCGCCGGATCCGGCGGCCTCGGCGGCCCCTCGGTCACCCTGCGGGCCGAACTCACGTCCCACGCCGACGAACCGGTCTCCACCTCCTTCTTCATCGACATGCTGGAGGTGCGCACGGAACCGTCCGGATCGCGCGCCGAGGGCTACGGGAGCATCACGTTGGAACGTGCCCCGGCCGACCTTCTCACCCACGTGCAACCGGAGATGCCCGAGACCGTGCTGGTGGAGCTGCCGCTGGCGGAAGGGGCCCGCCCCGACGGGGACGGGCGGGTCCGGGTCACCGTGAAGGAGGCCGAGTTCCGGCCCGGGTTCGCCGACGAGTCCTCCTACTGGTGGTCCACGGACGAGGTCGCCGGCGAGGTCGCCGTCACCACCGGGCTGGACTGAGGGGGATCCGTGCGTCGACCGACGACCGTGGCCGTGAGCCTCCTGCTGCTGGCGCTCGTCGCGGCGGCGCACGAGCTGGTGCCCGCCCCCGAGGACGTGACCGCGCCGATCGCCCACGCCGGCGAGGCGGGCGAGGTCGTCGACGCGCGCGGATTCACCATCGAGGTGGGGGAGGTGCGGATCGCCCGCACGGTGGTGGAGGAGGACCTGTTCGGGGAGGGCTCGCGGGAGACCGCGAACGGGGTCTGGGTCGTCGTCCCGGCCGTCCTCACCTCCACCTCCACCAGTTCGCGCGTGGCCTCTCCCGTCCTGTTGGAGACCGGTGGGGGCTACACCCACTCGGCCGTCACCCGCCTGTCGAACACGCTGAACTCCCAGAGCCCCCAGTTGGACCCGGGCATCGCGGTCCGGGGGGCGTTCGTGTTCGAGCTTCCGCCGGAGCGTCTCACCCGCGCCGTCCTCAGGGTGACCGTGAGCGAGGGGCTGGACACGCGGTTGGCGGCCGAGGCGGTCGTCGACCTCGGCCTGTCCCCCGCCGAACTGCGGCGGTTGACCGCCGACGCCGCCGAGACCACCGTCCCACCGGTCGAGTACGGCCACCCCGATCCCCGTTGACCGCCCTGCCCCGGTTCCGGTCGACGGGAGGAGAACGGACAGGAGCGAACATGGACGGATCCCCTCCCGCCCGCCCCGCCGCCACCGTCACGCCCGGATCCGCGGGACCGGGCGGCCCCGCTCCACGCCGTCCGGCCCGATGGCGCCGCCACGACGTGCGCCCGGTGGCGGCGCTGCTGGTCCTGCTTCCCCTCGCCGTCGGCCTGCCGTGGTGGCTGGAACGCTCCGAGCTCCTGGCGGAGGGTGCCATGCCTCCCTCGGCCGTCCCCGCGAACGGCACCGGGGCCGGGGCGACCGCGGAACTCGCCGGAACCGACTGGGAGTTCCGCGGCTTCGTCACCGGGGCGACCGACGGGTCCCTCACCCCGCTCCCCGCGGGTACGGAGCTGGTCGACGCCGTGGTCGTGGCGACGCCGCGTGACGCACGGGCCGGCCGGCTGCTCCAGTCCTCGTGCGAGTTCCGGCTGGTCGACGATCGCGGCCGATCCTGGGCACAGACCGCCGCGCAGACGGGCCGGACACTGCCCGAGGAGGTCGTGGAGACATGGCCGGGCTGCTCCGGTCCCGACGCCGAACCGGTCCCACCGGGGACGGGACAGCCGATGATCGCGACGTTCCTCGTCCCCGAGGACGCGGTCGGCTCCCTGCGCCTCCAAGTGCGCGCGGACACGTCGGAGGATCCCGAGCGTCCCCGGCCCGCGGCGGTGGAGTTCCGGGATTGAGTCTCAGCCCGCGGGAGCGGGCCGAACACGCCGGCCGACGCTGTGACCGGCCAGGGCCCGCAACGCCAGCTCGAAGGCCGCGGCGAGCAGGCACACACGCAGCACCTCGTGCAACGCTCCCGTGGCGAAGGCGAGGGGTTCGAGCCACTGCCACCACCAGCCGAGGAAGTCGTGCGGGCCGACGACGAGATGGACGCCGCGCCGCAGCCATCCCTCGGCGGCCTCCAGCAGGACGTGGCACAGGCACAGCGTCAGGAAGAAGACCGGTCCGACCCGCAGCACGAACCGGATCGCGTTGAGGAACGGCGCGTACTTCTCGCGCAGGTCCCGGGAGGTGATCCCGGCGACACCGCGCAGCGGCCGGGGCAGGCGTCGCGTCGCCGCGCGCACCCTGGCCGCGCGGGCGTCGCCACGCAGCACCGCCTCGGCCCGGTCGATCTCCGCGCCGAAGATCACGGCGACGATCGCCAGCCACATCAGGGGCTCCAGCACGGCGTCCTTGAGCTGCTCCCACCCCCCGGAGACCAGGGCGAACAGCGCCGCGCAGGCCGCGCCGAGCGGAAGCCCGGTGAGGTCCCCGGCCAGGGCCACCAGGTCGGCGGCGGCGTCATGGAGTTCGGCCACCACGGCGCGGGAGGCCACCCACTGCCTCGCCTGGTCGGTCAGCCGTACCACCGAGAACACCGCGAAGAACATCCAGTTCGCCTCGAACAGCGCGGTGAGCACCCCCAGCCCGGGAGCACCGCCGCGGTGGTAGAGCCGTTCCACCACCACGCGGCCGGCCAGGCAGACGAGCGCGGCGACGAGGGGCGGTCCCAGCGCGTCGATCTGGAGCTGGTCGGTGTAGGCCTGGATGCCGCTGTGGTTGATCAGCTCCACCGCGTATCGACGGTACTCCTCGGCGAACATGCCCCAGGCGCTGTAGAGGAGGAGGAAGGGGAGGACCGCGGTCGCGATCGCGTCGACGACCCTGCGCTCGCGTTCGGCGAGGGTGGCGGAGCGCACGCCGCGGGCGCGCCGGGCCAGGAGTTCCGCCTGGAGCGTGGGCAGGCCGGGGACGAGCAGGTGGAGCATGACGATCGTGGCCGTCAACGTCGTCAGGACGGCGACGCTCAACCCCGCGAGGGCGGCCACGGGATCGACCCGTTCGAGGAGGACCATGCCCCGCAGGACCGCCCAGTGCAGGAACACCCCGACGGTGTGGACGCACAGCAACGGCGCCCAGTACCGCCTCGCCAGGGCGAGAGCGTAGAGCGGGAGCCGCGCGGCGGAGACCGCCTGACCGTTCATCGGTCCGAGATCCTAACCCCGGCCGGTCTTCCGTGGGCGGCCGGCCGGCGGGTGCCGGTGGAATAGGCGGGGCCGTGGTCACCGCTTCATCCACGAGAGGACGAGGGCCCTGGTCCCGTTCCCGTCCAGCGGGCAAGCTGGCGGAGACGGGTCTGTCCGGTCCCGTAGGAGAGGAGAGAGGACGTCGGATGCGCGCGAGCGGTGAGGAGGACGCCCCTGTCTGGCGTCCCCATGATGTCCCCGGAGACGTCCCCCAGGGCGACGGTGACGGCTGGGTGACCCTTCCCGACGGTTCCCGGCGCTGGGGCCGGTACGGGGCCGCGGGGCTGCTGTTGTACGCGGCCGACGCGGCCGGCCGGGGCCAGGTCCTCCTCCAGCACCGCGCCTGGTGGAGCCACCAGGGCGACACATGGGGCATGCCCGGTGGCGCGTTGAACAGCGGCGAGTCCTCCGTCCAAGGGGCGGTGCGGGAGTTCGGGGAGGAGGTCGAGGGTGATCTCGGCCGGGTCTGCCTGGACGGCGTCCACCGGCAGGACCACGTCGTGTGGCACTACGACACGGTGCTGGGGCGCCTGCCGGAGCCGGGTGAGTTCTCCCCGGGCAACTCCGAGAGCGCCGCGATCCGCTGGGTGCCGGTCGAGGAGGTCGCCTCACTGCCGTTGCTGCCCGCCTTCGGCGTGATCTGGCCGCAGGTGCGCCGGGCGTTGACCCGGCGTCCGCTGCTCATCGTGCCCGCGACCGAGCTGGTCCGGCTCCTGCCCGATGGACGCGCGGGCGACCCGCGCTCCCCGGTGGAGCGGTTGCGCGACGGGCTCGCCACCCTGGCGGCGGCGGGGCTGAGCGGCGCGGACCTGCCGCCGGAGCTGGACCTGGTCCCCCTGCACCGCTGGTTCCCCACGATCGCGCTGGTCACCGGGGAAGGCGGCCCGCGGCTCGCGCCGGCCCCCGGGGTCGAGGTGGTGGCCGACGTCGCCACGCTCGCGGAGCGTCACGCCCGTTCCGGTTGGACGCCGGTGCCCGTCACCTCCGACCGCGGGTTCGCCGAACGGTGCGCGGGCGCCGCCGTGGCGCCGCCGTCGTGGCTGCTGGGCCTGCTGGGCGGGCCCGAAACCGATCCTCGCGCCGGTGGGGCCGGCTGACCGGCGGCGGGGTGCGAGACCGCCGTCTCGCACCCCGCCCCGCGGACACCCGCTGGGGCGTGGCGTCAGACGCGCAGCTCGCCCTCGCTGACGGTGACCGCGCCGCCTCCGATGTGGACCCGGTCCGGCGCGCCGGCCGGGAGCTCGATGCTGAGCAGTCCGCCGCGCGCCGAGCATTGGAAGGCGTCGAAGGAGGTCCGCCCGATCCGTTCGGCCCAGTAGGGGGCGAGCACGGTGTGGGCGCTCCCGGTCACCGGGTCCTCCGGAACGCCGACCCGAGGGGCGAAGAAACGCGACACGAACGCGTAGGGGCGGTCCGGGTCGGCGAGCGCGGTGACCGTGACGCCGCGGCAGGGCATCGCGCGTAGCGCGGTGAGATCCGGCGTCAGCCCACGGACGGTCTGCTCGTCGGCGACCTCGACGACGATGTCGTCGGTGCGTCCCGACGAGACCCGTAGGGGGCGCACGCCGAGCGCGTCGGCCAGTCCCTCGGGTTCGGCGACGGCCTCGGCGGGGTTGACGGGGAAGTCCATCCACAGCCTGCCGTCGCGGTGGGTGACGGTCAGCGTCCCGCTGTGGCGGGTGGCGAAGCGGATCGGGCCGCTGACCCCGTCCTCCAGGAGCGCGTGCGCCGACGCCAGTGTGGCGTGTCCGCACAGCGCCACCTCGGTGCGGGGGGTGAACCAGCGCAGCTCGTAGTCGGCGCCGTCACCATCGAGGGGGCGCAGGAAGGCGGTTTCGGACAGGTTGAACTCGGCGGCGACGCGCTGCGCCCAGGAGTCCTCGTAGGGCTCGTCGAGGACGAGGACGGCGGCGGGGTTGCCGCCGAAAGGCTGATCGGTGAAGGCGTCGACGACACGGAATCGGGGCATGTGGCCAGGCTACCGAGGCCGCAGAGGAGGGACCGGACGCGGCGGGCACTCCCGGGGGCGCCGGTTCGTTGTCGTAACGGGTCCCGGCCGAGGGCCGGTGACCGAGTATCCCGTCCCCGGATCGGGGGTATATCAGGGGCGTGCCCTGATGTGCCCCGTCCCTCGCCGGGGCATGCTGCTGGTGTCGGGGCGGCACTTCCCTACCGCGCCGCCACCGTTGACGACGTGAGGAGCGGACATGACGCTGGAGCGCGGTAACGCCTTCACCCCCGTCGCATCAGCGACGATGATCTGGCCCTGGGGCACGGCGACGGCCGCCGGGGCGGTCACGGGCGTGGCCCATTTCCTACTGAACCTGAGCTCCTTCCCGGTCGCCGGCTCGCTGACCACCGCGATCTTCTTCTTCTCGCTGGTGGGAGGCGGCGTCGCGCTCCTGGGCAAGAAGGGCGACCGTCGGGCGCGACGCTACGCCGGTCAGTACCCCTGGCGGTTCGCCATGGCGCCGGCCGCGCTGGGCGGCGCGGGGACCGCGGTCGTCTCGTTCATCGCCGCGGCGCTGGGTGGCGCGCTGGTCAGCGGCCTGTTCGGCGCGATCGTCGCCGGAGTCGGCACGGCCGCCGTAATCTGGGTGATCCTCGGCCTGATCGGTATGGTCGCGGGGAACAGGGCGGCCTGAGCGCCGCACCGGCCGCCCGGCCGGTTTCCAGGCGAGACGTTGGGACGACCACCGCTTTATGTCGACTGAGAAGGACCAGCAGGACACCACAGGACCGTGGGCCGCGGCCGTCCGGGTCCCCACCCGTTGGGGGCCGCATGCCCACTGAGCCGAACTCCGAGGCCCGCCGCAAGATGGTCGAGCGGGTCCGCGGCCTTCTCCGCATGGCCGAGGATCCCTCGGTCACCGACGCCGAGAGCCAGGCGTTCACCGCCAAGGCCGCCGAGTTGATGACCCGGCACGCGATCGCCGAGGCCGAGGCACGCGTCCAGCGCGGCGAGGCCGCCGAGTCGGTGTCGCGGCTGGACTTTCCGGTGTCGGGTGTGGGCGGGCACGGCAAGGCCCGGGTCAAGGCGCTGGCCGCCATCGCGTCGGCCTACGGCTGCCAATCCGCCGTACGGGGCAACACCTCGGCGAACACCGAACGGACGCTGATCATCGTCGGCACGGTCACCGCGCTGGACTCGCTGCGCGTGCTGTTGCCGTCGATCAGCATGCAGATGGAGGTGTCCGCTCGGCATTCGGCCCGGGAGCACGTCGCGGGGCTCCGGGCGCTGCGCAACTACGACCGTTCGGCCCTGGCCACCGAACGCAACCGCTTCTACCGGTCGTTCGTGCGCGCCTATGGCGCGGCGGTGGCCGAGCGCATCCGGGAGTTCCGCGCGCGCCTGCAGGAGAACCCCACCGTGTCGGAGGAGGGCGACGGCGTCACCGGCGGGACGACCGCCTCGCGGGGGGCCGAACTGGTACTGCGCGCCGATGTCGACCGGGTGCACGAGGAGTTCGAGCGCCGTTTCCCGCGGCTGCGGCCGACCCGGCCGGAACGGACCCACCACCGGGCCGGGCACCGCGCGGGTTACCTGCGCGGACGCAACGCGCAGTTGGGCATGGAGACCGCGGTCGGTGGCGGCCGGGTGGCCTCGCTGAGCGAGGGCGACTGAGACGGCGCGCAGGCGTCTTCGGCACGATTTTCGACTTTCCACGCGGGAGAAACGTCCTGTCCGTTATCCGAAGAGCCGCGAAAATTCTCCCTGACGGACCCATCCATTGTCCACGAGTTGTGCACAACTGCGGATAACAGCTGTGGATAACCCTGTGGAAGGCAGTGGATAACCCACAGCAACTCAATTTTCCTGTGGATAAACATTTTCCAGTGGCCGGATTCGGCCAAATTCTCCCCGAATCCATCTCCGGGGACTCGCTGACCGTTTCTCCGCCTCACCTCCCCGCCCGACCTGACGTGACATGGATCACCGAACGGGGAAGGAGAGAGGTAGCGTTCGACGGCCCCGGGAGGCGAGGATGTCCACGGCCACGATGCTCGCGTCGCTGCGTCACTACAAGACAGCGCTGTTGACCACCTACCGCCGCGATGGAATGACCGCGGTCGACACCCCGGTCAGCATCGTCGTGGACGGGGACCGTGTCCTGTTCCGCACCTGGGAGGACTCGGGCAAGGCCAAGCGGCTGCGCTACCACCCGATCGTGGACATCAGGCCCTGCACCTTCCGTGGCGAGCCGGCCGGTCCGGCAGCGCGCGGCAGGGTCTGCCCCTTGGAAGGCGCCGAGGCCCGACGGGCGGCCTTCCTGCTGGGGCGCAGCCACCCCGTTCTGCAACGTTGGGCGCTGCCGTTGTCCTATCGGCTGCTCCGCCATCGGACGTTGTACTACGCGGTGACGCTCATGGACGGCGAGGAGATCCGCAGCAACGAGGGGTGCCCCGACTGAGGGGCGTGCCCGAACGGAGGACGTCCGCGGGCCGGATCAGGTGATGCGCAGCGGCATCACGAGATAGCGGAAGCCCGGCCGTCCCGTCACCTCGTCCGGCGTGTCGGAGATGACGGCCGGCCGGGTGGGAGTGGTGAAGCCGAGGTGGACATCGTCGGACTCGATCGCTCCGAGTCCGTCGAGGAAGTAGTGGGGTCCGAACGCCACGCGCATGTCATCGCCCATGTAGCTCGCCTCGATGACCTCGCGCGCCTGGGCGTCGTCACCGGAACCGGCTTCGAGTACGACCCGCCCCTGGGAGAAGGAGAGCATCAGGGGCGTACTGCGGTCGGCGACGAGCGCCACGCGCTTGACCGCTTCGGTGAGCGCCTCGGCGTTGACCTGGGCCCGGGCCGCGAAGTCCTTGGGAAATCGGGACTCATAGGTGACGAACTCGCTGTCGATCAACCGGGTGGTGGTGCGCCGTCCGGCGTTGTCGAACCCGATCATGCTCTCGCCGTGTCCGGCCGGCCGCTCGGCGGTGCCGACCGTGGACAGGGCGATGCCGACGTCCTGCCCGGCCACAAGGGAACGCGCGGTGTCGGTCAGGGTGCGCGCGGGGACGAGGGCCGAGGTCGTCAGCCCGGACTGGTGGGGGCGCCAACCGATCTCGCGGACCGCGAAACGGTAGCGGTCGGTGGCGGCCAGGGTCAGCGAATCGCCGGAGAAGGCCAGGTGGATGCCGGTGAGCATGGGCAGGGTGTCGTCGCGGCTGGCGGCGGGGGCCACCTGGCGTACGGCGGAGGCGAACACGCCGCCACCGACCGAACCCACGGGGTCGGGCATCGCGGGGAGGGCCGGATAGTCCTCGATGGGCAGTGTGAGCAGCGTGAAGCTGGCGCCGCCGCAGGTGAGGAGGACCCGTGGCCCCTCGGAGACGAGTTCGACCGGGTGGTCGGGAAGGTTGCGGGCGATCTCGGCGAGCAGCCGGCCCGAGACCAGGACGTCACCGGGCTCCTCGACCTCGACGTCCACCGCGGCCCGGGCCGACACCTCGTAGTCGAAACCGGACAGCCGGACCTGACCCGTCGCTTTGTCCGAAACGTCCAGGCGCATGCCGGCGAGGACCGGCACGGCGGGACGCGCGGGCAGGGCCCGGGCCGTCCACGCGACGGCGTCGGCGAACGCATCGCGATCAACTCGGAACTTCACGCGGCCTCCCGATGGTCTTCCCGGCCTCCCGGGCAAGGTCACCGTACCCACAGGCGGTGACAATCGTCGGGTCCGTCCACAGCTTTCCCTCAAGCACCGATCGAAACCCCGGCGCGCGGGGAGGCATTGCCGCGCTCGCGCCCCGAAACCTCGGAGCGCGCCTCGTCACCGCTGGGGACGCAGCGTCCAGACGACCGTCATGGCGCCGGTCCCCGTGCCGTCCTCGGCCCGTAGTCCGACCTCGACGGGGAATTCCGGCCGCCTCCCCTCGTCGAATTCGGCGACCACCTCGTCCCGGGGGCGTACGAGCCGGGCCTCGGCGGTCACCGGCCCCATCGCGAGCCTGTGGTAGTGGATCTCGGCCCGGACGGCGAGCGGCACGGCCCGGTCGAGCAGTCCGTGGAACGCGCCGAGCACGATCGCCCCCGACGCCGACTCCGCGAGCGTGAACATCGCCCCGGCGTGCGGCCCGCCGAGGTGGTTGTGATGGGCGGGGTCGTCGGGCAGGCGCATGACGGCCCGGTCCTCGTCCAGTTCCACGAACTCCAGGCCGAGGGTGCGCACGAACGGGACCGTGGCGAGCAGCCCGGCCTTCACCATGTCGGGGTTCATCGTCATGGGCCAGATGTTACTCGCGAGTAACCAAAATGGCGACCCCTGCCCCTTTCCCTCCTTCTCCCGGTTCCGAGCGGTTGGATCCCGTATGGCTGGGCAGTCGCCGAAGAAGCGGAACCTAACCGGACGAAGGGGGAAACCGCCATGGCCGGATCCACCGCCGGCCGGCCGTCCGACGCCGCCGAGCCGTCGACTGCCGAGCTGGTCAAACAGGCGACAGAACAGATGTCGCGCCTCGTCCGCGACGAACTCCGGTTGGCGCAACTGGAGATGAAGGAGAAGGGCCGGCACATCGGCCTGGGCGCCGGCATGTTCGGTGCCGGAGGCATCGTGGCGCTGTTCGCCACCGGCACGCTGATCGCCGCGATCGTCCTCGCCCTCGCGCTGGTCCTCCCCGCGTGGGCCGCCGCCCTGATCGTGGCGGTGGTGCTGTTCGCCGTCGCCGGGGTGCTCGCGCTCCTGGGCCGCCGTCAGGTGTCCGACGCCGCGCCGTTGAAGCCCGAGGAGACGACGCACAGCGTCCAGGCCGACGTCAGCGCGATCAAGGGGAGGGTCCACCGATGAGCCATACCCGAGACGACACCCCCGACGAGACCACGCTGGTCCGCGAGGAGATCAGCCGCACCCGGGAGGAACTGGGCGAGACCGTCGAGGCGCTCGCCGCCAAGGCCGATGTGAAGAGCCGGGCCAAGGAGAGCGCCTCCCGGGTGGCCCACACGGTGCGTTCGGGCGGCGGGGCCGGTGGGGACGAGGTCCGGCGCGTCGCCGTGGCGCTGGCGACCGGGGTCCTGGCCGCCGCCATCGTCGCCCTGTGCACCAGGGGGAGGAACGCGCGATGAGGTTCTTGTACAAGCCCTTCGGCCTGGCCGCGGGCGCCTTCAGCGGTCTGCTCGCCGGCGTGGTGTTCAAGCAGGTGTGGAAGCTCCTCAAGGGCCAAGACGACGCGCCGGAGGCCACCAAGGAGGACAGCACCTGGACCGAGGTCCTGCTGGCCGCGGCCCTCCAGGGAGCCATCTTCGCCCTGGTGAAGGCCGCCGTCGACCGCGCCGGCGCGACCGGCGTGCGCCGGGTGACCGGAAAGTGGCCCGGCAAGTGAGCCACCGGAGAGAGGAGCACCCCGACGGCACGCGCGGCAACGCCCGCCCCGACGACCACCGTCCCCAGGCCGGCGGACCGGACGGTCCCACCGACCTGCCCGCGCCGTCGTGGTGGGCGTCGCTGCGCCGCACCATCACCGAGTTCCGCGGGGACAACCTGCTCGACCTGGCGGCGGGACTGACCTACTACGCGGTTCTGGCCGTCTTCCCCGCGCTGCTCGTCCTCATCTCGCTGCTGGGCATGGCCGGGCAGGACTCGACCGCGGTGATCACCGAGAACGTGTCGCGTTTCGCCCCGGAGGAGACCGCCCAGATCCTCACCTCGGCGATCGAGAACCTGCAACGCAGCCAGGCGACGGCGAGCCTGTTCGGCCTGGTCAGCCTCTTGCTGGCGTTGTGGTCGGCGTCGGGGTACGTGGCGGCGTTCATGCGCGCCTCGAACATCGTCTACGACATCCCCGAAGGGCGGCCGATCTGGAAGACGCTGCCCATCCGGGTCGGGGTCACGCTGACGCTCGTGGTGCTGCTGACGGCGAGCGTCGTCATGGTCGTGATCACCGGCGGGCTCGCCGACCGGGTGGGCCGGCTGCTCGGCATCGGCTCGGTCGCGGTGACCGTGTGGGACATCGCGAAGTGGCCCGTGCTGCTGCTGATCGTGACGTTCATGATCGGGTTGTTGTACTGGGCCTCGCCCAACGCCAAGCGCGGATTCCGCTGGGTCAGCCCCGGAAGCGTGCTCGCGATCCTCATCTGGCTGGTCGCCTCGGCCGGGTTCGCCTTCTACGTGGCCAACTTCGGCTCCTACAACAAGACCTACGGCAGCCTCGCCGCCGTCGTGATCTTCCTGATCTGGCTGTGGATCTCCAACATCGCGATCCTGCTGGGCGAGGAGTTCAACGCCGAGATCGAGCGAGGCCGGGCGATCGCGGCCGGTCACCCCTCGCCCGAGGAACCCTACGTCGAACTACGCGACGAACCGAAGGAGAAGAAACCCGGGAAGGCGAGTAGGCGTTTCCCTTGGCTGCACGCGAAGAAGAAGTGACCCCTCCCCCCGTCGCTCCCCCGCTTCCCGGCCCGGTCCTGCTCACCCAGGGCTGGCATGACGTCGCCTTCCTGCACTGGGCGCTGCCCCCGGAGGCGGTGGAACACCTCCTTCCCACGGGGACCCGGCCCGACGTGCTGAACGGCGTGACCTACGCCGGGATCGTGGCGTTTGGCGTGACAGGGACCCGGCTGCTGGGCACCGTGCCGGTCGGCTCGTTCACCGAGGTCAACGTACGGCTGTACTCGGTGGACGACGACGGCCGGCGCGGCGTGGTGTTCCTGTCGATGGACGCCGACTCGGCGCACAACGTCGCGGCGGCGAGACTGCTCGCGGGACTCCCCTACGCCTGGTCCGACGCCTCCGTCCGCCGCGCCGCCGACGGCACGGTCGGATACGCCTGCCGCCGGCGCCGGCCGCGGGACCGCGTGTCGGGCGGGGTGTGGGTCCGGCCGGGGGCGCGGAAGAGCGAGCAGACGGATCCCGACGTGTTCGTGACCGCCCGTTGGGGACTGCACACGCGCCATCTGGGCGCCACGCACTGGGTCCGCATCGCCCACCGCCCCTGGGAGCTGCACCACGCCACGCTGGTGGCCGCCCGCGGTTGCTCCGCCCTGCTCACCGCGGCGGGTCTGCCGGACCCGCGGGAGCCGCCCTCCTCCGTGCTGTGGGCCCCCGGGGCCGTGGCCTCGGTCGCCTATGGCGGGCGGGTCCGAACGGCCGGTTGAGGCCGGTCGGACCGCGCACCGGGATGACACACGCATATGCCGCCGTGCTTGCCCGCCACCTCCCGTACGGGAATCGTGGTGGCGCGCCCACGATCCCCGGGAGCAGTCTCTTCCCCGAGAGAGGGAAACAACCATGACCATGAGGATTCTTCGCCGCGCGGCGACCCTGCTGGCCGCCCTGCTGCTCACCCTCGCCATCCCCACCGTGGCCCTGGCCGACGCCTTCTTCCAGCAAGGGGGACTGTGGGCCGGGCCGAAGGGCGCCTACTCCACCAAGGTGCGGGCGGTCTCGGGGCCCAACGGCCTCTTCTTCGTCGAGACCCGCTTCTACGCGGGCCCCGAGGGCGTGTGGCGGGAGACCGTCACCTCCACGGCCGACTAGCCCCGGCTAGAGCCACCGGCTCTTGCGGAACACGGTGAACAGCGTGGCGCAGATCGCCAGCATCACCATGATCACGAGGGGATAGCCCCACTTGAAGCGGAGCTCCGGCATGACGTCGAAGTTCATCCCGTAGATCCCGGCGATCAGGGTCGGCACCGCGATGATCGCGGCCCACGCCGTGATCCGGCGCATGTCGTCGTTCTGCTGCACGCTCACCCGGGCCAGATGCGCCGACAGCACCTGGGGGAGCAGCTCGTTGAGGCCGTCGATCCACACCGCCGCCTGGCGGGCCCGGTCGGCGACGTCACGCAGGAACGGGATCGCGTCCGCCGCCATCTGGGTGCCGTCCGAGGTGAGCGCGCGCATGACCAGCACCATGGGGCCGATCGCGGCGTGCGCCTCCACCACCTCGCGTTTGAGGTGGTAGACGTCCTCGGCGATCGAGGAGTCGCGGGTCGCCGAGAACACCCGGTCCTCCAGTTCGTTGGCCACGGCCCGCATCCGGGTGGCCACCCGGATGTGGGTGTCGACCACCGCGCCCAGGACCGCCTGGGCGACGGCGGCCGGCCCCAGCAGCAGTGTCAGGGGGTCGGCCTCCAGCCGGCGCCGCACCCCCGAGAGCGGGTTGGCCTGGCCGTGGCGGACGGTGATGACGAAGTTGGGCCCGACGAAGACCATGATCTCGCCGACTTCGACGTCGACGCGCTCCTCATCGAGGGCGAGGGTCTTGCACACCACGAACGTCACGTCACCGTAACGTTCGACCTTGGGTGTCTGGTGGGCTTCGACTGCGTCGTCCACGGCCAGGGGGTGCAGTCCGAGTTCGGCCGAGACGAGGTCGAACTCGGCGCGGGTCGGTTCGTGCAGTCCGATCCAGCAGAACGCCTCGTTGTCGTCGGACAGGGCCAGGTCGAGGGCGTCGCTGATGTCCCCGTCGACGTCGGTTCGGGTACCGGCGCGATAGATCGCGCAATCCATGATCACGCCGGAAAAATACTGCGCCGGTGGACCTTTTCGTGCCGGAACGCGAATTACCTTCCCGCCGAGGAGACCCGGTGCCCTCCCAGGGCCCGCCGCCCCCCGAGCGCGTCGGCGAGCAACGGCACCGGCAGGGGACGTTCCCTCAACCGCTGGACGAGGCGGGCGAGCAAGGGGGCCAGGAGGAGGACCAGCAACGGGGCGAGGAGCACACCGAGGAGAAAGCCCACCATGACGTCGTGGGGATAGTGGACGCCGACGAACACCCGGGAGAACCCCATGAGGACGGCCAACGGCAGTGCCACGGCCGCCAATCGGCGCCAGGCCACGATCACCGCCGCGGCGGCGGCCGCCGTGATCGCGGCGTGGTTGCTGGGGAAGGACCAGTCGCCCGCCGGCGGACACTGCGCGATGGTCATGACATCGGTGAGCACGTGACAGGGGCGCTGCTGGTGCAGCACGCTCTTGACGGTCTCGCTCACCAGGTAGACGGCGACCGTGGCGCAGGGGGCGAGCAAGGCGAGCGCCATGTCACGGGCGCCGCGGGCCCGAGCCCGCCACCAGGCCGCGAGGAAAAGCGCCGCGAACAGCGCCAGGCCGGCCTCGGTACCGATCTCGGCGGTGAGGCGCAACCATGGTGGACTCTGCTCCGCCAGCGCGGCGACGGCGAGATACCAGTCGGTACTCAGACCGACGAGGTCCGCGACAAACGATTCGGGCATTGCGTTCTCCTTTTGACGAACGATCAATGCAGAACCGTAGGAAAACCAACCGTTTCGAACATCGCCGGATCGTCATCGACCGGACCGACGGGCGGGGGAATCCCTCTCGGGAAAACTCCCTCTTTCGACGGTGGTGGGGCGTCTGGCGGGGTTTGTAACGTCGAGGGGGTGAGAGGATCGTTCGTCACGTCATGGCGCCCGGGATGCCGGTCGTGGACGCCCGCCCTCCGCGCCGACCTGCTGCTGTGGTGGCCGGTGCTGGCGTCGCCCGTCGTCCTGCTCGCCGTGGCCGGAGCGGCCGGGTGGCCGGCGCAGGCCGGTGTGGTCGTCGCGGTCACCGGGGCCGCCGCGCTGCTGGCCCGTTCCCACCCGTTGGTGCCGCCCGCCCTCGTCGCCGCGACGTCGTGGATCGACGTGATGCTGTGGCCGCTGGCGATCCTGGCCTTCCTCGCGGGCCTGCGCTCCCCACGAGGGCGTCCGGCGTCGACGGGACTGGCGGTCTCGGGGGCCGCGGGGGTCGCGGTCGCGCTGCTCATCACGGACTCGCCCGGCGAAACGCTGCTGCGCTGCCTCGCCCTGGTGGGCCTGCTCGTCCTGCCGTGGACCGTGGGCCGGTTCTGGCGGGCCTACCGGGAGCTCGTCCATTCCGGTTGGGACCGCGCCGAGTCCCTCGAACGGGAACGGCGTGTCATCGCCGATCGGGAGCGGCTGCGCGAGCGGGCCCGCATCGCCGAGGACATGCACGACTCCCTCGGCCACGAACTCGGACTCATCGCGATGCGGGCCGGGGTCTTGGAGGTGGCTCCGGGGCTCGGCGAGGAGGACTACCGGGCCGCCGCGGCGGAACTACGCGCCGGGGCGACCCGGGCCACCGAACGGCTCCAGGAGATCATCGGGATCCTGCACGAGGGCACCGGGTCCGACCCGGGACCACTGCACCGCAACGTCGACGACCTGGTCGACCGGGCACGCTCCTCGGGGATGGCGATCGACCTGGAGCGCGAGGGGGCGGAAGGGGAGGTCCCCGAGGCCGTGGACCGGGCGATGTACCGGGTGGTGCAGGAGTCGTTGACGAACGCGGCCAAGCACGCCCCCGGGGCGAAGGTCCGCGTCCGGCTGCGCCACCTTCCCGATGAGACCGTCATCAGCGTCGTCAACGGGCCGCCGCCCGGCGGTCCTCCCCCGTCGCCGCCGTCGGGCAACCGAGGGCTGGCCGGCGTGGCCGAGCGGGTGCGGCTGGCCGGGGGAACACTGCGCTCCGGCCCCCGGGACGGGGGCTTCGAGGTCGTCGCGCACCTGCCCCACGTTCCCGGGGTCCCGCCCGTCGCCGCGGCGACCGCGGAGCCGGAGACGGAGTCGGCGCTGCGGCGCGCCCGCGTGCACCGCCGCCTGCGCCGCGATCTCGTGACGATGACGGTGCTGCCGGCGGCCCTGTCCCTCACGCTGGTGGGGACGTTCGCCGGATACGCGGCGGTCGCCACCGCGAGTTCGGTCCTGCCCCCCGAGGACTACGCGCGGTTGCGCATCGGTCAGCCGGCCGCCTCCGTCGAGGAGGTGCTGCCGCGGATGCAGATGCTGGATCCGCCCTCGGAGCGGGGTCCGGCCATCCCCGAGGGGGCTCGTTGCGAGTACTACCGCTCCCACGGCACGCTCCTCGGTGACGCGGGCGCGGTGGCCCACCGGCTGTGCTTCGCCGACGGGGTCCTCGTGGCCAAGGCCGTCATCCCCTATGGCGGCGCGGTTCGATGAGGGACGGAAGAGGAAGAGGGGTGCCCGCGGTGGTCCGGGTGGTACTGGCCGACGACGAGGCGATGTTCCGGGCGGGGATACGGGCGATCCTGTCGGCCGATCCCGAGGTGGAGGTGGTCGCCGAGGCCGTGAACGGCCGCGAACTGGTCGAGGCCGCACGTTCCCACCGGCCCGACGTGGCCTTGGTGGACATCCAGATGCCCCGGCTGGACGGTCTCGCCGCCGTCCCGCAGGTGCGCGCGCACTCGCCCGGAACCGCGGTGGTCATGCTGACCACGTTCGGCAGGGACGAGTACATCGCCCGGGCGCTCCAGGAGGGCGCGAGCGGGTTCCTGTTGAAGGCGGGGGACCCTCGCGAGCTCATCGCCGCGGTGCGCGCCACCGCCGAGGGGGGCGCCTATCTCTCGCCCGTGGTGGCGCGGCGGGTCATCACCGAGTTCCGCGGCCGGGGCCCGGCTCGCGGGGCCGCGCTGGATCGCGTCGGGGGGCTCAGTCCGCGCGAGCGAGAGACGCTGGCCCTGCTGGGCACCGGGATGTCCAACGCCGAGATCGCCCGGCGCCTGTTCGTCTCCGAGGAGACGGTGAAGTCGCACGTGAAGGCGGTGCTGGCCGGGTTGGGGGTGCGCAACCGGGTGCAGGCGGCGATCGTCGCGCACGAGGCCGGGCTCGTGGGCGACGTCCCCGACTGAATAAACCCGTTGTCCTTCGCCGCGCGATCCGACACACTCTCCGAACAAGACGAGACGACTCGTCTCACAGAGGGGAGAATCGATGACCAGAGGACGCAAGGACATGTCGAGCATCGGCGGCCGGCACCACGCGGTCCCCCGATCGGCCATGCGCGGCACCCCGGGCACCACGAGAACCGGACGGGCCGGCGACCCCGGGGCCTCGCGCCGGGAGATCCTGCGCCGGCTGCGGGAGGACCGCGCCCGAGGCGACCGCTCGTGAACGAAGGAGGCCCGGCCCGCCCACGCCTTGGGACGGACCGGGCCGACGATGCCCCGGCGGAAAAGGTCAGGAGCGACCGGGGTAGGCGCGCTCCTTCGGCCCGACGTAGAGCTGACGCGGACGCGCGATGCGCGCGGCCGGATCGTTGCGCAGCTCCCGCCAGTGCGCGATCCACCCGGGCAGCCGGCCGATGGCGAACAGCACGGTGAACATGTTCGTCGGGAAGCCCATCGCCCGGTAGATCAGCCCCGTGTAGAAGTCGACGTTGGGGTAGAGCTTGCGGTCGACGAAGTACTGGTCGGACAGGGCGTGCTCCTCGAGCTGGAGCGCCAACTCGAAGAGCCGGTCCTCGCCCTCCTGGCGGGACAGGATCTGCTGGGCCAGTTTCTTGATCTGCTTGCTGCGCGGATCGAAGTTCTTGTAGACCCGGTGACCGAAGCCCATGAGCCGGGTCTTGCTCTCGCGGTCCTTCACCTTCTTGATGAAGGAGTCGACATCGCCGTCGACCCGCTGGATGCCCTCCAGCATCTCCAGCACCGCCTGGTTGGCACCGCCGTGCAGCGGCCCGGACAGCGCGTTGACGCCGGCGGCGATACTGGCGAACAGGTCGGCCTGCGAGGAACCGACGACCCGGACGGTGGCCGTGGAGCAGTTCAGCTCGTGGTCGGCGTGCAGGATGAACAGCAGGTCCATGGCCCGGACCAACAGCGGGTCGACGCCGCCCTCGGTCGGACCGAACGTCATGTTCAGGAAGTTCTCGACATAGCCGAGGGACGGGTCGGGCTCCACCACGTCCTGACCGGTGGCCCTGCGGTGGATCTGCGCCGCCACCGTCGGAAGCTGGGCCAGGAGGCGGATGGTGGCCTCATCCACCTGGGCCGGATCGGCCGGATCACAGGCGTCGGCGTGGAAGGCCGCGAGCATGTTGACCGCGCCCGACAGCGAGGCCATCGGGTGGGCCTCCACCGGGAAGGCCGCGATGAGGTCGCGCAGGCCGGCGGGGATGGCGGCGTTGTCCCGCAGGCGCGCGGTCAACTCGTCGAGCTGCTCGGGGGTGGGAAGCTCCCCGTGGACGAGCAGATGACATACCTCGGCAAACGTGGCCCCCTCGGCCAGCTGCTCGATGGGGTAACCGCGATAACGGAGGATCCCCGCGTCTCCGTCGATGTAGGTGATCTCCGAACGACAGGCGGCGGTGTTGCCGAAACCGGGGTCGAGGGTGACCATCCCCGTGGACCCCAGCAGGGTCTTCAGCTCTATCGCCTCTTCGCCTTCGGTACCGGAGAAAACAGGGAGCCTGTGCGTTCCGCCGTCATAGCGCAGCTCCACGGAGCGGCCCTCAGAGACTTCGTTCATGCCGAATGCGACCTTTCCGGAAGGGAAGAGGCTAGGCCGGGCGACCCGCCACCCCGTTGATCTCGATCCCACTTCCCGCGGCCCCTTCGGGACAACCGACACCGTCCCGAAGGTCCATCATCGTCACCTGAACTTCCCGAAAGAATTCTGGATAAGATAATTACGCCGCTAAGTGATATTTACATCAGGTAAAACCATAAGCGTAGCGGCATCCTATAACCGCAGGAGAAGTGGATCAAGTGGCACATGCCACACCACCGGAAAGATGTGGCGCATTTAGACAGAGCATAAAGTTCTACGGGTTTTACCCGCAGGGCCGGGAGTTCGTCGGAAAACACAATGGTGTACCATGCCCGCGCCCCGGCCCCGGTGCCCCCACGGAGCGGTGGAGCCGCCACGCCCCACCCGAAGAGGCACCCACGGCCCGCCGCACGATCCGGAAGGGAACCGTCCTCACCCTCGCTGCTCGGTGCCCCCCTCAGACCCCTCACGGCGCGACCGCGGCACGGCCGTCGACTGGCGAACGACCAGGCGGGTGTCGAGATGGACGTGGTCACGGACCGGTCCCGCCGCCCGCACCGCCCGCACCGCCAGCTCCGCCGCCCGCTCCCCCATCTCGGTGACCGGCTGGGCGACGGTGGTCAGATCCAGTAGCGCGGCGACATCGTTGTCGTCGAAGCCCATCACCGACACGTCGCCGGGCACGTCGATCCCCGACCTGCGCGCCACCTGCAGCACCCCCATCGCGACGTCATCGGACTCGGCGAACACCGCGGTCGGCGGCTCCGCCATCGACAGCAACCGCGCCATGGCCAGCGCCCCGCCCTGGTGGCCCGGCGGCTCGGTGACGACGACCGCCTCGGCTCCCGCCTCGGCCATGGCCGCCTCGTACCCCCGCAGCCGGTCCCGGGAACTCCACGAGAATCCGGTCTGGTCACGGGAGCACACATAGGCGACACGCCGGTGGCCGAGGTTGAGCAGGTGCCGCGTGGCCCCGGCGGCGGCCGCGGTGTCGTCGGTGAAGACACAGGCCCGGCCGGGGACCCGACGGCCGCAGAACACGACGGGCAGGCCGATCTCGTCCAGCCGCGCGACAGCGGTGTCGCCGAGGTCGAGCGCGACCGCGATGACCGCGTCGACGTTGCTGCGCAGCGGCAGTGAGCGGACGTAGGCGTCCAGCTCGTCGACGTCGCCCACCTGGTAGACGAGCATGTCCTGGCCGCTCGCGCGCAACCGGGTGCTCACCCCCGCCAACGCGACACCGAAGAACCAGGGCTGAAGGAACGGGACGAGGACCGCGATCCGCCCGGTGACGCCGGTGACCAGGCTGGAGGCTCCGCGCGAGACGACGTAGCCGAGTTCGGCGGCCGCCCGCTCGACCTCGGCCCGTACCGCGGGGGCCACCCCGGAGGCCCCGCGCAGGGCCCGGGATACCGTCGACAGCGAGACCCCCGCACGCGCCGCGACATCACTCATGCGCGGGTGCTCGGGAAGCGGCATGTCCACGATGGTAGGCATGCCGCTCATGAGCGGCAACGCCACCACCACCGGTCCGGAGCGACCGCGCGCCCTCGTCCCCGTCCCGCGGACGATGACCGCGGGCGCGCTGCCACCACGTCCGCCGGACGGGTGAACGGCGACGGCGGCACCGCGTCCCCCTTTCCGGTAACCGGAGAAACACAGAACGCGATTTCCACCCCCGAAGCGCAACTGAAATCAGGTATTGAATCCACACCCCTTTCCTCACTCATCCCCATTCAACTCTTCTCTTCGGAAAAATGCCGGTGATACGATCAATGAATGGATCACACGGTTGGTCTGACCCTGGCCGAGGAACTCGCCCTCATCGCCCTGGGAGATCACGACGGAAAACCGATCCTCAACGAGACGGTTTTCCAAATCGGCCTGGCGGGTGCGATGCTGGCGGAGATGGCGATCCTGGGAAGAATCGACCTCTCCGGCGACCGCGTCACCGTCACCGACACCACCCCTACCGGTGACCCCCAGATCGACGCCCTACTGGACAGGATCGCCCAGGAGGCGAAACCGAGAAAGGTCCAGTGGTGGGTGGAGAAAATCAAGTCGAGCGCTCTCCAGAAAGGGACACTGGAACGTCTCGCCGCCCGGGGCGTGGTGAGCGAGAGCGAGCACCGTGTTCTGGGGATCCTCCCCATCCGGCGCTATCCCCAGGCCGACCCCGACCCCGAGACGCAGATCCGCTCGCGGATCCGCGCCGTCCTGGGGGGCGGCGCGGCCGACCAGCGCACGGCGGCGCTGATCGCCCTGATCGACGCCTGCGGAATGACGCGACGGCAGTTCCCCGAGGCGAGCAAGGGGCGGATCAAGCGGATCATCGAATCCGACCAGGCGGGCCGGTCCGTGAAAAAGGTGATCCAGTCGATCCATCTGGCCACCGCGGCGTCCATCGCGGTCATCGGCGCCGCGGGGGCCGCGAGCGCGGGGTGAACCCGCGCCGATGACGCTCGGTGCCCGGTACGACCGGACTCCTCCTCACCTCCGTGGAGACGGCACGGCGCCTCACGCTCCCACGCCTGCGGCCCGACAGTCTCGACACACCAGCACCCGGGCAGGCCCCGTGCCCCGCCCGAGAGAGGACACGCGCCCAGGGCGCCAAGGAACAACTTGCGGCATCTGAAAGACGCAACGCTTTACACGTGTCATATTCTCGTCATTTTTACGCCATATGACTGTTTCCGGAACGCGTCTCTCCCGGCAGCGTGACCACTCTTTGCGGCGTCTCGTTCCGCGCTCGGCGTCCGCTTCGGCTCTCACGGCCCCGCGTCAACGAGGAAAAGAGGCGGGAACCGGATTCCCCACGGAACAGGCCCGCTCATCGAGACCGGCTCGTGGCCGCGGAGCACGTACCGCCCCGGACCGTCCCGGGCAGACAACGGCGCGGCCCGGGACGGCCACCGTCCTCTCCTCGTGGCACACGACCGCCACGGTCTCGCCCCTCTACGAGAACGGACCCGCTCGGGCGCGCGCGACCTGGCCACGCGCCCGAGCGGGTCCTCTCGGCGGAGGGTGTGGGATTTGAACCCACGAGGCCCCGTAAGGACCTAACGGTTTTCAAGACCGTCGCACTCGGCCACTATGCGAACCCTCCAGTCCCCGTCTCCGGGGTGCCGGAAACGATGCTAGCTCACCTCGGCCACGCGAACGCCTCCCCCACGGTGGCCGCGAGTTCGAGGAAGGCCTCACGGGTGGCTGGATGCATCCGCTCCAGCACGACCTCGGCCCCCTCCTCCAGGTGCGCGTCCCACGGCACCCGGACCACCGTGCGCACCCGGTTGGCGAAGTGCCCTTCCAACCGGTCCAGGTCCACCGTGCTGCGCCCGTGCGGGCGCACCATCGCCAGCACCACCACCGCGCCGCGCACCAGGTAGCCGTACTCGTGCGCCTCCAACCAGTCCAGCGTGGCGCTGGCGCTGCGCGCCCCGTCCACCGACGGCGTGGTGACGACGATGATCTGGTCGGCCAGCCCCAGCACCCCGCGCATCGCCGAGTGCAACAGCCCTGTCCCACAGTCGGTCAGGCACACGGTGTAGAAGTGCTCCAGCAGCCGCGACACCTCGCGGTAGTCGGTCTCGCTGAACGCCTCCGACACCGCTGGATCCTGGTCGGAGGCCAGGATCTCCAACCGGCTGGGCGACTGCGAGGTGAACGCCCGGATATCGGCGTAGCGCTGGATCTGCTCCTTCTCGTTGAGGAGGTCGCGGATGGTCGCCGCGGTCTCCAGGTGCACCTTGTCCGACAGCGTGCCCCGGTCGGGGTTGGCGTCCACCGCCAGAACCCGGTCGCCGCGCAGCGACGCCAGCGTCGATCCCAGCGCGACCGTGGTCGTGGTCTTGCCCACCCCGCCCTTCAGCGAGAGCACCGCCAGTCGGTGGTGCCCGCCGGCCACGTGCGTACGCGCCCGTGCCACCAGTTCGCGGCGGCGCAACTCCGCCGCCGACTCGCCCGGATGCACCAGCCCGAACGTCACCGCGTGTACTGCCTTGCGCCATCCACCCGCCGGAGGGCTGCGTCGCTCACGCACCAACGGTCCCAGCCCTCCATCGGGCACCGGCTGCGGCCCAGTCGCCACCGGCGGGACCTGCGCCCCCTCTGGCTGGGCGGGGAGGGCCGAACGGGCCCCGGGGTCCGGGGTCGACCGCTGCCACGCCGGCGCGGAGGCTCCGTCCCCCACTCCGGTGGGAGGGGACGCCCCCTCCGCGTCCGGTGGGGTGGGTGCCGTCCGGTGGGGCGGCGAAGGAGGCGTGAAGGGCTCGCGTGGTCCGGACGGGGCCCCCTGAGGCCGGGGCGACGCCGAGGGCGCCTCCGGAGCGGGCCCGCGACGCGAGGGCGGGAACGGCTCACCGTGGGGAGGGGCATGCGGTCCCGGCGTGTCCCCCTCCCACGGCCGTGGCATCGGGGTGTCCGGCTGCGGTGCGGGCGGAGCGGCGGGAGCGGGTGTGTCCGTGGCGGGGGAGGAAAGGTCCGCGTCCACCGGGGGCAACGGCTCGGGCTCGGGGAGGTCGTCCTCCGGCTCGGGAACGGGCGTCCGTGGTTCCCCGGCCACCGGAGGCGGGGTGGCAGTCCGTTCCGGGACAGCCGGCGGAACCGAAGGCGGGGTCGCAGTCCGCTCCGAAACAGCCGGCGGAACCGAAGGCGGGGTCGCAGTCCGCTCCGAAACAGCCGGCGGAACCGAAGGCGGCGGGGGAACCACGGGCGGTCGCGGACCGGTGGGAGAGGCCGGCGGTTCGGCCTCCCGCGTGCCCTGTTGCGGTGGCCGTCCCGGCTCCCCCGCCCGGGACGGCGTACGCCAACGCGGCCCGGAGTCGTCGGATCGGCCGGGGCTGCGTTCCTCCCGTGGTGGCATGGCGGGCTGCCCCGGGAAGGGAGTGTGGCCGGAGGGCGGTAGCGGAACCGAGTAGGGCGACGCCGGCATCCCCCCACTCGTGGAGGGCCGGGCGTAGGGCGGCGGAGGCGGGATCGGTCCCACCTCGAAGTCGTCACCGAACCACTGGTCGGCGGGAGAGGGCGCCAGGTCCCCGGCCTCGTCGCCCGGCACCGCGTCGCGCTCGCGCTCATCGCCCGCTTCTCGCCCATCGGCGCGCTTGGGACCGTCGTGCTCTGTGTGTGCCACCGCGGTTCTCCTCATAGCGGGACATGCGGAACAAGGTGTGGGCACCGTCGAAACGGGCGGTGTGCCGCCGGACGCCCCGATCAGGTCATCCAGAGTCGCGACTTCTCCCCTCCCGCGTCAACTGCGTCAAAACTACCGAGGAGGAAACACCCGCGGAGAGGTGGCGGCCGACCAGTGGAAAAGAATCCGGACCGGGAAAACGCCTGGGGGTAGCGTTCACGTATGCGAGCGATTGTCATCAGTGAACCCGGCGGTCCCGACGTCCTCACCTGGTCCGAGGTCCCCGACCCTGTCGCGGGCCCCGGCGAGGCTCTGGTCGAGGTGACGGCCACCGCTGTGAACAGGGCCGATGTCAGCCAGCGGCAGGGCAGCTACCCGCCGCCGCCCGGTGCGCCGGAGTACCCGGGCCTGGAGTGCTCGGGGCGGATCGTGGAACTCGGTCCCCAGACCGAGGAGGCCGGGTGGAAGGTCGGTGACGAGGTCTGCGCGTTGCTCAGCGGTGGCGGGTACGCCGAACGGGTGGCGGTCCCCGTCGGCCAGTTGCTGCCGATCCCCTCGGGGGTCGGGCTCGTCGAGGCGGCGGCGCTTCCCGAGGTGGCCTGCACCGTGTGGTCGAACGTCTTCATGCGGGGTGGGCTGCGCTCGGGTGAGTCTCTCCTGGTCCATGGGGGCGGCAGCGGTATCGGGACGTTCGCGATCCAGCTCGCCCACGCTCGGGGGGCCCGTGTCCTCACCACGGCCGGCAGCAGGGAGAAGTTGGACCGCTGCCGCGAACTCGGCGCCGACGTGGGCATCGACTACCACCGTGAGGACTTCGCCTCGCGGGTGAGGGAGGAGACGGGCGGGGCCGGTGTCGACGTGATCCTCGACATCATGGGCGGCTCCTACCTCGACGCGAACCTCCGCTCGCTGGCCGTGGGTGGACGACTGACCATCATCGGCCTCATGGGCGGGCGCAAGGCCGAGATCGACCTCGGCCGGATGCTGGTCAAGCGGCTGTCCGTGCACGCCACGACCCTGCGCTCGCGTCCCACCGCGGAGAAGGCGGAGATCGTCGCCCAGGTCGCCGAGCACGTGTGGCCCCTGGTCGATGCGGGTTCCCTCCGGCCTATCGTGGATCGTGAGCTTCCCCTGTCGCAGGCGGCCGAGGCACATCGCATCATGGAATCGAGTGCGCACGTCGGCAAGATCGTGCTCACGAACTGACGAAGGCTTCGCCGCCCGTTGTCCCACACGTGAACAGGTCGCAAGGTGAGAGTTTGATGAGCAACGGATTCAACGAAGAGCAACCGCACGTCCTGATCGTGGGCCCTGACGGCGCCCCCGTCGCGTCCGGCGAGGCTTCAGACCGAGAGGCCTCCGAGAAGTCCGACCACGAGTCGGAGGAGCGTCCGGTCACCGAAATGGTCGAGCAGCCGGCGAAGGTGATGCGCATCGGCAGCATGATCCGCCAGCTCCTCGAGGAGGTGAAGGCCGCGCCCCTGGACGAGGCCAGCCGGGCGCGTCTGAAGGAGATCCACGCCAGCTCCATCAAGGAGCTGGAGGACGGTCTGGCTCCGGAGCTGGTGAACGAGCTGGAACGACTGTCGCTGCCCTTCACCGAGGGCGAGACCCCCAGCGACGCCGAGCTGCGGATCGCCCAGGCCCAGCTCGTGGGCTGGCTGGAAGGGCTGTTCCACGGCATCCAGACGACGCTGTTCGCCCAGCAGATGGCCGCTCGCGCGCAGCTGGAGAACATGCGCAAGGCCCTGCCCTCGGGTCTGTCCCACAACGTCCAGGGCCAGGAGGCGCCCGGCGGGCACGGGCACCCCGGTCACGGGTCGGGCCCCTACCTGTAGGGGCACCACCACTGGGGGCGGGCGCCCGTGGCGCCCGCCCCTCGGTGTCACTTCTTGTCGATCGGTTCCAGGACGTCGCGTCCGACGAAGGGGCGCAACGCCTCGGGGACGACCACGGAACCGTCGGCGCGCTGGTGGTTCTCCAGGATGGCGACGATCCACCGGGTCGTGGCGAGCGTGCCGTTGAGGGTCGCGGCGAACCGCGGTTTGCCGTCCTCGTCGCGGTAGCGGATGTTGAGCCGCCGCGCCTGGAAGTCCGTGCAGTTGGAGGTGGAGGTCAGCTCCCGGTAGCGGCCCTGGGTGGGCACCCACGCCTCGCAGTCGTACTTGCGGGCGGCGCTCGTCCCCAGGTCCCCGGCCGCGATGTCGACGACGCGGTAGGGCAGTTCGAGGCGGTCGAGCATCTCGCGTTCCCAGGCGAGCAGCCGCAGGTGCTCCTCGTGGGCGCGGTCGGGATGGGTGTAGACGAACATCTCGACCTTGTTGAACTGGTGTACCCGGATGATGCCGCGGGTGTCCTTGCCGTAGGAGCCCGCCTCGCGGCGGAAGCACGACGACCAGCCGGCGTAACGGGCCGGGAGCGTGTTGGCGTCGAGGATCTCGCCCGCGTGGTAGCCGGCGAGGGGGACCTCGGAGGTGCCGACGAGGTAGAGGTCGTCGGCGGGCAGCTGGTAGACCTCGGCCGCGTGGGCGCCGAGGAACCCCGTTCCCTCCATCGTGTCGGGCTTCACCAGCACCGGCGGGATCATCGGGGTGAAGCCGTTGGCCACCGCCTGCTGCATCGCCATGTTGAGCAGGCCCAGCTCCAGCATGGCGCCGACACCGGTGAGGAAGTAGAAGCGCGCGCCGGAGACCTTCGCGCCCCGCTCGGTGTCGATCGCGCCGAGCATCTCCCCCAGTTCGAGGTGGTCGCGCGGGGTGAAGTCGAACTCGCGCGGGGTGCCGACCTCCTCGACCACCACGAAGTCGTCGACGCCGCCCTCGGGCGCCCCCTCCTCGACAAGGTTGGGCACCCCCGACAGGGTCTGGTCGAGTTCCGCGGCGATCCGCTCGGCCTCGGCCTCGGCCGCCTTGACGTCGGCGGCGAGCGTCTTGGCCTTCGCCAGGATCTGCTCGCGCTCCTCGGGGGAGGCCTTGGACACCGACTTGCCCACGCTCTTCTGTTCGGCCCGCAGGGACTCGAAACGCGCCAACGCGGAGCGGCGGCCGGAGTCGAGCTCCAAGAGCCGGTCGACGATCGATTCGTCTTCGCCGCGGGCTCGCTGTGAGGCGCGGAGTCGGTCAGGGTCATCCCGGAGAGCACGCAGGTCGATCACGTGAGCAGGTTACCGGTGATATGGACCGGTGACACGCGGATTACCCCGCCGGGCGTCCGCCGGGCCGGCGAAAGCGGCCACCCCAGGCGGATGTCAGCGGATCCGGCCGGAACGGACACGTTCCAGCCACTCGGCCGCCGCGTGGAAGTCGGCGTTGGAGTTGCTCCTGGAAGGCATGAACGGGGTGTAGTCGTTACCTGCGGCGGAACGCGGATAGCTGCCGAGGAACCGGATGTCGGTGCAGATACGCCGTAGCCCCATGAGGGCCTCGCCGACCCTGGCCTCGGCGACGTGCCCGTCGGCGTCCAGGAAGAAGCAGTAGCGTCCCAGGCCGTCACCGGTGGGCCGGGACTCCAGCCGGGTCAGGTTCACCCCGCGCACCGCGAACTGGTCGAGCAGCTCGGCCAGGGCGCCCGGATGGTCGTCGGTGAGGAAGGCGACGAGCGAGGTGCGGTCGGTCCCGGTCGGTTCGGGCAGCGGGCCGGGACGCGCGATGCGGACGAAGCGGGTGGCCGCCTCGGAGCGGTCGCCGATGTCCTGGGCGATCGGGCTGAGCCCGTAGCGCTCGCCGGCGATGCGCGCGGAGATGGCGGCGTCGTAGGGCGCCCCCGGCTCGGCGACCGCCCGCGCGGCCGCGGCGGTGGAGGAGACCGTGGTGGCCTCGGCGTGCGGTAGGTGCCGGGACAGCCAGCCCCGGCACTGCGCGAGCGCGTGGGAGTGGGTGGCGACGCGCTTGATGTCGGCGAGGGTGGCCCCCCCGCGGGCGAAGAGGAAGAACTCGACCGGGACCTCGACCTCGGCGGTGATGATCAGGGGCTCGCCGTTGATCAGCTCGGCCAGGGTCGCGGTGACGCCGCCCTCGACCGAGTTCTCCAGCGGGACCACCCCGGCCGTGGCCTCGCCACGGCGTACCGCCGCGAACACCGCGTCGACGCCGTCCGAAGGGACCGTGTCCTCGGGGGCGACTCCGGGTTCGAGGGCCCGTAGCGCCGCCTCGGTGAAGGTGCCCTCGGGCCCCAGGTAGGCGTAGCGGTTCGGCATACGAAGCAGGTTATACCCAAGGTCGGGGCGGTCGCCGGACATCGCGCGGACAGGTCGGCGGCCGGATCCCGGGCTCAGCGGCGGCCGGCCTCATGGCGGGTCTCCTCGAGCTCCCGGCACCGTGGGGCAGGCTCGTCGGAGGCTTCAGCCTGGCGTGGGGAGGCCGGCCGGCGTCCCTTCCCTCGCGTCTCTGCGCCGGGTCGATCGTTCGCCGAGGCTCCCCCCGCCTCGTCGTCCACGCGGCGGGGGGCCTCCGTGGGGGCGCTGACGGGGACGACGGCGGGGGGCGGGGCCGCGTCGTCGGAGGCGG
Source organism: Marinactinospora endophytica (assembly GCF_054780875.1). Taxonomy (NCBI): domain Bacteria; kingdom Bacillati; phylum Actinomycetota; class Actinomycetes; order Streptosporangiales; family Nocardiopsidaceae; genus Marinactinospora; species Marinactinospora endophytica. The sequence goes on along the minus strand of NZ_BAAGVM010000002.1, from coordinate 27,301 downwards.
AGTAGCCGGGGCCTCCGCCGAGGCGGGCGGCGCGGACCGCGCGGTACTCCTCGGGGGAGAACGCCTCGACCGCCTTGCCCCCCTCGACGGTCTTGGCATAGGTGCGGGTCTCGGTACGGCCATTGATCGAGGTGAGGACGACCCCGTCTCCCGCGGCGTTGAGCATGGCCAGCGAGAAGGAGCGGGCGCCGGACATCTCTTCCAGGGCGTCATAGCGCACGATCGCGACATCGCGGATGGCCCGCGTGTCGACCTCCCCCGCGTCGGCGACCAGCCGCCGTACCACGGTTCGGCATTCGTCGACGGTCGCCCGGGCCCGGCGGAGGGCCAGAGCGCCCAGCAGGGCGCCACCCAACCCGAGAAGGAGACCGGTCATCGCCAGGATCATGGTAGATAGCACGATCCGAGCGTAATCATTACCGACCGTTTATGCTCGCATACTCCTAGTGTTTCTTCCGGCCCGCCTGGCCGACGCCGCGCGCGAGACGCCTCGTGACGCCGCGCACACGCTCGCCCGCGTTGCGCAGGCCGCGCGACAGGGTCGGCCGGAGCTCGCGCGCGGCGAGCGCGCGACCGACGTCCGCGAACTGCCGGGCGCGATGGAGCTGGGCCCGCAGGTCGGTGCCGGTGGCCCGGTGTTCCAACGGCACCTCGACCTCCAGGACCTGAAAGCCCTGGCGGAGCAGGTCGATCGTCAGGCCGGTCTCGACCCCGAACCCGGGGGCGAGGGGGCGGGCCGCCTCGAAGGCCGCCCTGGTCAGACAGCGCTGGCCGTTGAGCGGCTGCTCGGGTTCCCAGCCGGTGGCCCGGCGAATGCCCTCGCGCGCCAGGCGCACCACGAACCCGTGCCCGCCCAGGCGCATGCGCGTCGCCGGGAACAGCGCGATCGTCATGTCGGCGGCACCGGAGAGGACGGGTTCGATGAGGGGCGCGGCCCCACTCGCGGTGTCGGCGAGGTCGGCGTCGAGGAAGAGCAGGTGACGGGGAGACGCGACAAGGCCGTTCGAGGTCTGCTGCTCCTCGATGAGGCGGACGCCTTCGGCGCCGCTCTCCATCGCCGCCCCCTTGCCCCGGTTACGGCCGTGCCGGACGACCCTGGCACCGGCGTCGGCGGCGACGGTCGCGGTGCCGTCGGTGGATCCGTCGTCGACGACGAGGACGAGATCGACGCCGGGCAGCGCCCGCGCCGCCCGGACCGTGGCCGCGATGCGTTCGGCCTCGTCCTTGGCGGGGATCACGGCCGCGACGCGCGCTCGCGCGTCGCGGCCGGGGGCCTGGGAAGCCATCGGGTGTCCTTCGGACCTCAGGAGGTGACGCCGCTACCTGCTGCGACGGGGAGGGTGTCGGCCGACGTGTGCACCGTGAAGACGGCGTCGAGCCCGGTGATCTGCAGGATCTTGGTGACAGCGGGCCGTGGGGCGACGAGGACGAGGTCGCCGCCCTTTTCCCGGGCCCGTTTCATCGCCGACAGCAGCACGTTGATCCCGGTGGAATCGCAGAAGTCCACTCCGGACAGGTCGGCGATCAGCCGGGACGCCCCGCCGTCGAGCGCGCCGATGAGTTCGTCGTGCAGACGCGGTGCCGTATAGAGGTCGATCTCACCACGAATGGCAACCATGGCGTGATCCGCATGAGATTGACTTGAGATCTTCAACTCCACAGTCGAGACTGTAGCGGTCACGCGGAGTCGTGGCCACCTCGTCGGCCGTGTTTCGTGGGACCTCACGCATTCGGGTGATTAGCCGGCCTCTCGCGGGGAAGGTTAAGCTCTCATCCCCTGTGACGTGGCCAGCTCCCCGCTCCGGTCCGAGCCGCGCGAACACGTCTCCACCGGCGTACCGGCGTGCCCGCCCACGTTCCCCTCGTCGGCCGGGATGTCGATGACGGCCCACACCGTGGTGGTGCTGTCGTCGACTTCGGTCCCCCACTTGGCGGCGAGGTGCTGCACGATCCCCAGCCCCCGGCCGCCGAGCGCCGACAGGGACGGCCGCGCGATCCTCGGCAGCGTCTCGGCCCCGCCGTCGCTGACCGAGATCTCGATCCACCCGTTGGCCGCGGGCTCCTCGGGGACGAGCACGATGTTCCAGCACACCCGGACGGTTCCGGTGGGAAACGGCGGAGGTAGGGGCGCGGCGTGCCGCAGCGCGTTGCTGAGCAGCTCGCTGACGATCAGCGCCGCGTCGTCGATCTTGGCTTCGCCGATCCCCAATGCGTGGAGATCCGAGCAGAGGTGTTGACGTGCGCTGGTGACACTCGACGGCGCATGTGGCAGCAGTACGGCCCTCGACACGTCCTTCTCCTGTTCCTCGGCGCGCTGTCCCCGTACGGCCGGCTGTCCCGGCCCGGCTCCGGAGGAACGTTGTGGCGGTGGCGCGCCCTGACGTCGGTGGTGCGTTGTCTCTTTCCGGCCGCTTGGCGACCCTGATCTCGTCCTCGAACCCCGCCAGGGCCGAAATGCCCCGTTCGCTCCCCCCGGAAACCCATCACGTCCGGCCGATCGGAGAGCAGGTCATCGCAGTTGGGACTCCTCGGCCTCTCCGGAGGGCGGGACGACCGGCGGGATCGCGATGTCGGGAGAGGGGTTCCGGACACACTGTAATGTGAATCTCATTCGCGTTCCACGCGGTTCCCGTCGATGCGCGGTGACCTCACCGCTCTGCGCCCGTGCCAGCCGGCGCACGATGTACAACCCCAGCCCGATCCCGCCGAACCTGCGGCGATCCCCCGCCTCGCCCTGGACGAAGCGCTCGAAGATCCGCTCCTCGTCACCGGGGGCGACGCCGATCCCCTCGTCCTCGACCGTGATGACGACACGGTCGCCCTCGACCGCGGCCCGCAACGTCACCGGACCGCCCTCGGGCGAGTACTTGAACGCGTTCTCCAGCAGCTGACCGATGATGACGTCGGTGGCCACCGGGTCGCCGAGCACCTCCGGCAGCGACTCGGGCAGCTCCAGGAGAAGCCGGTGCCGTCCCGAGAAGGGATGCAGCGCGGACATCGACCCGCGTAACAGGCGGGCGACGTCGAAGGGGACGTTGTCCACGTCGAGCTCGCCGGTCCCCGCGTGCGAGCCGAGCAGCACGTTCTCGACCAGGTGGGCCAGCATCGTCGACCGCTCGGCGATCGTGGCGACCGCCGACCTGCGCGCGGCGTCGTCCATCTTCTCCCAGCGCTGCACCAGCGTGTTCGCGAAACCCTGGACGACCGTGATGGGGGTGCGCAGCTCATGCCCGGTCGTGGCGAGGAAGAGGTCCTTCTCCTCCTCCAACGCCTTGGCCTGGGTGATGTCACGGAAGTCGACGACCCGCTCGCCCGTCTCGGGGATGTCGGCGATGAGGATCTCCAGCCAGCGCCCATTGTCCAGGCGGTGCTTGATCGGCTCGCCCTGGCCCGCGGGGAACGGGAAGGGCGGCATCCGCCCCACCACCTCGGCGGAGGACAGCCCGGTGAGCTCGGCGGCGGAACGGTTCCACTTGCGGACCCTGCCCGCCTGGTCCAGCACCGCGATGCCGTCCGCGCTGGCGTCCACCACGGCGTGCTCGTGGGCCCGCCTGCGGACCATCTCCTGGTAGGCCATGGCGTTTCCCAACGCCACCCCGGCGTGGGCGGCGAGGAGCTCCAGCAGTTCGAGCTCGATGTGACCGACCTTGCCCTTGCTGTAGAGGGCGTACAACGCCCCATAGGGACGGCCCTGCACGTTGGACACCCCCAGGGCGATCGTGTGCAGTCCTTCGAGGTCGGCCCAGATGAGGTCGCCCAGGGAACGTGTGTCGTCGGTGGCCAGCAGGACGGTCTTGCCGCTGCGCAGCAGCTCACCGAACAGGCTGGACTCCAACGAGGCGGTGTAGCCGCGCAGGTGGTCGGACAGCTGGGTGAGGCTGACCAGGCGCAGCCGGTCCTCCTCGATCAGCACGAACCCCCCGGCGTCGGCGCCGGTCAGCTCGGTGAGACTGTGGGCGATGCGGTCGAGGACGGCCGGGAGGTCGAGATCGGCGTTGATGTCGGCGACCACGTCGGTGAGGCGGCGTACCAGCCGAGCACGCTCGGCCATGTGACTGCGGACCGCCCCGGCGTCCTCGGAGGCGTGGAACACGTTGACCCATCCGGCCGCCCGGCCCTGGCCGTCGTAGAGGCAGCTGGTGTCGGCGCGGACATCGATGACCCGGCCGTCCCGGCACGACCGACGGGTCAGGATGGACACGGGCCCGCCCGCGCGCACCCGCTCCAGCACCGCGTGGTGCTCGGCCACGAGCTCCTCGGGAACGAACGGCGCCGGCCCGCCGATGAGCTCGTCCGCGCGCCAGCCGAACATGCGTTCCGCCGCGGGGTTCCACACGACGACCCGCAGTTCGGTGTCGACGGCGACGATCGCGTCGGCCGCCGACGTCAAGACGGCGTCCGCGCTGAGGGAACCAGGCTCGAACGTCACGTTCGTCATAGTGCCATTCGCCCACCGGTGCGCGACGTGGGAACGGCGAGGTTGGTGCAATTGGGTGCCTCTTCCTCGCCACGCCTCCGCCGTCCGACCCCTCTGACGTGGCATCCTGCAATCCCCGCCGAAGACGGGGTGATGCGCGAGGCGAGGACGGACGTGACAAAGACCTGGAGCGAGGAGCGGCCCGGCGATCCGGACCTGGGCGGCGACCTGGACGCGCTCATCCGCGCGACGTCGTCCTGCCCGCCCCCACCGCCCGCGCCTCCCCGCAGGAGCGCGCTTCCCCGGGAGGCGCTGGACGTGGTCACCGGCACCGTCGAGACACCCATCGGCGTCCTCTCCCTGGCGCTGACCCGGCGCGGCCTGGTGTCGTGCTCGTTCGACGCCGAGGAGACCGTCCTGCCCCGGCTGGCCCGGGCGGTCTCGCCGCGGATCGGGGCCCACGAGGCCGGGCTGGATCCGGTCAGGCGCGAACTCGACGCCTACTTCAACGGCAGGCTGACGTCGTTCACCATCCCGCTGGACCTGCGCCTCACCAGCGATTTCGGCCGGCTCGTCCTGCGCTCGCTGCTCGACGTCGAACACGGGACGACCACGACCCACGGCAGGCTGGCCGCGCGCATCGGCCGGGGCAGGGCCATCCGCGCCGTCGCGAGCTCCCTCGCGACGAATCCGGTCTGCGTGCTGCTGCCGTGCCACCGCGTGGTGCCGGAGGACTATCCCGAGGACACGGGCCCCTACGCCGGGGGCCCCGAGGCCAAACGCTTCCTGCTGGGGTTGGAGGCGTTCACCACGGCCCGCACCGATTAGGGGCCGTGGCGGCGCGGGACATCGCTAGACGACCCGGGGGTCCTCGCCGTTCTCGCTGGTCATCGGCCGGCCGGCGAGCGCCCAGGCGCTCATCCCGCCGGCGATGTTGGCGGCCTGCCAGCCGGCGTCGTTGAGGGCCTGCACCGCCTGGGCCGAGCGTCCACCGACCCGGCAGATGACATAGACCTGCCGATCGCGCGGGACCTCGCCGGCTCGCTGGGCGAGGTCGCGCAGGGGGATGTGGACGGCGTGGGGAGCGTGCCCGGCCTGCCATTCGTCGTCCTCGCGCACGTCGAGCAGGTAGCCGTCCATGGGAACGGCGTTGACCTCGACGACCGGAACATTTCCACCAAACACCCGAAAAACCCCTTGCGTCACAATCCGTATGGGAGAAACTACGAACGGGAACCCCGCAACGGGCGTTCGCGTCCAACAGGGTATGCGCACGCACATCACGGCGAACGCGCCGATCCACATCGCCGCACTCGCCAGCCTGGGGCTCCTGCTCGCCGGATGCGGCGGAACCACCGGGGACGAGGGCCACACCCCGGCCCGATCCCCCGAGACGGCCCCCGCAACGTCGCCGTCCGCCTCCCCTTCCACCCCCGCCTCGCCGGCTCCCCCGCCCGGTGACGCGGCCTCCCCCTCGACCACCCCGGACCCCGCCGAGACCGAGCTCGTCATCGAGATCTCCACCGACGGAACGGACGGCCCGGCCTCACCAGGGGAGTGGCGCCTGTCCTGCTCTCCCGCCGCCGGAGACCACCCCGACCCCGAAGCCGCCTGTCAAACGCTGGCCGAGGTCGGCCCCGAGGCGTTCGACCCCGTTCCCGCGGGGCGCCCGTGCACCCACATCTACGGCGGCCCCGAGGTCGCCACCGTCACCGGCCACGTGGGCGACCACGAGGTGGATGCGGAGTTCTCCAAGGCCGGCGGATGCGAACTCGACCGCTGGGAACGGCTCGGTCCCGTCCTGTCCCCCTGAGCCCGCCGGGTGTGAACGGCGCGGGGCCGTCGTCGGCCCCGCGCCGTCAGGGAACGTCCCAGAAGGCCAGCTCGTGGCGCATCCCCTCCATGAAGAGACGCTCGGCGCGGTCCGGATCGGGCCCCGCCTCGTCGAGCATCTGCGCGCACCGGCGCGCGAGCGCGGCGAACCCCGGATCCGCGTAGGTGTCGATCCAGGCGCGGTAACGCGGCTCCTCCGGCGGGTTCTGCGCCAACCTGGCCCCCAGTTCGGCATAGCCCCACATGCACGGATACAGGGCGGCCAGACCGTCGGCGTAGTCGGCCGCGGCCTCCAGCAGCCAACCGGTGTAGGCCGCGCAGGCCGGCCCCTTGACGGCGCCTTCGAGGTCGGCGCCGAACTTCCCCGCCAGCGAGCGGTGCAGGCTCAGCTCCTCGTGCCAGGTCGAGTGCGCCAGGTCGACGAGATCGCCCAGATGGGCGTCGGGGGCCTGCCAGGCGAGCCGGCTGAAGACCCGCACGTAGTCGAGCAGGTAGAGGTAGTCCTGTTCCAGCCATGAGCGGAACACGCGCTCGTCGAGGTCGCCACGCGCGATACCGGCCACGGTGGGGTGGGCGAGTTGGGCCTCGACCAACGGGCGGCCCAATTCGTGGAGTCGTCGGCTCGTCGTCACGCGGCCCAGTCTGGCACGCACCGGAAATCCCCCGGCTGCGAGGCCGCCTCACTCAGGAGCACGGCCTCCCCCGACACGACGAAGGCCCCGTCCCAGCCGGTCCGGCCGGGGCGGGGCCCCTCGACACGTGGGCGAGGAGGGATTTGAACCCTCACGTCCGCTAGGACACACGGACCTGAACCGTGCGCGTCTACCGTTCCGCCACCCGCCCGAGTGACATATATCTTGCTTATCGCCTTGGTGATCCCGGCCCTTGAAGGCCGTCCCCCTGGCGACAGAGATAAGGCTAGCACGGTCGTGACACCACTCGCGCACCTTCCTCGCGACGGGACCGTGAGCAGGCAACCCTGCCCACACGAGTGCGAGAGTGAAGCAGAGGGCACGATTCCACGGTTACGATCGTCATACATCGGGAGTGGAGTAGGGGAGGTACCTCGTGGGAGTGCTCCAACGCTTCGAGCGCAGGCTCGAAGGGATGATCGAAGGCACCTTCGCGCGGGCCTTCAAGTCGGAGCTCCAGCCCGTCGAAGTGGCCAGCGCCGTACAACGGGAAATGGACGAACGCGCTGCGATCGTGGCCCAGGGCCGCACCCTGGTGCCCAACGACTTCGTCGTCGAGCTCGCCGGCTCGGACAAGGAGCGCTTGGAGGTCTACGCGGACAACCTCGGCCAGGAACTGTCCAAACTGGCCCGGGAATACGCCACCGAACAGGGATATTCCTTCGTCGGCCCGGTCCGGGTGCAATTCGATACCGCCGACGACCTCCAGACCGGTCGTTTCCGGATCCGGTCCGGCGTCATTCGGGGAACGACGATCGAGAACAACGAGGTGCGCCGCCCGGTGAGCGATCACCCGCGCGGCGGTGCGGCCATCGCCGGCCGGCCACGCCTCCTGCTCTCGCCGGGCAGCAACACCCACGACGGCAGCCCCGCCGCGCAGGGAATGCAGCAGTCCTACGAGCTCAACGCCCAGGTGACGCTGCTGGGCCGGGGAACCGACTGCGACCTTCGGCTGGTGGACAACGGGGTCTCCCGCCACCACGCCGAGATCCGGGTCGAAGACGACGAGGCCGTCCTCGTCGACCTCGGCTCGACCAACGGGACCTTCGTCAACGGCCAGCAGGTCAAGCGCGCCCGTCTCGTCGACGGAACCCGCATCAGCCTCGGCCGGACCGTCATGACCTTCCGCCGCGACTGAACCTTCGATCCCCGCATTCCTCGGAAACCGCCCGCTTCTCAGCGGGGGAGCGGGCGGCCCGAGCCACCCCGAACACTGGTACGACCAGGCCAGGAGGACGTTCTCCCGCAGATTTGACCGATCGGGCACAATAACCGGGTCCATTGGGTTCACTTGGCTTATTCGACACGGCTCGGCTTTGTCCGACACGGGCAACGACGAGCGGAGGCGTCAGCCAGCGCCAACCCAGCCGGAGCACGACAGGGGCTAAAGAGCACTTCCATGTCCGACCTGACCCTCATGTTGATCAAGCTCGCGTTCCTCGCGGTGCTGTGGCTGTTCGTGATCATGGCGGTCGGAGTGATCCGCACCGACTTGTTCGGTCCTGCCACGGGCAAGGCGAAGCGGGCCCAGAAGTCAGAGCCGCGCAGGTCCAAACCGGTCTCGCGCGGCCGTCGCAACGAACCTCGCGCGCTGGTCGTCACCAAGGGACCGCTGGCCGGCACCACCCTCAACCTCTCCGCCTCTCAGCCCATCGTCATCGGCCGGGCCAAGGACGCGACACTGGTCATCAACGACGACTACGCTTCGGGCAGGCACGCGCGGATCTACTCCGACAACGGCCGCTGGATCGTCGAGGACCTCGGCTCGACGAACGGTACGTACATCGGCCAGCAGCGGCTGACCCGGCCCCAGCCGATCGGTGTCGGGCAGCCTGTCCGCATCGGCAAAACCGTCCTGGAACTGCGCAAATGACAATCGCTCTCCGATACGCGGCGTACTCCGACGTTGGGTGCCTCCGCGAAGGCAACGAAGACTCCGCCTACGCCGGCCCCTACCTCCTCGCGGTCGCCGACGGTATGGGCGGACACGCCGGCGGCGAGATCGCCAGCGCAGTCGCGATCTCGACCCTCATGCCCCTCGACGACGACGTCCCCGGCAACGAGATGGTCCAGTCCCTCGCCCAGGCCGTGGAGCGGGCCAACATGCTGCTCGCCCAACGGGTCTCCGAGGACCCCCGCCTCGAGAACATGGGGACCACGCTCACCGCGATGCTGTGGTCCGGCGCCCGCGCCGCGTTGATCCACGTCGGCGACTCCCGCGCCTACCTGCTGCGCGACGGCGAACTCAGCCAGATCACCCACGACCACACGCTCGTCCAGACCCTCGTCGACGAGGGCAAGATCAGCGAGGACGAGGTCGCCACCCACCCCCAACGCTCCCTCCTCCTGCGCGCCATCCAGGGCCAGACCAACGTCGACCCCGACATCTCGGTCCGCGAGGCCAAGGTCGGCGACCGCTACCTGTTGTGCTCGGACGGCCTGTCCGGCGTCGTCAGCAAGGAGACGCTCCAGGAGACGTTGCTGTCGGAGCCCAACGTCGACGCCGCGGCACGCCGCCTCATCGACCTCGCCAACCGGGGCGGGGGGCCCGACAACATCACCGCGGTCGTGGCCGACGTCATCGACACCGCCACCGACCCCCACGGCCCCACCTCCGTCCCGGCGTTGGTCGGTGCCGCCGACCAACGCCGCGAGCCGTTGATGACCCCCGACACCCCGGCCGGACGGGCCCAGGGGCTCACCCGGGGCAGCGGCGACACCGCCGAGATGGACCGCGTCCCCGCGATCGAGCCGGTCGACGAGCCCGGCCCCCAGCCGCGTACCCGCCGCTGGTGGCCCATGGTCGTGACGTTCCTGGTCATCGTCGCGCTGGTGGCCGGTGCCGGGTTCTACTTCGGCCAGCGCTACCTCAACAGCCAGTACTTCATCGGTCCGGCCGACAACGGGACCAACGTCGCGGTGTTCCGCGGCATCAACACCGACATCGCCGGCTACGACCTCGCCGAGCAGGTCGAGGACACCGGCGTCCCGCTGGAGATGCTGCCCGAGAACGAGCGCAACGCCGTCGAGGCGGCCATAGCGGTCGGCAGCCTGGACGAGGCCCGTTCACGGGTCGAGGAGCTGCGCGGTAAGGCCGCCACCTGCCAGGCCGACCCCGAATCCTGTGGTATGGAGGCCCCCGCGGGCGCCGCACCCACGGAGCCCGCCTCCTCCCCGCAGGACCGCACCGCCGGCGTCTCCGGCGAGGAGGACGCCCTCCCCGACACCACCTCCGGTGTCGGGGACGTCGAGGATTCCGTGGGAGGGCGGCAATGAGCGAAGGACTGTCCACCGCGCTGCCTCCGGTCAAACGGCGCAACGCCGAACTGGTGATGGTGCTCTTCGCGATCGCCATCACGCTGTTCGCGATGATCGAGGCGGGACTGACCCGCAACCAGGAGATGCCGCCGAGCCTGTTCGTCTACGGACTGCTGTTCGGTGGCCTCGCCGTGCTCGCGCACGTGTTCATCCGCTTCTTCGCGCCCTACGCCGACCCACTGCTGCTGCCCCTCGCCGTGCTCCTCAACGGTCTGGGCATCGCCATGCTGTGGCGGCTCTTCGAGGCCACCGGTGACACCGAGCGCGGCAGCGCGATGGACCAGTTGATCCTCACCGCGGGCAGCCTCGTCGTCTTCGCCGTCATCGTCTTCTTCCTCAAAGAGCCCCGCACGTTGCAGCGCTACCCCTACGTGACCGCGCTCAGCGCCGTCGTCCTGCTGCTGCTGCCGCTGATCCCGGGCCTGGGCCAGACCGTCAACGGCGCCCGGCAGTGGATCAACCTGGGGGTCACCTCGCTCCAGCCGTCGGAGTTCGCCAAGATCTCGCTGGTCATCTTCCTGTCCGGGTACATGGTGATGAAGCGTGACGTGCTGTCGCTGGCCAGCAAGCGCGTCAAGATCGGCCCCGTGAAGATCATCGACCTGCCCCGCATGCGCGACACCGCCCCCATGGCGGTCATGTGGGGGTTCTGCATCCTCGTGCTGGTCGGTCTGATGAACGACCTCGGCACGTCGCTGCTCCTGTTCGGCACCTTCCTGGCGATGATCTACGTCGCGACCCAGCGCTCGTCGTGGATCGTCATCGGTCTCGGCGCGTTCTTCGGCGCCTGCGCCCTGCTCTACCCGTTCGTGTACCACTTCTCGGTGCGCGTCGACACCTGGATCAACGCGTTCGACGAGGACGTCTTCTACGGTGAGCTCGGCGCCAACAGCCAGCAGCTCGTCCAGGGGCTGTTCGCCCTGGGCGAGGGCGGCATCCTGGGCACCGGCCTGGGCGGCGGAAAGCCGGGCAACGTCCCCGAGGTCCAAAACGACTTCATCTTCACCGCCTTCGGCGAGGAGCTCGGGCTCACCGGTGTCATGGTGATGCTGCTGGCCCTGGCCCTCCTCGTCGAGCGCGGCATGCGCATCGCGCTGGCCTCGCGCGAGCTGTTCGTCAAGATGTTCGCCTCGGGCATCTCGTTCCTGCTCGCCTTCCAGAGCTTCGTCGTCATCGGCGGTGTCACCCGCGTCATCCCGATGACGGGTGCCACCATCCCCTTCGTCGCCAAGGGCGGTTCGGCGCTCCTGTCGAGCTGGATCATGCTCGCGCTGCTGGTCCGCATGAGCCACAACGCGCGCAAACCGGCCCCGCAGGCCATTCAGGACGAGGGTGCGACCCAGGTGATCTCCCGATGAACAAACCGATCCGCAGACTCGCGGTCTTCACGATGGCGCTGTTCGGCGTCCTGCTGCTCAACGTCACCTGGATCCAGGCGGTCCAGGCCGAATGGCTGCGCGAACACCCCTACAACTCCCGCCAGTACACCGAGCAGCTCACCATCGCCCGGGGCCCGATCGTCGCCGGCAACGAGCAGATCGCCTACTCCGAGCCGATCCAGGACAGCGACCGCTACCAGCGCGTCTACGAGCACCCCGAGCTGTACGCCCACCCCGTCGGGGTGTTCCGCAGCGGCAGCGCCAACGGCATCGAGCAGACCGAGAACTCGTTCCTGGACGGCTCCGACAGCCGGCTGTTCGTCCGCAACTTCCTCGACATGCTCACCGGTGAGGAGAGCAAGGGCGCCACGGTCAACCTGACGCTCGACCCCAAGGCCCAGCAGGCCGCCCTCGAAGCGTTCCAGTCCATCGCGCCGGACAAGAAGGGCGCGGCCGTCGCGCTCGACCCGCAGACCGGTGCGGTCCTCGCCTCGGTGTCACTGCCCACCTACGACGCCAACAGCGTCGCCAGCGTCGAGAACCCCGGCGACGCCGCCGACCAGTGGGTGGCCTACGAGAACGACCCGAACCAGCCGCTGCTCAACCGGGCGTTCAACGAGCGCTACCCCCCGGGTTCCACGTTCAAGATCGTGACCGCCGCCGCGGCCCTGGAGAACGGCGCATCCCCCGACTCCACGATGGACGCGCCGGACCAGCTCCAGATCGGCGGCGCCTCGCTGCCCAACGCGACCCCGGGCGGCACCTGCAACGGCGGCTCCCCCGACACGCTGGCGCACTCGATCATGATCTCCTGCAACACCTCCATGGCCAACTGGGCCAAGTCGCTGGGCGCCGACACGATGGCCGCGCAGGCCGAGGCGTTCGGGTTCAACAGCGGCACGATGGAGGTGCCGGTCGATGTGGCCGAGAGCCTGTACCCCGCCGACATCGACGAGAACTTCCTCGCGATGTCGGGCATCGGGCAGGGCAACGTCGAGGCCACCCCGCTCCAGATGGCCATGGTCGCCGCCGGTGTTGCCAATGGCGGTGACGTCATGAAGCCCTACCTCGTAGAGTCGGTCCAGGGGCCCGATCTCTCCGAGATCACCGCGGCCACCCCCGAGGTCTACAGTGAGGCCGTCAGCTCCCAGACCGCGGAGGAGCTGACCCAGATGATGATCGGCGTGACCGAAGGCGCCGAGGGCAGCGGCCCCAGCGGCGCCATCCCCGGCATCCAGGTCGCCGGAAAGACCGGTACGGCCGAGACCGGTGACGGGGACACCCACAACTGGTTCATCTCCTTCGCCCCGGCGAACGACCCCCAGGTCGCCGTGGCCGTCGTGGTCGAGCGAGGCAACAGCAGCGGTAACACGCTCGCCGCGCCCATCGCGAAGGAGATCATGGAGGCAGTGATCAACGAGTGAGCGGTAATGACGCGACCGGCCGGGGCAACGACGGCTCCGGCGACCGCACCGGTACGCTCCTCAGCGGCCGTTACCGGCTGGAGGAGCGTATCGGCGCGGGCGGGATGGGCGAGGTGTGGCGGGCGACCGACACCCTGCTCAGCCGTCCCGTCGCGGTGAAGATGCTGCACGCGGCGCAGACCGCCGAGCCGACCGCGCGTGAGCGCTTCCGCACCGAGGCGCGGATCACCGCCGCGCTGTCGCACCCCGGGATCGCCCAGGTCTACGACTACGGCGAGCAGGACGACACCGCGTTCCTCGTCATGGAGCTGGTCCCGGGCGAGCCCCTGTCGTCGATCCTCAAGCGCAACGACGAGGGCCTGGACGCCGGGGTCACGCTGGACGTGCTGAACCAGGCGGCCCAGGCGCTCGGCGCCGCCCACGCGCGCGGCGTCGTCCATCGCGACATCAAGCCCGGCAACCTGCTGGTCACCGAGGACGGCACGGTCAAGCTGACCGACTTCGGCATCGCCCGGGGCAACGAGTCGGTGACGCTGACCCAGACCGGCATGGTCATGGGAACCGCCCAGTACATCTCGCCCGAGCAGGCGTCGGGCAGCCCGGCGACACCGTTCTCCGACATCTACTCGCTCGGCGTGGTCGCCTACGAGTGCCTGGCCGGCCGTCCGCCGTTCACCGCCGACACCCCGCTGGCGCTGGCGCTGGCGCACACCCGCGAGGAGCCGCCGCCGCTCCCCGGGCATGTCCCGGGGTCGGTGCGCGCGCTCGTGGAGCGGATGCTGGAGAAGTCCCCCGAGGACCGTCCCGCCTCCGCCGCCGAGATCGCCCAGCAGGCCCAGCAGTTGCGCGGCGGTCTCGGACCGGCCGCGGGCGGCGCCACGACGGCCATGGACCTCGCCGACCTCGACCACACGATGGTGGCCGATCTCTCACCTCACGCGGGCGATCCCGCGACCCGGCCCTCCGGAGCGGTTTCCGCGCCCCTTCCGACCGGCGCCACCGGGCCGGCGCAGGCGTGGCCCCCGAGTGGGGCCGCCCCCTCGGATAGGCTTACCGGAACGGCCGGGCCGGGACGCGCTGCTCGTCACTCCGGTAACCGACCGGTCCTGCTCGCCGCGGCCGCCGCGCTCGCCGCGGTCGTGATCGGCGTCATACTGATCGCGCAGTTCTGGGACAGTCCGGGAGAGAACTCCCGGTCCACCGGCGGTAACCGGCCGGCTGTCTCACCGACCCCCAGTCCCACCCCCCAGGAGTCCGTCGACGACGGACTGGTGCTGCCCGGCGACACCGGCGGCACCGAGCCCGACACGGGCTACGGCGACCAGGGGCCTGCCGTGCCGCAACAGCCCACGACAGGTTCCTCGGCCACGCCGTCGGCGCCCGCCACCCCCGATCCCGCGACGACCGGCGATCCGGTGGATCCCGTCCCGGAAGACCCGGGCGACGGCGGCCAAGGGGAGAACCCCCTGCCCGGCGGCGATGGTGGCGCCGGGGAGGGCACCGGGGACGGTGCCGGCAACGGGACGGGAACGGAACAGGACACGGGGGACGAGAGAGGCAATCCGCCCGCCACTGATTAGGTGATGTGCGACATCCGGCGTCACCGTCGAGATACGAGGAATAGTTCACGACATGTCTCAGCCACGGCTACTCGGTGGCCGCTACGAACTCGACGGAGTCGTCGGGCGCGGTGGCATGGCCGAGGTTTACCGCGCTCGCGACCTCCGACTTGACCGCTTGGTGGCCGTCAAGACCCTGCGTTCCGATCTGGCGCGCGACCACACATTCCAGGCTCGGTTCCGGCGCGAGGCGCAGTCCGCGGCTTCCTTGAACCACCCCTCGATCATCGCGGTGTACGACACCGGCGAGGACATGATCGACGGCGTGTCCATCCCCTACATCATCATGGAGTTCGTCGATGGGCGGACTCTCAAGGAGCTCCTCGACGACGACCGCCGGCTGCTCCCGGAGCGGACCCTGGAGCTGACCGACGGCATCCTGCGCGCGCTGGAGTACAGCCACCGCAACGGGATCGTGCACCGCGACATCAAGCCGGCCAACGTCATGCTGACCCGCCAGGCCGAGGTCAAGGTGATGGACTTCGGCATCGCGCGGGCGATGAACGACTCCCAGGCCACGATGACCCAGACCTCACAGGTCATCGGAACCGCGCAGTACCTGTCGCCGGAGCAGGCGCGAGGCGAGCGGGTGGACGCCCGCAGCGACATCTACTCGACCGGGTGCGTGCTCTACGAGCTGCTGACCGGACGGCCGCCGTTCACCGGCGACTCCCCGGTGTCCATCGCCTACCAGCACGTCCGCGAACACCCGGTACCCCCGTCCGAACTCGACCCGGAGATCCCCGAGTGGATCGAGGCGATCGTCTTCAAGGCGATGGCCAAGGACCGCGAGGAGCGCTACCAGAGCGCCGGCGAGATGCGCGCCGACATCCAGCGCGGTCTCCAGGGCATGCCGACCGAGGCCGGGACCATGGCGATGGCCCCCGCCGGTTCGACGACGATGCTGCCCCCGGTCCAGCAGGAGCGGCGCGACGACTACGACGACTACGACGACGGCTACGACGACCACCGCGGCCGCGGTGACGACCGCACCAAGAAGGTCATGTGGGTGGTCCTGGCCCTCGCCGTGCTCGGTGCGATCGGTTTCCTCGGCTGGATGCTGATGCGCGGCGGCGCCGAGGGGATCACGATCCCCGACGTCGCCGGAAGCTCGCCCGAGGAGGCCCGGCAGACGCTGGAGGGCGAGGGGTTCACCAACATCGACGAGGAGGAACGCCCCGACGACGAGGTCGAGGAGGGGCAGGTCATCGGGACCGATCCGGGCCAGGGCCAGTCGGTGTCCGAGGACACGGCCATCACGATCCTCGTCTCCTCCGGACCCGGCACGATCGAGGTGCCCGACGTGTCGGGACAGTCCGAGGCCGACGCGATGCAGCAGCTTCAGGAGGAGGGGTTCCAGATCGGCCCCATCAGCCGCGAGGCGTCGGACTCCGTCGCCCAGGGCCAGGTCGTCAGCACCGATCCCCAGGCCGGCTCGGCGGTGGAACCCGGAACGTCCGTCAGCATCGTCGTCTCGACCGGTCCCAGCACGGTCGAAGTGCCCGACCTGGCCAACATGAACCGGGAGCAGGCGCAGAGCAAGCTCAGCGAGGTCGGGTTGTCCGCGAACTTCCGCGAGGAGGAGAACGGCGACGTCGCGCCGGGCACGGTTTTGAGCCAGGACCCGGCTCCGGGGGAGCGGGTCGAGCCGGGGGGTTCGGTCACCGTGACGGTCGCCAAGGCCCCGGCCCAGCAGTCACCGGACCCCGGACCCTCCGACGACGAGGGGAACGAGGGCGAAGATGATGGACCGGGCGGTGGACCGCATGGTTCGCCTCCGCCCGGATGGCCCGAGGAGATGCCGTGGCCTCCCGGCGCCGGGAACATGAGCTGGCGCGACTAGGCCGCCGCTTCCTCGGCGCCGGTTCAGGGGCACCGCCTTCGGGCGGTGCCCCTTTCCGCTGCTCAGGAGAGCTCGCGTGGGAAGGTCGGTCCGGTCTCCGCGGGCTCTTGGAGGGGCGTAGACTGTGTTATCCGTCGATCAGTCCGGCCCTTTCGTTTTTGGAGCAGCGACCGTGCCCAAATCCCGCAACGATCGCAAGAAGAAGGCCGCCTACACTCCGCCGCCGTCGGCCGAGAAGCCGAAGGTCTCTCCGCGATGGCTGGTACCGGCGATGGTGGCCTTCGGGCTCTTGGGCATCCTGTGGATCGCGGTCTACTACATCGCCGGCGAGTCCGTGCCCTACATGCGGGACCTCGGAAACTGGAACCTGGCCATCGGGTTCAGCGGCATCATCATCGCCGTCATCTTGTCCACACGCTGGCACTAGCAGGATCCCGGCAGCTCAGCCAGGCGCCCCTGGCTTTTATCCACAGCGAGAACGCGACTATCCACAGAGTTATCCACACCCTGTGGGTAGTCTTTTCGCCATGTCCGGGGAAAGAGAACGACGGACGCGGACGGCCGGGGGCGGGGTCCGCGCGGACCCCGCCCCCGGCCGTCTTCCGGATCAGCCCGTGAGGACGATGGACGCCCCGACCGCGACCGCGGCCAGCAGCAGCGCGTAGCCCGCGGTCACCCCCGCGTGGACGACCGTGCGGGAACGTGTCCCCGCCGGGGCGTGTCGCGGGAGGTAGGCGTAGACCGCCCCGAGAACCAGGCCGCTCACCAACCCGCCGATGTGCGCCGTCCACGAGATGGCCGGCACCAGGAACGTGATCAGCAGGTTCACCGCGAGCAGGCCGAGGATGAACCGGGTGTCCAGACGCAGCCGGCGCCCGATCAGCAGGACCGCGCCGAACAGGCCGAAGATCGCCCCCGAGGCGCCCACGGACACCTGTCCCGGGTCGGCGACGAGGGTGAGCATCGAGCCGCCGATGGCGCTGAGCACCCACAGGGCGAGGAAACGCCAGTGCCCCAGCCAGCTCTCCAGCTGCGGGCCGAGCACGTACATCGCGAACCCGTTGAACAGCAGGTGCATGATGCTGCCGTGCAGCAACGCCGAGGTCAACAGCCGGTACCACTGGTCGTGGTACAGCACGCCGCCGCCCCACATGGCGAACTGGGCCGTGACGGGCGACCAGCCGCCCTGCCGGACCACCTGCTGTAGCAGGAAGCCCAGGACCATCAGGCCGATCAGCGCCCAGGTCACGTAGGGCCGGGCGGTCACCCGGCCGCCGAACGTGGTGCGCGCCTCTCGCACACTCCTGTTGCCCTCGGCGACGCATTCGACGCAGTGGAAGCCCACCGACGCCTCGCGCATGCAGTCGGGGCAGATCGGCCGCTCACACCGTGTACAGCGGACATAGGTCTCCCGATCAGGGTGCCGGAAGCACGTCGGAACGGCGTGCTCCTGCGCCCCCGAGGGAGAAGGGGGCGGAGAGGCGCTCATCTCCTCCCGCCTACTTACGCTCGATGGTGACGGACTGGATGACGACGTCGTTCTCAGGCCGGTCCATCTGGTCCGTGGCGACCTGCGCGATCTCGTCGACGACGTTACGGCCTTCGACGACCTCGCCGAAGATCGTGTGCTTGTTGGTGAGCCATTCGGTCGCGCCGACCGTGATGAAGAACTGCGAGCCGTTGGTGTTGGGCCCCGCGTTCGCCATCGCCAGCAGGTAGGGACGGTTGAACTTCAGGGACGGGGCGAACTCGTCCTTGAACTTGTAGCCGGGGCCGCCACGGCCGTTGCCGAGCGGGTCGCCGCCCTGGATCATGAACCCCTTGATGACACGGTGGAAGATCGTGCCGTCGTACAGCTTGGCGTTGCTCGGCTTGCCGGTGCGGGGATCGACCCACTGCTTCGTGCCCTCGGCGAGCTCCACGAAGTTCTTCACCGTCTCGGGAGCCTCCTGGGCGAACAACTTCAGGACGATGTCGCCGTGGTTGGTGCTCATCCGAGCGAAGAGCTGACCTTGTGCGTCGGACACCTGGGTGCCTTTCCGTTGTGTGTGGCTTACCCGTCCCACGTTACCCGTCCGCTCCGGTCCGACTGCGGGACGGAGGAAAAGCGCGAACCGATCGAGGTGTGTCACAGCGTGAGCTATCAGACATCCACGGCATAGGTTGAGCTGACACGCTCCTGTCGGCCACGCGGGGCCGCGCCCGGCCGACACCCGTGCATAGCCCGGATCCGAACGGGAAGGGGCGATACAGCATCCTGATACAGAGGAGGTCGACGTGCCGATCACGTTGAAACGCCGTAAGGGCAACTTCGAAACCGAGGCGGCCCTGGCCCGCCTCCAGGAGATCGCTCGTGAGCGGGCCGAACGACTCGGTCCCTACGCCGACCAGGCCCGCGACACCGCGCTCCTGCGCATCAACCAGGCGCGCGGCTGGACCGCCCCCCGGCTGGAGACCGCCGCCCAGCGCGTCGAGGACACCGTCGCGCCGCGGGTCGCCGGCCTCCTGTCCGCCGCCGCCCACAAGGTCGAGCCGGTCGCGGTCCGCAAGCGGCGCTTCCCCCGTTCCCTCCTGATCGTCGGCACCGGCGCGGTCGCCGCCGTCCTGGCCTACGGGGTGCTGCGCGCCCGGCAGGCGTCGCAGGACGCCGAGTGGCAGGAGAACCTCAACCACGCCCGCGACCAGGTCCGCGAGACCAAGGAGCGGCTCGCCGCCAAGGCCCAGGAGACCTCGGCCAAGCTCAAGGGCTCGGCGGAGGAGGTCGCGGCGGAGACGAAGAAGGCCAAGGAGACCGCCGCGCAGGGCTCGAAGGAGTCCAAGGACATCGCCGCCCAGGGCGCGAAGGAATCCAAGCAGGAGCTGAACGGTCGCGTCACCGCCGACAAGACCAAGTGACCTCCCCGGACGCGAGAACGGCCCCACGGTGACACCGCGGGGCCGTTCTCGTACGTTTCGGGGCGGGGCTAGGAGTTCTTCCCGCGCGATCCGTTCTTGACGATGCGCCAGACGAACGGATAGCGCCAGTTGTACCCGAGGGCGGCGGCCACGCCCGCCAGCAGCGGCAGGAACACCCAGCCGAGCACCATGAACAGGTAGACGAAGACCGGCAGGATGAGGATCCACAGGACCGACATCAGGAGCGAGGCGATGAAGAAGTTGAGCTGGTAGTTCAGCGCCTCGAGCACCTGCCGGCGCAGGAACGGCGAAGCGTCGTTCTTGATCAGCAGGACCAGCAGCGGACCGAGGCACAGGGTGAAGTAGCCCGACACGTGCGCGCCGAGCGCCCAGACGCGGTCCTCGCGGCTCGCCTCGTCCTCGGTGGCCTGCCAGGGCGGCGCCGGGGCGGCGGCCGGCCCGTGTTGCGCCGGGGTGAGGTCCTGGAGCAGGGGGACCAGGTCGGCGCGGACCTTCGCGTTCATGGCGAGGTCGAGCCGCTGGTCGAACTCCGTCTCGTCGAGCTGCCCATCGGCGAAGGCGTCTTTGAGGCGGTCGGCCACCGCGTCGCGGTCGGCGTGGGTGACCCTCAACTGGTCGGCCGGGACCGGGGTGGAACGGGACCGGTCCGGATGCCACGGGCCGTTGGAAGAGGGGTGGGGAGTATTCGGGTTGTACACAGCCACCTTCACTCCTTGCCGTGTCGCCTATGGCAGCCCGCGCGGAGACGCCCGCTCGTACTTCCATCATGCGTCATCGCCCGCCACACGGACACGGGAACGACCCTGATATCGACCCTGAGATTTCCATGGTGTCCCAGGTGGAAGACTTCAGCAGGTGAAACGCTCCGGTCCTCCTCGAGGTTCCCGATCCCCAGTGGAACCCGGTGGGGACCGACGCGATCGGCCGCGTGACCGCGCCGCCTGACCGCTCCACCGATGGAACCCGCGGTTGGGCCTCGCCGGGACACCCTGATCACCGGTGGGGACCGACGTCGGGGGCGACCGGTGGGAGGGTGGCCGACCGCGTCCCCTCCCCGCGCTGCCCGCGTGGCGGCCGGGAGGGCACCGCCGGGGACACGGCCCGCCACGGCCTCGAAGGGCGGGAGCCAGGCGACGGCGGACCGCGGTCCCGTCACGAACGGTGGGCCGGCGCCGGCCCGGCAACGGGACCGCGGTCGCAGGGGAGCACGGCCTCGCGGTGGCCGTCCGGAGCCACGCCGCCGGCCGGCCGCCGGCGCGGTCATCTCTTCCACGGGGACGGCGAGGCCCCCGGCCCGCTCCGACATCTCCCCTCGTCGGCCGGGGCCGGCGTCCACGACGACGTAGCACTCCGCGCCCCTGCGGCGGCCACCCGCATCAACGGATAGTCCGGTCGCGCGCCGCGTCCCGTCCAGTGGTCGGGGCCGTCGGCGATCCGGCCGGGGCGTGGGGAGGGACCGCCCCCTCCCCTCGTCCGCCGCCTACCGGAGCGCTGAACCGCTCCTGACGGACCTCCGGGACCGAGGCCACAGCGGATGTCCGGCGTCCCCGTGACGGACCGGGTGGCGCGGAGCTGTCGCCGTCGTTCCACACAGGCGGTGCGGACGGCGGGTCGTGGAGCGGGATGGACCTGGCCGCAGGGCGCGACCGTGCCCTTGGCGGACGCCCGTTCCCCGATCCCCAGGATGCGCGGGGCCACCAGATGCCCGCGGACCGACCGACCCGAGTCTGGAAACGGCACACGCGCCCCCACGCCGAGGAGGGGGGACCTTCCCGGACGACTGGCCGAGCGGCGCCGTCCTGGGCCGGCCGGATCGGCGGTCCCACGAGCCGAGCGGTGCGGACGCCTCGGGTTCGGGGAACACGCCGCGGCGTCCGGGCGGTGCGCCCCTCTCTCCAGTGGGCCGGAGGGCGAACCCGTCGGCACGCCGGCCCGCCCGCGCCCAGGGAAGCCTCGCCGGAGGGGCCGCGTGTCGTTCGGCGGCATGCGCGTTAACGCGCATCGGCCGCCCCGGTCGAGGACCCGGACGGCCGATGCGGTTCGTTCCGTCTACGAGAACCCTGGTGGAGCCAAGGGGAGTCGAACCCCTGACCTCCGGTATGCAAAACCGGCGCTCTGCCAGCTGAGCTATGGCCCCTCTACGAGATCGCGGCCCCGCCCGTTCAGGCGACACGGCCGACGAGGAAGAGCATACCGTCCCCGACGACGCACGTGTTCCCCGGCCTGGGAGGGTGCCGGAAGGACCCGAGCGCGCGCGTCGAGGCGTCTCGGGCAAAGAGACAGCCACTGACACGTACGAGACGTGCCGTGGCCTGTCGTCTCGGTGGAGCCTAGTTCTCGCTGGCCGCCGTGGCTTCCGTCCACAGGTCGAGCTCGGCGCGGTCGGCCTGGATCTTGCGGTAGACGGCGAACGCCCCGAGGGCCACCAGCACCAGGGCGATGATCTTCTTCACGGTGAGGACCCCTTACTTCCTTACGCGGATGATGGATGAGTTCTGGACGCTCGGTTCCAGCTGGACGGAACCCGGCCGATGGTCCGGCCCGGCCACGCTCTCCGCCCTGCCGGCCGGAAGGCGTCAGAAGAGAACTTTATGGGTTTGTCCCCAAGCAGACTAGCAACCCGTTGCACTTCTTCCTCGGCCCCTCGGACGTTCACGTCCCGGGACACGCGGGGGAGGGGCACTGATCCCTCCCAGAGACACGCCGCACCACCTATTGTGGCCCGCCGGAACCGGGATCGGGCACGTCGCTCCCATACGGCCCCGGATCACCGGGAGCGTTCCGAACCGGGCGGTTCCTCCGGAGGGGGATCATCGGGGAGGAACCGAACCGGACGGCCACCCGAGACGGACGGGACACTCGGTGTGGAGCGGCCGAAGCCGGACAGGGATCACCCGGACCGCTTCTCAGAAGAGCAGGGCCAGCCGTTTGAGGGTGACCAGCGTCGCCGAGAGGCCCAGCGCGGCACCGGTCAGCCGCTCCCACACCTCCGCGCACCGTCCGACCGACGTCCGCTCCTCCACGATCGCACCCCCGTGCGTCGCCTCGACGAAGGCCAGGGCGCCCTCGTCCTCGTCGAATTCCAGAATCGTGAACGGTCCCGCGGCACCGGCGTGGGGACCCACCGAGGTGGGCAACAGCTGTAACCGCGTCCGCCCGCCCCACTCCGCCGCCTCGATGAGCCTGCTCAACTGGGCCCGCAGGATCTCGGGCTCGCCCTCCAGCCTCCGTAGCGCGTCCTCCTCGATCAAGGCGTGGTAGCGCTCCAGGCCGGCGCGCCGAAGAACCTCCTGGCGTTTGAGGAAGGCCGCGACCGTCCGCTCCACCCCGCGCTCGTCGTGTCCCTGCGAGCGGGCGAGCAGCGCGGTGTAGCCGGGGACCTGGAGCAGGTCGGGAACGAGCAGGCCCGCGTAGGTGCTGATCCGCACCGCTCCGGACTCGTTGCCGACGTAGGCCGATGAGACGACGTCCTCATAGTCGCTCCACCAGGGACGCGACCGGGAGTCGTGGACCATGGAGAGGATCGCGTCCCGCTGGCCGGCGTCGACCTCGTAGAGCCGCAGGAGCGCGGCCACCTCGACCACCGTCGGCGGCTCCCCCACCCCCGTCTCGATCCGCTCGATCCTGAGGGCCGGCCATCCGAGCGCGGCCGCGGCCTGGCCGTGGGAGAGCCCGGCCAGCTCACGTCTTCTGCGCAGTTCCAGGGAGAGGTGGTGGCGACGGATGATGGGACTGGTCATGGCATTTCCGTACGCGCTGGGTGCCGGGGGCGTTACTTCAGGGAAGCATCCCGGTCGAACGACGGCAATAATCCGGGAGGAAACGGTCAGATGTCCGTCCCGGCCGAGCCGTCCGCGTCCCCTCCGGAAGCGCCGGACGGTGCTCCGGTGGCCTGGCCTAAGGAGTGCGTCAGCTGGTACGGGGGAGAGAGCGACGGGGGTGGGGGAATCGACGGAAACGACGCGACCAAAAGGCCGTTCCCGCGGCGCCTGGCCGACACGGTCGAGGCGGTGGCCGTCTTCTGCGCCGTGTACGCCGCCACCGCCGTCGGAGGCCCCCTTGTCGCCGCCCCCGCCCGCGCCGTGCTGGGGGACCAGGCCGGCGCCGCCTGGACGGTCGGGCACGAGGTCCCGCGGTCGCTCGCCCACCTGGGCGGTCTGGCGACCGCGGTCCTCCTGCTCGGCGTCTACCTCCGGTGGCGCACCCGCGGCCGACTCTCCGACATCGCGCTGGACGCCCCGCTCCCGTGGAGGTCGGCGGGCCGAGGACTGCTGGTCGGACTCCTCCTGGGCGCCGGCACGCTCGCCCTCGCGCCCTCCGGCCCCGGCGGGGTCGGTCCCACGCGGGTCGTGGCGCTCGGCGTCCTGGTGCTGGCCGGTCTGCTGGCCCGCGGAACCGCGGAGGAGCTGATGGCCCGGGGCTGGCTGCTGCACGCGCTCGCCCGTTCCCTTCCGCTTCCCCTCGCGATCGCGCTCCAGGCCCTGCTGTCGGCGTTCGCGCTCGTCCTTCTGGGGGAGGTGCGGGCGGTCGCGGGCCTGGTGGCGGCCTTCGGCTTCGGCGTGTTCGCCGCCCTCTACGTCGTGTGGGACCGGACGCTGTGGGGGGTGTGCGCGCTCCACGGCGCGTTCGCGTTCACCGCGGGCCCGTTGGCCGCGGCGTTCGGCCGGGCGGCCGACGCACCGGTGGCGGCTCTGCCGCCGGTGCTCGTGGGGATCGTCCTCCTGACGGCGGCCCTGCGTCGCCGGGGCGGACTTCCCCGGTGACGCTCCACGCCTGCGGGGCGCTCCGCGTGCGGGTGGAGGGGTCGCGCCCTCCTAGTGCAGCAGTTTCAGGCCGACGATGCCGGAGACGATCAGGACCAGGCACAGGATCTTGGCGACGCTGACCGCTTCGCCCAGCCACACCATCCCGACGAGGGCCGTTCCCACCGCGCCGATTCCCACCCAGATCGCATATCCCGTCCCCACGGGGATGGAGCGGAGCGCGAAGGCCAACCCCGCCATGCTCAGGGTCAGCGTGACCAGGAAGAGCAGACTCGGCCCCAACCGGGAGAACCCTTTCGACGCCGACAACGCGGTCGCCCACGCGGTCTCCATGAGTCCGGACAGGACAAGTACCACCCAGGCCATGTTCTCCTCCATTCGGGTTCCGCGCCGTCTTGTCGTGACCGGGTACGACGCACCTCGTCCGGGGAAGACATGTTGTACTCCCGTCCATATTCTGCCAGCGGCTCCCGGAGATCCCGCCGCTCGGAATGTTCGCCACCCCGGCCTCTCCGCGGAATCGGAGTCGCCCACTCCACATAGCGCGTAGCATGCAGGAGGAAACGCCGGGCCGTCACATCCCGCGCGCGAACATAGGAAAGTGATGAACTACCCCATCGACGACGCCGAGGAACTGATCGCCAACGCGGAGGAGGAGTTTCCGCCCGCGATGCGGTCACGCTTGATCGCGAAGCTCCGCATGGGGATGCACATCGACGACGCGGCCCGCGATCTCGGCCTGACCTCGCAACGGGTTTTCGCCGCCGCTCGCATCCTCAGCGCATTCGGCGACCAGCTGGACGCGACACTCACCGACCAGCGCGACCCGAGTATCCCGCACGGCACGGTCACCGGTTACAACCGGCGGTGCCGGTGCCCACGGTGCAGGGCGGCTCTGAACCAGCGCATCTGACTCGGCGTGGGCGGCCCCCACCTCGGAGAACGGCAGGCCAGGCCGGCCCAGCACGGATGAAACAGCGAAGAAACCCGAATTTCACTCGGGATTCGTGCTCGTTTAGCGGCGTTTCAGGCTTATTGATCTTGTAGCCGGGGAAATCGCTCAACATGAACGAGCGTGTGGACTGGGCCGCGATGAGCGACGAGGAGTTCATGGCGCTGGTGCGCCAATTGATGGAGGCTCCCGTGGGAGCCGACTCCGAGGAGGACTAGCCCCCCTCCCGACACACGGCCGATCCATCCGGCCGCACCGACACGGCCACGCCATGCTCCCCACCCGAGGACACGGGGAGAAACGTGACCGTCCGGCGTCCACGCCGGGGCACACCACCCAGCAGCTCCGGCGCGCGCCCCGGCCGGGCCTCGAGCCCGCCCCCTCCTTCCTTCCCATGCCCTCCGTCCCCGAGGACTCCGCCACGTCCTCACGTCCCAGCGCACCCCGCGCCTCCTTGTCGACTCGACTCCCTGTCGACCCGAGGACCGCCCGGCCAGGTCCTCGGGGGAGGGGCCTCTCCGCTCACTCCGGCTTGATGTCACGAGTTATGGACATGTCGACATGGCAGCAGATCCCTTTGAAGCCTTGCCGACCTGCACAGATGCGGAGTCTCCAGTTTCGGTCCGGACGAAATCGCGAGTTATCGATGTGTCGCTTTGTCGACATTTCACCGGCCGGGTTCGTTCCTTGAGCGGAGAGAGGAGCGGCCTGCGCGGCGTCGCCGTCCCTGGTGCCGGATGAATTCCACGGCTCCGGCGACCCACCGGCCGCCGGAGCCGTGGTTTGCCCACCGGCCGCCAGGGCAGTCGGCAGGGACGAAGGGGGCGTCATGGGCAGAGGCAACGCGATCAGGCGCAGTGATCCCGCGGCCCCGGGGATCATCCGGCGGCGCTGCGGACGCGGCTTCCGGTATCTCGATCCATCCGGTCGTCCCCTCCGCGACGAGAAGGAGCTCAACCGCATCCGCTCCCTGGCCATCCCCCCGGCCTGGAAGGACGTGTGGATCTCGCCCGACCCCGCCGGACACATCCAGGCGCTCGGGACCGACGACGCCGGCCGACGCCAGTACCTGTACCACGAGGAGTGGCGCGCCCAGAGGGATCGCAGGAAGTACGACCGGGTCCTGGAGTTCTCCGAGGAACTTCCCAAGATCCGGGCCAGGGCGGAGGAGAACCTGCGAACACGCGGGTTCTCGCGTGACCGGGTTCTGAGCGCCGCGCTGCGCCTGATCGACCTCGGCTTCTTCCGCTCCGGCGGCGAGGACTACGCGGAGAACAACGAGAGCTACGGGCTCGCCACCCTCCTCCGGGAACACGTGACCTGCTCGCGCGGCCGGGTGGTGTTCGACTATCCCGCGAAGAGCGGCAAGCAGCGCGAGGTCGAGCTCCGTGAACCCGAGGTCTGCCGGCTCGTCCGCTCGCTCAAACGACGCGAGGGCGGGGGAGACGACCTTCTCGCGTACCGGACCCGTAACGGATGGCACGACGTCACGAGCGACGACATCAACGGCTACCTGCGCGAGATCACCGGCGGAAGGTACACCGCGAAGGACTTCCGCACCTGGCACGCGACCGTACTCGCCGCGGTCGGCCTCGCCGTCTCGGTGAAGGCCCCGTCCAGTGGGACAGGGGAGACCCGAGCGGAGGCACGGGTCGTCCAGGAGGTCGCCGAGTACCTGGGGAACACGCCCGCCGTGGCCCGGGCCTCCTACATCGATCCCCGGGTCTTCGAGCTCTACGAACGCGGTGTCACGATCGCTTCCTCCATCGGCTCCATCGCCGCCGAAGCCGAGTACGGCGAACTGTCGACGCAGGGGGAGATCGAGGAAGCCGTCCGGAAAATGCTACGAAACGCGTGACCCACCCACCACCACAAAAAAAGGGGGGTTCCCGGAACGGGAACCCCCCCACACACACGGGAGACCGAACCCCCCACACGGAGGATCCGGCCTCAACCGAAAAGATGCCCGGCGGCGACCTACTCTCCCACCCCAACACGGAGGCAGTACCATCGGCGCAGGGAGGCTTAACGACCGGGTTCGGAATGGGACCGGGTGTTTCCCTCCCGCCATCACCGCCGTAACCCTCACCCCAACCCCCACACAGGGGCGGGAAAACCAAGAGCCACAACAACAACGCGGCAAAA